>JACPTZ010000046.1 GCA_016192525.1 Planctomycetota bacterium
GGCGTGTGGCGGAGCGGCCGGCTGAGCTCAGGATGACAGTGCGGTAACCCCGTACGTTCTGACGTACCGGCTGTTTCTGTTGCTTCTGTTGTCTCCTCAGTTGTTTCTGTTGTTTCTGTTGTTTTGTTGTTTCTGTTGTTTCTGTCGTTGAATTCGCGTAATTCGCGCAATTCGCGGTTGGATCCGTGGCTCCGGAGGGTGACTCGCCATGCCGAAATCCTGGAATGATCTCATCATCGAGGCCCGTCGGACCGTTCCGGAGGTGACCCCGCCGGAGCTGGCCCGGATGCTGAAGTCGGGCGGAGTCACGGTCATCGATGTCCGAGACGACGACGAGTGGAAGAACGGCCACATCCCCGGCGCGATTCACGCCAGCCGCGGCACGCTCGAGTTCAAGATCGACCGCCTCGTCCCGGATCGCGGCCGGACGCTCGTCCTCACCTGAGGGGGCGGGTCCCGTTCGCTGCTTGCGGCGCAAGCGCTTCAGACTCTGGGGTACACCCACGTCACCTCCCTCGCGACCGGCTTCCGCGGCTGGTCGGAGCACGCCCTTCCGGTGGAACAGGAGCGGCAGTTTTCGGCCGACCAGCTGAACCGCTATTCGCGGCACATCATGCTCTCGCAGGTGGGGAAGAAGGGGCAGGCGAAACTCCTCGACGCGCGTGTCCTCCTGATCGGCGCCGGAGGACTCGGCTCGCCGGCGGCCTTTTATCTCGCCGCGGCGGGGGTGGGCACGCTGGGGGTGGTCGATTCGGACGTCGTGGACGTCACCAATCTCCAGCGCCAGATCCTCCACACGACGGCCGACGTGGGCCGGCCGAAGGTGGAGTCGGCGAAAGCGACCATCGAGGGGCTGAATCCCGACGTGAAGGTGGAGGCGCACCGGATCCGGCTCGGACCGGAAAACGTCGGCGAACTCTTCTCAAAGTACGATGTCATCTGCGACGGGGCGGACAATTTCGCCACGCGGTATCTGATCAACGACGCCGCCTGGTTCGCGGGGAAGCCCGTCGTGCACGGTTCGATCTTCCAGTTCGAGGGCCAGGCGACCGTGATCGCACCGCACCTCGGGGGGCCGTGCTACCGCTGCCTGTACCCCGAGCAACCGCCGGAAGACCTCGCGCCGGGCTGAAACGAGGCCGGGGTGCTGGGCGTCCTGCCCGGCGTCATCGGCCTCGTGCAGGCCAGCGAAGTGATCAAGCTCATCCTGGGCGTGGGGAAGCCGCTCATCGGCCGGCTCCTGCTGTACGACGCGCTCGACATGAAGTTCCGCGAACTGAGGCAGCGCAAGGATCCGGAGTGCAGCCTCTGCGGCGAACGTCCGCGCATCCGTTCCCTCGCCGAGGCCGAGACCCCGGCGGTGTGCGGAGCGCATGAGTAAGCGCCATGGCGGACGTTCCTGCCTCACCCGACGACCGGAGATTCGCCGAGACCGTCGTCCGGGCGGGCCTCCTCTCGCCCGAGCAACCTCCGTCTCGGCCCCCGCCGGAATCAGTCGCCCCTTCGGTCGCTACCGCCTCCTGGGTGAACTGGGAGGGGGCGGGATGGGCGTCGTCTATCGGGCCCACGATCCCCAATTGAACCGGGACGTGGCGCTCAAGGTGATCCGCACCGAGACGGCCGACGAGCAGAGCCTTCAGCGATTCCGGCGCGAGGCGTCGGCCATGGCCAGGCTGCGACATCCGAACATCCTGTCGGTTTTCGATGTCGGCGAGGTCGATGGCAAGCCCTACTACACGATGGAGTTGATCGACGGGGAAAGCCTGAAAGACGTCTTGAAGACCATGAAATCGCTCCCGCCCCGCGCGGCCTTGCGGATCATGCGTGAAGTGGCCCTCGGGATTCAGCACGCACACGACCAGGGGATCGTCCACCGCGACATCAAGCCCGCCAACATCATGCTGACAAAGGTAGGGGCGGGCGATAGGGACGAGGACAACGCCCACGGTGGCAAGGGCCAGGAAAGCAGCATCCGGCTTGCATCCGGCGAGACGAGCCGCTTCCGCGTCCTCGTAACCGATTTCGGCCTCGCGAAAGACATTTCCGCGGAGACGCGCCTCACGCAGACGGGGAGCGTCATGGGGACTCCCGCCTACATGTCCCCAGAACAGGCGAGCGGCGATGTCCAGAAGATCGGCCCCCGGACCGACGTCTACTCGATGGGCGCCACCCTCTACGAGGCAATCTCGGGTCGGCCGCCGTTCGACGACGACAACGTCCACAGGATGCTCGCGCGGATCATCCGGGAGGATCCCGAGTCGCTCGCCGTAGTCGTTCCCGCCTTGCACGGCGACGTGGCGACCATGTGCGCCAAGGCCATGGCGAAGTCCAAGGAGCGGCGCTACCCCACGGCGCAGGAACTCGCCGACGACATCAGGAGGTACCTGAACGGCGAGGTCATCCTGGCCCGCCCGGCCTCGTGGACCTACCGTCTCTGGCGTGGGGTCGCCCGGCACCGGGAGATCGTCATTCCCGTTTCCGCGGTATTGCTCGTGGTCGGCGCCGCGCTTGCTTGGCGCCCCACCCGGACCCTCTGGGAGAACTATCAGCAGCGGGTCGCGCGGGACGAGCGTCGTGTCGCCGCGGGGACGCTCTTGGCGCAGGCGCGATCGGCGTTCGACAGAGGTGCGCTGGACGAGGCGAAGGCCGTCGCGGAGCGGTTGACCCGGGAATATGAGACCGATGCCGCATCGGACCCGGCACTGCCGATGGCTGAGGCCTACGAACTCCGGGCGAACGTGTGTCGGCACGCCGCTCAGGCGAAGGAGGGCGGCGTACGGCAGGGCCTCGAACAAGAGGCGATGAAATTCCGATTCCGCGCCTATCGCGCCGCGGCCTCGCGCGGGAGCGGAGCGCCATTTCTCGTCGGGATGGCGCGCGAACTGGTCGAACAGGCCCGATTCGACGAGGCGCGGGGGATCCTCCAGCGGATCGGGCGCGGCGCCGCCTCGGACGCCATCTGGGCGGAGGGCGACTACTGGCTCGGACGCTGCTCCGAGGGGTCCATGCGGTTCCAGGAGGCGTGCGGGTTCTTCCAAAGCGTGGACCCATCCCACTTGCCGGCGGATCTCAGGACAGACCTCGCCGATCATCTCCAGTTTTCCCGGTCCATGCTTGGGGAGGTTCGCCTCCCGTTCGGAAGCGCCCAGGTGGTGGGGGCCGACGTCAATGCCGACGGCAAGATGGATGTTGTTCTGTCGCCGTCCGACGGCATCCACGTCTTGGATGTCGGTGCCGACGGAGCCTGGAAGGAGATCGGGACCCACGTGGCGCCGCCTGAATGGGGAGGCGTGTGTGCTGCGGTCACCGCGCGCGACCTCGACGAAGACAAGCGGCCCGAGTTACTGGCCGCCGGAGGGACCAACAAGGCGGGCCTGCTCGTCGTCCTGACCTGCGCAGGAGGGAAGATCGCCGAGATCGATCGCGCCGCGATCGGTTCCTACACCGGCCTTCCCCCTTTCCCCGTTGTCGATCTTGACGGCGACGGCGATTCGGAGGTCCTCATCGGGACCGGCACGTCCGAGCGGTCTCTTCGAGTCTACACGTGGCGGCGCGCCGCTCGACGACTGGAACTTCGCCTCACGAAGCATATGGGAGGGGATGTGAACCGCGTGGCGGTCGTCTCCGCCGGGGCATCGAATTCGCCGCTCATCCTCGTCTTTGCCGGGGCTTGGAGCACCTACGGCATCAAGGCCTTTCGCTGGACGGACGGCGATCTCGAAGAGGTCGGATATCAACCCCTCGGCATCGTCAGCGATGTGCGGGACGACCCAGCTGGGGCGGGTCGGAGCTTTCTGGCATTCACGTGCTGGAGGCGCGAGTACGTCGCGCTGCAGGCGCGCGCGCTGGGGAAGGCCGGCTTCGAGGAGAGGTTCCAACCCCCAGGGGTTTTCAGCGTCGAAGTTGTCGAAGGCGCCTCGCCCATCGTGTGCCGACCGATCGTGAGGGGCGACTGGTTCGAAGGAGATCAGGGCGGATTCAGCGGCATGCCGCTCCGGTGCGGTGACGCTTCTTTCCTCTGGGCCCTCGGCGGCATGGAGGGATTCGGCGAGGCGGCGCGCGCCCCGTCCGCCTCGTCGTCGCCGGCGGCGCTGTATCGTCGGGAAGGCGCCGAATGGCGGCGGTGGAGTCGGATGCGACCCCCGGCGAACGAACGTGTCTCGCAAGTGGGGACGGCCTTCGACCTTGACGGCGACGGCGATGATGAGGTGTTTCGCTCCATGTCGGAGGGCGTCTACATCGCGGGATTGAAAGGTGCCGATCGCGGGGAACCGCCGCACGCCGGCGCGCCCGGGGCGATCGTCTCGCCGTACGCCACGTCGTCGGCCATGGGCGACCTCGATTTCGCCGGTGACGCGGAGATGGTTCGGCAATGGGAGGAGGCGCTTCCACTGTACGAAATGGCGCGCGACAGGACCCCGGGCTCGCCGGAGTCCTTTCTCGGACAGCAGGGGGTCCTGCGGTGCCTGGGGGCCCTTAATCGCTGCGAGGACCTGCGGAAGGAGGCCGTGCAGGCCGTTGCCGTCTGGCCGGGCCGGGAGGGTGATCTGCTGCCGGGGTGCGTCACGCACCTCGAGGGGGCTCGCCGGTGGGACTTTGCCCTCGAGCTGGTTCGACTCGAGGCCACCGCCGGAGGGCTCGATGCCGAGAAGAGGGACGCCCTCCGGCGGCGGGCGGACGTCCTCGAGTCTCTGACTCGATCGCTTCGACGTATCCCGCTCGCGGGTCCGGAGAGCGCGCCGGCGGACTGGCTGGTCTCTTCTCCGCTTGCCGTCTGCCGGGGTGGGGCGGGCGTCCCCGCCCGCCCCGGCGCAGGCAGGGATGCCTGCGCCACCCAAGGAAGCGCCTGGGAGTGGTTCACCCCTTCGGACTCCGTTCAGTTCTGTCTGCTCCCTGTCCGTCTCCGGGGCGAGGGTCATGCCTTTCATGCCGGCGTGGCGACGAAGCGACTCGACTGGGCGACCACTACGTTCCTTGGCTTCACGGAGTTCGCGCCGTGGCGGTGGCCGGTGGAAGGATCGAGCAACCGGATCGAGACATCCGGGGCGGATTCTCCCGCCTACGGTCTTGTCCTCAAGGCCGATGGAGCGACGGACTTCCCCCAGCGCACGGTCTCGACCCGGTATACGAACACGGATACGTCGATAGACCAGGTCCTGTTACTCCGGATGGGCGAGGATCTGCCCAGCGATCTGGACATGGACTTCGAGAGGGTTCCCTTTCCGGACCGCGGCGTGGGGCGAATCGGGCCGTCTCCGGCGGAGATGAGCGAGCGCGAATCGTTCGCGGGACCCCCGATCTGCGGCGATGGGTACTTCGGCTTTGTAGGAGCGGGGGCGCACTCGGGGCCCGGATTCTGGGCCCAGTTTGTCTGTCCCTCCCTGGAGTTCCGCGCCGCGGACGAGGGGTGCGTCGCCCTCTCCTTCAAGCCGCAGGACGCCGGAGAGTACCTCTGGCTTGCCAATGGGCGGTGGGTGACGGGTCGTTCCGCGGAGGCGCGCCAGGCCTACGATGTGGCGGTCGGACTCGCGGAAGGAGACTGGGAGAAGGAACGCGAGAGGGCCGAGCATGGGCTTCCCTCGCTCCGCCTGGTTCCGAATCAAGGCGCCTTCGATCCGTGGATCGCTGTGGATGCGAGGTTGTACCGAGGCTTGCTCCGGTGGGAGCAGAAGGACCTGGACGGGGCGCAGGCGGACCTGAGGCGCGCGTGGACGCTCTCGCCGGATCGGATACGCGCCCTCACCGCGCGGTTTGCTTTCCCCCTCGGGCGCACCCCCGAGCGGGCCGAGGCGTTGCGATGGCTGTATCTGGACGCCGCAGGTCGACCGGAGGGCGCCGCGCTGGATGCGCTCGCGCGAAAGGTGTGCGAGGACTGCGGGTCGGAGGCGGTCGGGGCCTTGTTTGGGGCCGTCGGCTTCTTCGTCGAGACGCGGCAGGAAGTGCAGAGTGTTCAGGCGGGGAGCCACGCAGAGAAGGTCGGGCTACGAGCGGGCGACCAGATTCTGACCTGCGCGGGGAAGGAGATTCGCGCGAGCCAGGACCTGCAGGAGGCGAAGGGCGCCGCTCTGAAGCGAGGCGATGCTTCGGTCCGACTCGTCGTTCGCCGGGCCGGCCAGGATCTCTCCTTCGATCTCAGCCCCGGCACCTGGGGGATCGGCTTGAGGGAATCCGCGGTGGTCGGCAAGCGGTGATTTCGCTCACCCGAGGGGCTGCGCCCTCTTGAACTTCTCAGTCCGGTCTGTTATGGTATTCTCAGTTGAAAGACGAATCTCCATCGCCAGGATCGCTCGCATGTCCCCTGAAGTCGCCAAGCCCCCCGCCCCGGCCGCGCCCAAGGCGCCCCCGCGCCGCAAGCCGCCGAAGCAGTTCGCCATGATCGATGAGAACGGCTGCACCGGCTGCGAGGCCTGCGTGCAGTTCTGTCCCGTGGACTGCATTCGTCTCCTTCCCGGCACGAAGGACCCCAACGTCAACAAGATCTGCCGCATCAATCTCGATCTGTGCATCGGCTGCGAGCTCTGCGTGAAGCCCTGCCCGTGGGAGACGATCTACATGCTCCCGTTCGCCGAAGCCCTCGAACTCAATGAGAGCCAGGCGTGGCAGGCCGAAGATCACAAGGAGCAGACCTTCGCCGACGCCTTCCCCGTCTCCTAGACGCCCCTCCCTTCAGGACCCCCCCATGGCCAACAAGGCCGAGAAGCGGCCCGACAACATCGACGGCAGATTCTACGTGGATGCCCAGTGCATCGACTGCGACCTCTGCCGCACCACCGCCCCCGACAACTTCCGCCGCAATGAGGATGAGGGATACTCCTACGTCTTCAAACAGCCCGCCACCCCGCAGGAAGAGACCCTCTGCAAGCAGGCCAAGGACGAGTGCCCCGTCGAGGCGATCGGGGACGACGGGGCTTAGGAACCGTAACGATGTGACTGACGGGATTCTCCCCCCCCCGTAGCGGCGGCCCTTGCGGCCGCCCCCGATGTGGTGTGGCGTGGGGGCGAACGAACGCTGCCACTGTGGGAGGACGTCATCCACCGGAGGGCGGGGGCAAGCCCCGCCCCTGCGGCGTTCATCCCGGCCGGCGCTTTCAGTAATTCCATTTTCCTTCACACGGCCTGCTCCCCCGCATACCATGGCCGATCGTTCCGCCACGTCCCCGACCCGCTCCACCCTCCTTCCCTCCGGAGACTGCCATGCTGGCCGAGATCAAGACCCTCGAAGGACTCGCCCGCCGGCTCCGACGTCACTCGCTCCTCATGACCAGCGAGGCCGCCTCGGGCCATCCGACCACCTGCATGTCCTGCGCCGACCTCATGGCCGCCCTCTTCTTCCGTGAGATGAAGTTCGACCCCTCCGACCCCTATTCCCCCGAGGCCGACGCCTTCGTCCTCTCCAAGGGGCACGCGGCGCCCATCCTCTGGGCCGCGCTTCATGAGGCCGGCGCGATCCGGGAGGATCTGCTCACGCTCCGCCGGATCACCAGCACGCTCGAAGGGCACCCGACTCCGCGTTCCCCCTGGGTCCGCGTGGCCACCGGCTCCCTCGGTCAGGGACTCTCCGCCGGCGTGGGGATGGCGATCGCCCGCCGGATGGACAAACGTACCTCGCGCGTCTACGTCCTCCTCGGAGACGGGGAGACCGCCGAAGGCGCCGTCTGGGAGGCCGCCCAGCACGCCTCGCATCTGGGGCTCGACAACCTCTGCGCCATCGTCGATCTGAACGCCCTCGGGCAGAGCGGTCCCACCATGTTGAAGCACGACGCCGAGACCATGGCCGCCCGCTGGCGCGCCTTCGGCTGGGAAGCGAAGTCGATCGACGGGCACCACCTGCCGGCCATCCTTGACGGGCTCGACGTCGCCCGACGCACCTCCGGTCGGCCCACCGTTCTGATTGCGAAGACCCAGAAGGGGAGGGGGGTCTCCTTCCTCGAGGGACAGGAGGGATGGCACGGGAAGCCGCTCAAGAAGGGGCCGGAACTGGAGAAGGCCCTCGCGGAACTTGGAACGAACGGCCCCCTGGACGTTCCCCGCCGCGAGGAACGGGGCTCTCCCTCGCCCCGGCCGGCGCCGAGGCCCTTCGACGGTCACGTCCAGCCGGCCTACAAGCTCGGCCAGGAGGTGGCCACCCGCGAGGCCTATGGCAGCGCCCTGGTCGCTCTCGGGAAACTCTCCGCCGACGTGGTCGTCCTGGACGCCGAGGTAAAGAACTCGACCTTCACGGAAAAATTCAAGAACGCCCATCCAGATCGCTTCGTGGAGTGCTTTATCGCGGAACAGCAAATGGTGGGGGCGGCGCTGGGGCTCGCCGCGGAAGGGAAGATCCCGTTCGCCTCGTCCTTCGCCTGTTTTCTCAGCCGGGCCTTCGATTTCATCCGGATGGCCGCCTATTCGCAACCTCCGGTGCTGGTCCTGTGCGGCAGCCATGTCGGGGTCTCGATCGGCGAGGACGGTCCCTCCCAGATGGGACTTGAGGACATCGCCATGTTCCGGGCCGTGATCGGGAGCACCGTGCTGTACCCCTGCGACGCCGTGAGTGCGGAACGCCTCACGGAGCAGGCGGCGCGGGCGAAGGGGATCGTCTACCTGCGGACCTCCCGGCCCAAGACGCCGGTACTCTACGAGAACGGCGAGGAATTCCCGATCGGCGGCTCGAAAGTGCTGCGGCGCTCGGCGTCGGACTCCGCCACGATCGTCGCCGCGGGGGTGACGGTCTACGAGGCGCTCGCGGCCGCGGACCGGCTGAAGGGGGAGGGGATCGCCGTTCGGGTGATCGACGCCTACTCCGTGAAGCCGATCGACGCGGCGACGTTCCGTACGGCCGCCCGGGAGACCGGCCGGATCATCACCGTGGAGGATCATGCGTCGGAGGGCGGGTTGGGCGAGGCGGTGGCGCAGGCCCTGGCCGGAACGGCCCCGTTGACGAGTCTGGCCGTTCGTGAACTGCCGCGATCCGGTTCTCCGAAGGAACTGATGGCCGCCCACGGGATCGACGCCGACGCCATTGTGGGTGCCCTCAAAGCCACGCGCGGTTGATCATCCATGTGTGAATATTGCGGCCGTACAAGGTACTGGGAGGTACCGAGCCACGGGCAGGCTTCCTGTGAGCACTCCAGGGGTCCCGGGGACGATTGCGGTCTACCGGCGCAATTCCGTATCTGCTTCCACGACGTCGTTAACCACCTGTGTGAGGAACACATGCGGCTGACCCTCTCCACGCCGGTGGATCGAGGAGCCTGGACACGGGCTCCGTTGTACCTTCCTGTCAGGAATACTTCGATCTGCAGTTTCCCGAAGATCGATCAGGGTCTAAGGTCTGTAGTGCAGCGATTCATCGCTGAACATCGCGCGATGAATCGAGCCACCGGGAACGGAGGGTCGGCCTCGGGCACGAGCTCTGCGGAGACTCGCTCCGAGCCCAAGGCGGATGATGGAGGCGTCGCGGCATGCGGGCGCCCCGCCGCCTTCGCGCAGATGAGTCAATTGACGTATTTCCTGTGTGCCCCACACGCCGCTGACGTGCGTCGTACCCACGTCAAACTGTGAAGGGAGGCAGGGCGCGGCGGTGCGGGAGGTCGTGACAAGCCGAAAATAAAACTTTCCCTGATTTCGCAATTTGGGCTTGACAGGGCTGCCGACTAATTTATAATAGTTCTAGATTAATGGCCGGGCGCTGTCTGGAGTCGTGTCGGTGGGGCGTGCCGTGCCTGCCGACGTGTCATTCCGAGGAGCCGCCCGTCTCTCAGGGCGGCAACGAGGAATCTGGCCGCCGGGTCGCACCAGAGAAGTGTTTCCCAGTCGCCCAGAGGCCCTTTCCCCGGAGACGCGACATGTTCACCGCCGAGCACGCGATCAGGAGATACCGCGAGACGCGCCGGAAAATCACCCCGCAGCGGATCGCCGTCTTCCGGGCCCTGGAGGGAAACACCTCGCACCCCTCGGCCGAGGATCTGTTCGAATCGGTCGCCCGGAGCGTCCCCGGGATCTCCCGCGCCACCGTCTACAACACGCTCGAGACGCTGCGCGAACTCGGGGAGGTCCGCGAGTATCACTTTCAGGCGGACTTCCGGCAGTTCGATCCCAACACCGCCCCGCATCACCACTGTCTCTGCACGGACTGCGGAAGGGTGCACGATGTCCATGGCGGCGATTTCGGGACGGTCCGGCTCCCCGCGGGCCGGCTTCCCTTCAGGGCCGATTCGTTCAGCGTGACGTTTTACGGGCATTGCGACCGGTGCGGCGGCGCCAAGTCGAGCCGACGCGGCCGGGTCGCCGCTCACTCCCATTCATCCCACATGTAGGAAAGGACATCTCCCATGGCCAAGCCGCTCAAGGGAACCCGGACGCACACCAACCTCAAGGAGGCCTTCGCCGGCGAGTCGCAGGCGAACCGGCGCTACCTGTACTTCGCCAAGGTGGCGGACGTCGAGGGTTGCCCGGACGTCGCCGGGCTCTTCCGCGACACCGCCGAGGGTGAGACCGGCCACGCGCACGGACATCTCGACTTCCTGAAGCAGGTCGGCGATCCGGCCACCGGCGAGCCGATCGGCGACACGAGGAAGAACCTGAAGGCGGCGATCGCGGGCGAGACGTTCGAGTACACCGAAATGTACCCCGGCTACGCCAAGACGGCGCGCGAGGAAGGGTTCGAGGAGGTCGCCGAGTGGTTCGAGACGCTCGCGCGGGCCGAGAAGTCGCACGCCGGCCGGTTCACCCGGGGGCTGGAGTCGCTGACGTAGGCCGTTCGGGGAGGCGCGATGGGCCTGGACGCCACGGAGCACTCGACGGTCGATCCCGGCGTGCCCGCCTTCTGGGACGCCCGGGCCCTGGACGTCGAGTTGCGCCGCGTCTTCGACATCTGCCACGGGTGCCGTCTCTGCCTCCCGCTCTGCCCTTCCTTTCCGGCGCTCTTTGACGCCATTGACACCCACGGGGAATCGGTGGAGGGGCTCACCGAGTCGCACCTCCGCCGCGTGGTCGATCTCTGCTACCAGTGCAAGATCTGCTTCGTGAAGTGTCCGTACACCCCGCCGCACCGGTACCAGCTCGACTTCCCCCGGCTTATGCTTCGGGCCCGGGCCGTGCGGGCGAGGCGCGAGGGGATCACGCTCTCCGACTGGCTGCTGGGTCGGCCGGACCTCGTCGGCGCCGCCGGCACCCGGTTGGCCCCGATCGCGAACTGGGCGAATGAAAACGCGGTCAATCGCTGGGTGATGGAGAAGACCCTCGGCATCCACCGGCAACGCGTGCTGCCGAGATTCGCCGGGGAGTCCTTCGAGGCGTGGCGCCGGGATCAGCCCGCTTCGCCCGGAGGGGAGGGGACGGCACGGGTGGCCCTGTTCGCCACCTGCTCCGTCAACTACAACGATCCGGACGTCGGCAAGGCCGCGCTGGCGGTGCTCCGCCGGAACGGGATCGAGGTGGAACATCCGCACCAGGTCTGCTGCGGGATGCCGCACCTCGACGGGGGCGACATCTTTGCCGCGAGGGAGAAGGCGGAGCGGAATGTCGCGGCCCTCGCGCCCCTGGCGGCCCGGGGGCTGCCCATTGTGGTTCCCGGACCGACCTGCGCGTACACCTTGAAGCAGGAGTACCCGGTCCTCGTGCCGACCCCCGAGGCGAAGGCGGTGGCCGCCGCCACGCGCGACCTGGGAGAGTTCCTCTGGGCCGAACACCGGGCGGGGAGACTCAGGACGGATTTCTCGTGGAAGCCGGGCAGGATCGTCTATCACGTTCCCTGCCACCTGAAGGCCCAGCAGATCGGGCTGAAGTCGCGCGACGTGCTGGCGCTCATCCCCGGGGCAGAGATCGAGGTCGTGGAAAAGTGCGCCGGGATCGACGGCACGTGGGGTCTCAAGGAGGAGTTCTTCCAGCTCTCGAAGAAGATCGGCGACAGGATGTGCGCCCGGGTGGAGGAAGAGCGGCCGGACTGGGTGGCGACCGACTGTCCGCTGGCGGGGCTCGCCCTGAAGCAGGGGCTGGGGCGTCGCACGTATCATTCGGTGCAGATCCTGGCGCGGGCCTACGGGCTGGGATTCGACGGCGCCGCGGTCCCGTAGGGCCGCCCGTTGCGGGCGGCCGCGGAGACGACGCGGAGTTGACCCGACGGAAGACGAGGAACGGCCCGGAGTGCAAGGTTATCGCCCCTGACGTTGTCATTCTGAGCGCCTGAGAAGAAATGCGCCGACGAGCGAGGCGCCAGATTGTCATCCTGAGCCCTGCCCGCCGGAGCCTGCCCTGAGCCTGCCGAAGGGTCCGGCGGGCAGGGCGAAGGATGACAATGCGGTAACCTCGTACGCGGACGGATTCCACGATGAAACCGCTCTCCTTGAACGACCTCCTCCCGCTGGGCGCCTACATCCGCGCCCGGGAGGAGATGCGCGCCGCGGTCATCCGTCTCAAGCGCAGCAGGCGGGTGTCGGTGGGGCCCCGCCTCACCTTCGTCTTCGAGAACCGTGAGACCCTGCGTTTCCAGGTTCAGGAGATGGTCCGGGCGGAGGAACTCACCGATCCCCGCAAGATCCAGGAGGAACTCGACGTCTACAACGCCCTGATGCCCGGGGACGGGGAATTGAGCGCGACGATGTTCATCGAATTCACCGACGGCGGATCGCTGCGGAGCGAGATGCCCGGGCTCGTCGGGATCGAGTCCAATCTCTGGCTGCGGATCGGCGAGTCGGCCGTGCGCGCCGAATACGAACGCGGACGGAGTGAGGCGGAGAGGACCAGTTGCGTCCACTACCTGCGATTCCGGCTGTCGCCGGCCCAGCGGCGCGCCTTCGCTGCGGGTCGGGGCTCCGCCGCGCTCGAGGCGAGGCACCCCGGGTATCTTCATGCGACGCGGCTTCCCGCCCCCGTCCGGCGCTCGCTCGCGGCGGACCTGGCCGGGACCGGAAGGGTCCGCCGGGCGGAGCCGTCGCGGAAGCCGGCCGTAGTGCGGACGAGACGTTAGAGACTGTCTTAACCCGGATTATCCATGAGTTCTCGTGAGTCTTTGTACGAGACAGCGTCCATGCAGATTCCCGAGGCCCCGAGTAGGCCCCGAGTAGGCCCCGCAGCACGTGGAAAGAGGGGCGCCATTGCCTGAGCCGCCCCTCGTTACGCGGCCCGCGGGCCGCTACTCGGGGCTGCGGTGTTTCTCTCATGAATAATCCGGGTTAAGGCTCGCCGTCCGTAGACGCACGGCGCCGCCGTGCCCCTGCGGCGGGGCCGCAACGGGGCGATGGGCTTTGGGGACTCGCATGGTCCTGCTCTCTCTTACTCTTTTACTCCCTCACTCTTTCTCTGGAGGTGCCTCATGGCGTACGAGCCGAAGAACTTCGACCATCTGATCGGCAAGGTGAAGGGGCTGTCCGAGACCCAGCTCAAGGCCCACTTCACCCTCTATCAGGGGTACGTGAAGAAGCTGAACGAGATCTCGGACAAGCTCAAGTCGGCCGACCGGGGCGCCCCGAACTACTCCTTCAACGACTACTCTGAGCTTCGCCGCCGGGAGCCGGTGGCGTACAACGGCACGATCCTCCACGAACTCTACTTCGGCAACCTCGGGGCGGACGGGACCGGTCCTTCGGCCGAGCTGACCAAGGCGATCGAGAGCGCCTTCGGGAACGCCGACGCCTGGGCGGCCGACATGAAGGCCTGCGCCGGCTCCGCCCATGGATGGGTGCTGACGACCTGGGACGGGAACTACGGATGCATCCGCAACAACCTCGTCCAGAGCGAACACCACGTCGGCCTGCTCGCCAACAACCACGTGATCTACGCCCTCGACGTCTGGGAGCATGCCTACTTCTTCGACTACCAGACGAAGAAGGCGGACTACGTGGCGAACGTCCTCCAGGCGGTCAACTGGAAGGCGGTCAATGACCGGTACGCCGCCGCGAGCGGAAAGAAGTAGGGCCGACACGGCGTTCAGAAGGGCGCACGAGGTTGCCGCATTGTCATCCTGAGCTCAGAGCCTGAGAGGAAGCGCGTCGACGTGCGAGGCGCCAGATTGTCATCCTGAGCCCTGCCCGCCTCCGTCCGGCGGGTAGGGCGAAGGATCACCCGTACTGGAGCGGGTTTGGCGCATGTGCTGGCGATCCTTCGCCTCGGCCTGCGGCCGAGGCTCAGGATGACAGGGGACGGGACGGTAACCTCGTTCAGAAGGGCCTGTGAGTACTGTCATTCCGGGCGTCGCGCCGACGTTTGGCGCGACGCGAGGAATCTGTACGCGCCGAGGACACCGCGCCTCTGCTTCGTCGTTCGGAGCCGGCATGCCCGAACTCACCCGATCGACCTCACGGCCCGGGGCCCGTCACGGCCCCGGGCCGGTTTCGTTTCTCGTGTCCCTCCTCCAGCGCGCGCATGCGGGGGAACGGGCCGCCGCCCTCGCCTATCAGGGACACGCGGCCTCGGTGCGGGACCCCGGCGATCGTCGGCGCATCTCCGAGATCGAACGCGAGGAACTCGCGCACCGGGAGTGCCTCGGCCGCCTTCTTGAGACGATGGGGGCGGGACCCGATCCCTCCCGGGAGCGCCGGGCCGGCCTCGTCGGCACCCTGCTCTCCAACCTCTGCCGCGCCGCCGGGTGGTACTTCCCGATGTACGCCGCGGGTCGACTGGAGCGCCGGAACATCGTCGAATACGAAATCGCGGCCGCCGCCGCGGTCCGGGCGGGTCGACCGGAGTTCGTCGAAGATCTGCTGCGAATGGCGGAGACCGAGTGGGAGCATGAGCGGTACTTCCGGCTCAAGGCCGAGTCTCACCCGCTCCATGCCGTGATGCCGAAGGGGTCCGCCCCGCCGCCCAAGGCGTCGATTCGAAGGGCCTTCGCCCCCGTCGTCGCCGGGAACCCCAAGGCCCTGGAGGCGGCCCCAGCATGAACCTGGCCCCCGTCACTCTCACGGGTCGCTTACAGCATCCTTCGGGCGGAGTGGGGCGGAGTGAGAGCCGGTCTGGAGGCGAGGCTGGACGGGTCCATCGGCGCCTCATCCGGCGGCTGCACCGTGTCCCCGGCTTGACAACTCTCTCGGCGACGGCTAAGCTGAGTCGGGAAAGTACCCAGCCACCCGCCCGTCCTGAGCGAGCCCGCCTCTCCGCCACACGGATGGCGGACAGGCGTTTGGCGGGCGAGTCGAAGGACGGCACCGCGGGCGCGCCCTTCGACTCGGCGCCCGCCGTACTGATGGCGGACGCCTCGCTCAGGGCGGACGGGGCGATTCATCGGCGCCTGGCCCCGAACTTCGTTGGTGCACCTTAGTCTCTGGGGCCCCAGCTCCCGTACGTTCGGATTCACTCACGGGGCCCGCTTCGCCACCCGTCTCCCGGGGGTGTATGACCACCCAGAAGACCGTCCTGATCATCCTCGCCGTCGTCGCCGCCGTCATCGTGACGGCCGTCGCCGCGGCGGTGTTGTTCTTCGTCCATGTCTCGCAGGATGTCGAGGGGGTGGGCGTCGATGTCAAGAGCCCGGCCACGGTCACCGTGGGGGATACGTTCGATCTGGTCGTGACGGTCAGGAACACCCGAACCGGAAAGGACCTGACGGTGTCCGACGTGGACATCGGCGAATCGTTTCTCGCCGGGTTCACGATTTCCTCGGTGAACCCCGAACCGAAGTCGAGCATGCGGGTCCCGATCGAGGGGGGACAAAGTTTCACCTTCGACGCGCGAATTCCGGCGGGAGGCAGCCGCAGTTTCACCTTCCGATTGCAGGCCGAGGGGGCCGGGATCTACCGGGGGGATGTCGACGTCTGCGAGGGGCTGCGCTTCGTCACGCGCATGGCGCAGACGGTGGTGGAGGAGAAGGAGTAGGGGACCGTCAGGGAATAAGTGCGACACTTGTCCGGGAATTGTAGGGGCGGGGCTCGCCCCCGCCCCCCTGTCGAGCGGCGCTTCGAGCGGCCCGGCACAAGGATCTTGAGGCACCTTCCACAGGGGGGCGACCGCCCTTCGGCGGGGCTCGGGGCAGGCAAGGGTCGCCCCCTTATATGAGCCACGCCCTGCTGTCAAGTGAACGGGTGCCTGTCTTCCGTTTTTTCTTCTTCTTTCCCAAGCACCCTCTCTCCATCCAAACGTGGGAACGTGTAGGTC
>JACPTZ010000037.1 GCA_016192525.1 Planctomycetota bacterium
AACTCGACCAGAGCGGGGATCGCGACTTCTGCCGAAGGACCCATGCTTCCCAGGACGCGCGCCGCCTCCACGGCGACACTCGTGTCGTCCGACCGAAGCACCTGCAGAAGCGCCGGAATCGCAGCAGGCTCCCCCGGGGATGAGTTCAGAATGACGCGAACCGCCGCTTCGCGGACCGCGCGATCCGGATCCTGCGCGAGATCTGTCATCCGCGGCAACGCGACGCCGGCGGACTTTCCGACGCGACAGAGGACTCTGATGCACCCGAGTCGCCTTCCCGGGTCCGGGTCGTCCAGCCCGCGCAGAAGCGCGGGGATGAGCCCGGGGAGAAGCGATTGCGGCCTTACAACCCCCGCCGCCACCCGCAGGACGCGGAGACGGTCACTCCCCTCCAGCTCTTTCTCTACGGCCTGTGTGCCCGGGCTCCCCGACTTCAGGAGGAGCTCCCCGCATTCCTCCGAGAGGGCCGGATCGTCCCCTGCCAGTCCCTCCACGAGCGCGGGAATCGCTCGAACGGCCCCGGCGCCAAGGTTTCTGATTGCCTGCAGGGCCCGCGTCCGCCACTCGGCATCCGGGCTCGCGAGCGCCGAGGCCAGAGTGAGAACCACTCCGGGCGGAAGAGGTTCCCCCGCCCGGGCGAGAACCAGCGCCGAAGACACCCGAACGCGCGGATCCGCGACTTCCAGCGCTTCGGTCAGGAGCGGAAATACCCCCGCTGCCCCCTGATGCATCCGGATCAGGGCGTCCGTTGCCTCGAGCGTCACTCCCAGCTCCGGCTCGATCAGGGCTTCGACAAGGAGCGGAGCGAATTCTTCCGGGGCGGAAAGGGCCATGGCCGTCTGCGCCGTGGCGCGGGGGAACCGTCCGCCCCTGCCCCAGCCGGTGGCATCCGCTCCGCCCATCATCGCGACCAGGATATCGACTGTCGCCCGACGCACCTCCCATCGGTCGTCATGGAGTCCCAGCGCCAGAGCCTCGGCCAGCCGCGGGGCATCGCTCGGGTCCGGACCGATCCGGACGAGCGACTCCAGAACCGCGGTGCGAACCTCAACGGAGGGATCGCGCAACGTCGCCAGGAGCGCCGGCAGAGAGTCCTTCGCCTCAGCGCCGAACGGCCCCAGCGCCCGGGCCGCCCGCGCCCGAAACTCGGCGTCCGGATCCCGAAGGGCTCGCGCCAGACCGAAGGAGGCTTCGGGGACCCGGTGCCCCAGCGCAGCCATGGTGTCGATGACGGCCTGGCGCACTTTCGGCTCGGGGTCGTCCATCGCGCGAATGAGTTCCGGCAGGAAGGGAGCAATCGCAAGGGAGGCGTCTGCACGGGGAGTTTCCGGGGGCGCCATGAGGCCGGGAAGGACTCCCGCCGCTTCCATGCGCACCAGCGTCTCGGGGGATCGAAGGGCCTCGATGAGCGGGGGAACAGCGGGAGACCCGATCCGCCGAATGAGCGAGTGCAGTTCGGAGCGCGCACGATCCTCCGGGGTGCGACCCAAGAGCTTCAGGAACTCCGGGATGACCTGATCCGGCCCCGCACCGATGACGACGAGTGCGCCCGCGGCGGCGAAAGCGACGGCCATCCGCTCATCGCAGAGCGCCGAGAGCAGTGCAGGCGCGGCCGACCGGGCCCGAGGTCCAATACAACCGAGCGCCTTGAGCGCGAAAAACCGCACCTCGGCGTCCGGGTCCTTGACGGCTGCGGAGATGGACTCGATCGCCTCACTCTCGGCAGGGCGCAGGTGCCCCAGGAGCTTCAATGCCGCAGCACGGGCGGGGGCAGCCGGGTGCGAGAGGACGGCTAACACCCCCTGTACTGTCGATTTCGAGGCCGGCATCCGGTTCAGGGCCGCGGCCGCTCCCTCACTGACCTCTGCATCCGGGTCTCTGAGCGCCTCTACGAGGGCTGGCGCGGCTGCGGACGCCTTCTCACCGAGATTCTCCAGCAGCCGCACCGCCTTTCGACGGGTCACCACCTCTGCCCCCTGAAGGTCCTGCGTGCAGCGGCTGACGATCGATTCGAGATCGCCGCCGTCCTGCTGCGCCAGGAGGGCGCAGGGGAGCAGACAGAGAGTGAGCGCGAGGAGTCCCGGGCGAATCACCACGGTGGCCGGCCCATGCGGGCGTGAGTTTCCCCCCCCCCAGAGGCAGGGTAGGATGCGGGGGAGGAAAAGTCAAGCGGCAACGGGCGCCCGGCGCGGAACCAGAGTCCCGCTCGGCCTCGATCGCCCCTTATGCTGAGAACCGATCCTTATACGGATGCCCCCAGCGCGGGCCGAACTCGCGCTCGACATCGGCGGTGGCGGACCCGCCCCGCCTGAACTCCATGATCGTCCCCGCGAAGATGAGCGGACAGGCCACAAAGGCCGCATAGCTGCCCAGGCTCAGGGACTGCCACTGCCCCGGGTCCCACCTCACTTCGATCAGGGCCAGGAGCGTCTGCCAGAGCAGAAAAAGGCCGGTTGTCAGCAGCAAACCGCGATAAAGGCGCGAGTCCGGTTCGCGTTGCCGAAAGGCCCACAGGATGAAGCCGAGCAGTACCACGGGAAGCGCCAGGGCACAGGCCCGCAACGGGGCCACGAACGCGCCGGGAAGGTAGATCCCCTCCCAGTTCGGGTTCAAGTCCGGTCCGCCGCGGAAGCTCCACGCTGTGGGCGTCAGAGGGAAACTCGTCAGCGCCGCAGCCAGCAACCACAGGAGGCCGGCGATCATGACCGGGACATCCTGCCGATGTGCTCCGTGCAGCGCGGCAAGAGACCTGACGAGAACCAACATCCCGGCCACGCCCGGAAGCGCGACCAGGAGCCGCAGACACGTCGAGGGCTCCGGATCAAGCCACCACCGATGATCGTTCAGCAGCAGTGCGAACGGCGTGTCAAAGGACCGCCCGACGTTCCAGGGCAGGACGAGGGAGGCCGCCAGCAGGGCTGCTCCCGTCGCGGCCCAGATTCGCCCCCGCTGCGCAAGGTTGCCCTTCCCGGGGAACTCCAGCAGAGTCCCCGCGGCTACCGCAACGTAGCCCACGAGCGAGACCCATACTCCCCACGCCGGATCTGTCAGGTGCGGATGCACCCCCGCCGTCAGCAGCCGCGCCGACCAGTCGCAGAGCAACCCGATGCCGGCCAGAGAGCAACCGAGGAGCCACGCACGGATGGCCCGTCCGACGTCTGCCCTTGCGGCCACGGTCCAGACCACGGTCCCGATCAGAACGGCGACGAGGAGCCCCTGGAAGAGAAACTCGGGCGCCGTCAGACTCATCCACGCCGGGGCCGATCCCCATCGCTCCCAGTGGAATCTCGCGCGCAGCGCAACCGCGAGTAGAGCGGTGGCCAGCCAGACAACTCTAGCCGCAAGCAGGGCCCTGCAGGGAATCCTTCGATCGCTCGATCTCAGGCGAATGTCAAAGATCAGGATCACGCCGAAGAGTGCCGGCAGGAGGGGCGGGAGACGACTCAGGGGAAGCGAAGCGATCGTCGGGAACACCGGTCCGGCGGCGGATTCGATGGGAGTCAGACCCTCGAAGCATATCGCGTACTCGTAGGCCCAACCCCTGGTGTACCTGATCCCTGTCCGGGCCGGGACGCTGAGATCGGGCAGGAAGGCGCCTGCAAGGAGCGCGACCGCGCCGAAGAGCGACACGACTCGTCCGAGATGGGGCACGCCTCCCCTCCTGCCGATCCAGGTCCGCGCCATGTACTACCGGCGGAGAATGGACCGATTCCCCCCCTCGTCAGGCGCGGGCGACTCTCCCGAGGGCTGCGCGTCGCCCTCACGATCCTCTGGACAGCCGGCCCGCGGCCCGCTACCTTACCGGTCCACTTCGCGGCGACGGGGCGCCGCGCGGACGGACGGAAGGGTCCCATGGCCGAGTCGTGCGCCTACCACCCGGAAGCGCCCGCCTGCGCCGTGTGCGGGGCCTGCGGTCGCGACATCTGCGCCGGGTGCCGCACCCCGACCCCGGGCGGCCTCTTCTGCGGGGCGTGCGCCCCGATGGCGGCCTCCACCGCCTGCTTCCTCTGCGCGGCGCCGGAATCGCGCGTCCTCCACTTCCGCCGCGTCGCCTCCCTCCTCGTCACCTCGAACCGGGAGTACGCGCTCCGGGTCTGCCGGACGTGCGCCACGCGAACCGGCCTCGGGGATCTCGTCGTCACGGCCTTCCTCGGCTGGTGGGGAATCCCCGGCCTCTTCCTCACCCCCGCCGCCATCGCCGCCAATCTCAAGACGCTCGACCGGTACTCGGCGCTCCCTCGCCCCTTCGTGTTCGCCCTCGCCGCCGGACCGCTCATCCTGCTCGCGCTCTTCGTCGGCTGGTGGATCCGGGACCTGGGTCACATCGAACTGCCGGAGCCGCCGCCGGACCATCAGGGGCCGCCCGGAACCCCGGACCGGGATCTCTCCCGCGCGGCCTCCGAGGGGCTGCACCTGATGGACACGGGGAAGTACGAGGAGGCGCTCCCGTTCCTGGCGAAAGTCGCCGCCTCCCAGCCGGCGAATTCGCTCGCGGCCTACCACCATGCCTGCGCCCTCCAGGCCCTGCGGCGCCATCCGGAGGCGATCGTGGAATTCCAGCGGGCCGTCGAGCACGACCCGATGCAGGTGGACTACCGCCTCGGGTACGCCTCCTCCGCGATCGCGGTGGAGCGTTTTTCCGAGGCCATCGCCGCCCTCGATGAGATCCTCGCGCGTCTGCCCCACCAGGAGTCCGCCCTGTTCCTCCGGGCCCTGGTCGATTATCGTGACGGTCGCCCCGCGGAGGCGGTGGCCCGGCTCCAGTCGGTTCGCGTCGGCGGGACCGCCGGCGCCTCCATCTCCTTTCTCCTCGGAGTGGCGGCCTCCGATCTCGCCCGGTACGACGTGGCCATTCCCGCCTTCGAAGACTCGATCGCGATCGACCCGAAGAATGCGGAGGCGCACCACGCCCTCCAGCAGGCGATGTGCGACGCCGGCCGTCTCGCCGAGGCGCGCCGCCGCTATCAGCAGTGGAGCGACGCCTCGCCCGACTCTGCCCTCCTCGCCGCCTGCCTCGGTCGGCTGTTCACCGACGGGGTGCGGGACCGAGCCGCCTACGAGCGTGCCACGACACTCGGCGGGCGCTGCTACTGGGGCTGGTACGGCCTGGCCTGGACGAGACTCGCGCACGGGGACCCGGCCGGAGGGATCGAGGCCGCCCGCCAGGCCCGGTCGGTGATCGAGGACTCCCCGGAGGCGCTGCACCTGGAGGTCACCGCCCTGCTCGCGCTGGGGCGGGTGGAGGAGGCGCGAACACTCGCGGAGACGAACGCCCTCTCGCGGCTGGACGATCCCTTTTCCGGCCGTCTGAGGATTGAGGTCCACATGAAGGCCGGCGAGTGGGAGCGGGCCGTCGCCGTGCTCGGCGAACTCAAGACGCGTCTCGCCGCGAGGCCCGCCTCGCTCCGGAGGCTGCGATCCACCGAGGCGGAGGTGGCCCTCGGCGCCGGCAAGCCCGCAGAAGCGGAGGCCGCGTGGGCGGCCATCGCGGACGATCCATCCTCGGGCCCATCGATGCGCGGCGATGCGGAGTTCCAGCGGGCCGCTCTGGCGTGGCTGGCGGGAGATGCCTCCGCCGCGGCCGCCCGATGGGGGATGCTGGCGGACGCCCCGACCACGCCTCCCGAACTCAAGGCGCGCGCCGCCCTGTGGGCCGGACTGGCTCTGGCGGGATCCGGCCGGGACTCGTTCGCCCAGGCGGCGGCCGGACGCCGATGGGCCCAGGCCGCCCTCGACGAAGATCTGCCCGATGTGGGGAACTCCGTCGCCCTCCCGGCGAAGTTTCTCCTCAGCGAGCTCACTTCGGAGGCTCTGGACTCCGCCTTCGCCGGAAGGCGAGCTGTCGTGCGCAACGACATCGCCTTCATTCGTGGCTGGGCGGCCGAGCGGATCGACGATCTCCCCGCGGCCATCGCGGCCTACACCCAGGCCGCCGGGGAGCACAACGACCCGGACTTTCCCGCCCCGCTCGCCCGAGCCGCCCTCAAGCGGCTCGGCGTCCCCTCGCCGATCGTTCCGAACCCACCCACCGGGGAGCACTAGTGGGC
>JACPTZ010000057.1 GCA_016192525.1 Planctomycetota bacterium
CGCCTCGCTCAGGGCGGACGGCTTGACCTGCCGGGCGCTCGGCGCAAAGGCGCCGCGCATTCATGAATGGCCCGGGATAGAACTACGGAAGAAGGGAACCACTGAAACCGTTGAGGACACTGAAACGGAGGGAGGACCTCCGCTTTCGTTTCGTCTGTTTCCGTCCCCTCCCAACTCCTCTGGTTCAGTGGCTTCAGCGATTTCAGTGGTTCACCCTGTTCGTTCCGTCGTTTCCGCTTCTGTCATTGTCGTTTCCCTCTTCGTGAAATTCGTGAAATTCGTGGTTCGTTCCGTTCCGGGTTCGCGCCGGCCCAAGTATGCCTCAGTCGGATGAGCCTCATTCATCTTTGGGCCGCGGAAAGCGGCGACAGGCCTGCCCTGAGCCCGCCGAAGGGGCGCCGCACTCCAGGGAGGCGGGCAGGAAACTACCGTCGTAACAAGGCGATGCTGAGGTGGAGATCGTCGATCTGCTCGGAGGCGCGAAGGGCTTCGAGGACGGGGGAGGTGAGGTCGGGAAGCGGCTGGAGAACATCCTCGTGATAGCGCCGCAGGGCCCCGAGATCGGCGACAAGGTCGAAGCCCGCCGTGGAGGCGATGGCATGGACGGCGCGGTGGAAACGGATGTTGGCCTTGTCGAGCAGGAGCCAGTATTCGGGATCCTCCGGGGTGAGTCGACGCACCGAGATCAGGCGCCACTCGCGCACCTCGCCGAAGGCCTTCGAGACGTCCATCTCCGCCGCCCTCGTGAAATCCTTCGGGTCACCGTAGCAGAGTCGCGCGGCATCGACGACCTCGATGCGGTCGAGCGACGGAGCGGGCGCATTGGGATTCGAGGACAGGACCGCCGGCGCCGGCTCGGGCGCGGCCGCCGGGATCTGGGGCGGTGAAGGCGCCTTCGCCGGGACCCGCGGCCCGGCGGAGCGGCATCCCGCCGCGAGGCAGGCCAGGAGCGTCACGGCCACAGCAATCCTGTTGAGCATCTCAACCTCTTCCGGTCCTTCGTCGCGGCCTCGCTGCACCCGGCCTGCTCAGGACCTCGCTGTTCCGGCCCGCCTCCCGCCTCTCCAACGCCAGCCCCTGGGAGCATGTCTGACTAGTGCCTGCGCGATGTCGGAAACGGCAGGACAGGCTCTCCAGCCTGTCCCGCACAGGCTGGAAAGCCTGTGCTACCGTTCTTCCCGAATTGGCAGACACGCACCTAGCCCCGGTTCCCTGGCCGCTGTCCCCTGACCCCTGGCCCCTGCCCCCTGCCGCATGGAGGCGGCGACCGGATTTGAACCGGTGAATAAGGGTTTTGCAGACCCTCGCCTTGCCACTTGGCTACGCCGCCCTTCGGATTGCGGATTTCAGATTGCGGACTGGACGGAAACTACAGCAGAGGAAACCTGGCTCTCTGGTCGGCATCCCAAAACCGATCGCCGACCCTGGTATCACACGAACGGGCAAGTATACCCGGGGCGCCGGCGTCGTTCAAGCCCTATTGCCCCGGTGGGTGAGGCCCGGCTTCAGACACACATGTTATCGAACGAACCGACCCATCCGCCTTTGTTGCTCTCGCGCGATTCGCGCCGATCGGGTTCAGATGGTGATCGGATCTCCGCGGTCGATCTTCCCGAGCAGAGATGTGAACTCCCGCTCGGCGCCCGGGTAGGCGAGCGCGGCGAGGCGGACGAGCAGTTCACGATCGATCTTCCCCTTGTGCGCCTGGTAGATGGCCACCATGTCCGACGCGTCCTGGAGCTTCTTGGAGGTAGCGCGCCACCCGGAGATGGCCGACCAGAACTTCAGCGCCACCATCGCCTCTGTCGAGGGAATCGGCCACCCGTCCAGCTGGTGGCGCCCCTTGAGGGCCTCGCGGAAGATGGGGTGCTGCGTCGACTTGATCAGATCGATCTGAAAGGGGGTGAGACGGACCGCGGGCCCCATGTCGAACGGGGCCAGTTCCGGGAACTCCTTCCGCAGGGCGTCGAGGATTTCGTGCAGCTTCGGCTCCTCGACGACAAAGTCGAAGTCGGTCGTCGCGCGGGGTTCCGTGAGCATGCCGACCACGTGGGCGCCGACGAGCGCCCACTTCGCCCCGACCCGATCGAACGTCGCGACGACCCGCGTGACGGTCTCCTCCATCCGGTCGTGGCCGTAGCGCACTCTCCCGACCATGGAGTCCTGGACGCGCAGGATCTCGAGTGAGGTGGAAACCGCTTCAGGGAGAAGGGGATATCCCTTTCGGCGGTGCCGGGCCAGTGCGCCCCGCCGGGCGATCTCGCTCCGCCGGGCCGGACTCAGCGCCTGTGCCCGCCGCCGACCGCCGAGCCGGCCGAGGTGGGAGAGGGCTTCGCGGAGGTCGCTTCTCTTCATGGCGCCATGCTACCGGGTGGAGTGCTTGCCGTCAAGCAGAATCATCGCTCAGCCCTCCGGCGTCCGGGCGGGTCCCGACCTCCGAGGGAGGGACCCGCAGCAGGACGATGCCGGTCGCGCGAGCCAGGCATGAAAGCCGCCAACGTCCGGTCGGCACCCGCCCCTAGGGTTGCATCCGCGACGTCGCCCGCACGGCATCCAGTTTCCGCCGCGCTCGTCAATCCGCAATGCGAGGACCGGGCGGGTCCCGACCTCATCGCGTGGGGGGGATCCGGGGCAGGACCATGGCGGTCGCGCGAGCCAGGCATGAAAGCCGCCAACGTCCGGTCGGTCCCCGCCCCTACGGTTGCATCCGCGACGTCGCCCGCCCGGGATCCCGTTCCCGCGGCGCTGGTCAATCCGCAATCGGCAATCTGCAATCCGCAATCCCGAATCCCCTTGCATCCCGCCCTCCGGAATGCTTCATTGGCGCGTTTTCCGGCAGGTGGAACCCTCATGCACGACTTTCTCTACCGCGACGGCAAGCTCTTCTGCGAGGAGATTCCGGTCGACCGCATCCTCGATGCGGTCGGGACCCCGGCGTACGTCTACTCCGCCCGGACGATCGTCGAACACTGCCGCAAGATCCGCGAGGCCTACGCCGGGATCGAGCACCTGGTCTGCTACTCCGTGAAGGCCAACTCCAGCCGCGCCATCCTCCGGATGCTCCGGGACGAAGGAGCCGGGTTCGACGTGGTCTCCGGCGGGGAACTCTACCGCGTCCTCCAGGCGGGCGGTGATCCGAGGAAGACGATCTATGCGGGCGTCGGGAAGACCGCCGAGGAGATCCGCTACGCCCTCGATCAGAACATCCTCATGTTCAACCTCGAGAACCCCGGCGAACTCGAGGTCATCGACCGGATCGCCCGCGACGCCGACAAGGTGGCCGACCTCGCCATCCGCGTGAACCCGGACGTCGACCCGAAGACCCACCGCTACATCACCACCGGGAAGCGGGAGACCAAGTTCGGGATCGATCTCGACCAGGCCGAGGCGGTGGCCCGCCGGCTTTCGGGCTACCCCGGGGTGCGCCTCATCGGCGTCCACATGCACATCGGCTCCCAGATCACCACGGTGGAGCCATACGTCCGGGCCGCCGAGAAGGTGACCGCCTTCATCGGGCTCTGCCGCGGGCTCGGCCACCCGGTGACGCAGCTGAACATCGGCGGCGGGTTCGGAATCTTCTACAAAGACAAGTCCGCCCGCACGATGCAGGATTTCTCCCAGGCCCTCCTCCCCGTCGTCCGGCCGACCGGCTGCCGGCTCCTGATGGAGCCCGGGCGGTTCATCGTCGGCAACGCCGGGGTCCTCCTCACCCAGGTCCTCTTCCTCAAGGAATCGGGCGATCGGGCGTTCGTGATCTGCGACGCCGGCATGAATGACCTGATCCGTCCCGCCCTCTACGAGGCCTACCACAAGATCTGGCCGATCCAGATGCCGCTCAAGGTCCAAGGGGAACCGCCCGATGAAGAGTCTTGGACCGGGCCGTCTCTCCTGGCGGATGTCGTCGGCCCGATCTGCGAGAGCGGCGATTTCTTCGCCCGCGACCGGCGGATTCCGCCGGTGCAGAGGGGCGACAGGCTCGCCGTCTTCAGCGCCGGGGCGTACGGGTACGCGATGAGCTCGAACTACAACTCGCACCCGCGTCCGGCTGAAGTGCTCGTCCGCGGCGATCAGTTCGCGCTGATCACCGCGCGCGAGTCCTACGCCGATCTCGTGCGCAACGAACGATAGTGCCAGGCCGTGTGTCGCGGGCGAGGACGCCCGCGCCACGGGCCCGTGGGCCGCCGCAGCCCGACCGAAAGGGGGTGAGCGTGGGGGCATCACGGGAAGGGGTGAGTTCGGAGCCGTGACGGGTAACACGTGACAGGCCACAGGATTCTCCAGTCAGGAGGATGAAATGCGCAGATTTGCCGGGACACTCGGGGTGGCGCTCCTTTTGATCACCCTCGCCGGGTTGAGCGGCTGCATCGGCGGGTGGGGGCATGCGCCCTACAAGAGCAAGCCGTATTGCGGGATGGAGATGGGCCACGGGCACCAGTACAACCGGGTCGACAGCGAGACCGGCTATTCCAGCCAGTCGCTCTGCACCGAAAACGGCCAGGTGGTGCCATGTACCAAGCCTCCCCCGAAGCGGAAGCCGTGCTGCGAGTCGCACCATCATCAGTATGACTACGGGTGTGGGCATGACACGGTCTACCGGAAGAGGCAGTGAGTGAGGGACGAACGGATTAACAGAGTAACGGAGCAACGGAGCAACTGAAAGGAGGCGAGATGCGCTTCTTGAAACTGGGTCTGGCGCTGGTGGCGCTTTTCTCCATCGGCGGGATGGTCGGATGCACCCACAACCCGATCGGGCACGACTGGCATCAGCACGACACCCACATGCACCACGGGCCGACGGTGCACGGGTACGATCACTGCGGCGTGACAGACTACGGACACGGCACCGCCTCGACGCACACGCACGGGACGCCGATGCACAAGCGCTGTTGCGACTTCCCCAAGCCCTGCAATTCCTGCCGGGCCTGTCACTCATGCGGGCACACGATCGTGACGACCTCGACGGAGTACCGGGGTTGCGGACATTGAGCGTCGGCGCAGGCTTTCCAGCCCGTGCCGCACAGGTCTGAACGCCTGTGCACCCTTTCAAGGAGGATCGACGATGAGGCGGAAATTGGCGGCTCTGGCGGTACTGGCGGTCTCGGGCCTCGTGCTCGGCGGCTGCTCCTGGTTCGGTCCGCGCAACTGCGGCCCGTATCCCTGCGGTCCGTACGGCTATGCCGTGCAGACGACCACCTACACGCACGTTCCCTGCAACACCTGCGGCTACTGCGGGCAGTGCGGGCATGTCGGCTGCGCCCAGTCGGGCGGCTATGCGGCCCCGTCCGGCGGCGCCCAGGGCTCGTACTACCAGTCCCAGGGCGGTTGCGGCCACGGGCGGTAGCGTGGTAAGGTGACGGGTCGGAAAGAAGTCCTGCGGGGCTGGTGCGGAGGCGGGCGACACGCCCGCATCCGCCTCCCCGCCTCATGGTTCTTCGCAAGGAGAAACCGATGCTGCGTCGCGCGCTTCTGGAACGAGCCGGTCTCACGGCGATGCTCGCGGGTCTGCTGACCTGGGGGCCGGCCTGGACCCTGCACGCCCAGGATGAGGCGGGGGGGGACGAGGCCCCGCCCGCCGAGGGCGGCGGCGACATGGGCGGCGGCGCACCGGCGGCCGGCGGCGGGGGCGGAGGCGGCGGACCCGTCGACGAAACCCAGGTCAAGGAACTCTTCCGCGAGGGGATCCGGCAGTATCTCGTCGGAAAGCCCCACGACGCGGCGATCAAGCTCGAGTCGGCCCTGCGGATGGATCCGCCCGGGGACCTCGTCATGTTCCTGCGCGACGAGGCCGGCTACGACGTCCTCGTCGATATGCTCTCCCAGCCGGAACTGAAGCACACGGCGCTCCGGATCATGGAGCTCTCCAAGGGGGCGCAGGCCCGGCTTCAGCGCTCCGCCGAGGAGATCCAGAATCTGGTCGACGGACTCAAGGCGGACACCTTCGACCAGAAGATGGAGGCGGTCCACGGCCTCTGCGCCGTCGGGCAGCGCGCGGTGCCCGCCCTCATCGAGAACCTCCGCGACAACCAGGACCCGAACCTCGGCGCGTCCACGGTCGTCACACTCACCAAGATGGGCGGCGACGCCGTGCTTCCCCTCCATCAGGCCTGCCGCTCGAAGACGCCCTTCCTCCGCCAGCAGGCGGCCCTGGTCCTCGGCAACATCAAGGACCAGCGTTCCGTCCCCGAACTCAAGCGGATGCTGGAGGACCCGGCCGAGCTGCCGGAAGTCAAGAACGTCGCCGCGCAGTCCATCCAGAAGATCACCGGCAAGACGATCTCCTCGCTCATGCACGCGAAGGAGTACTATGCGATCCTGAGCGACAAGTTCGTGATGGGACATCCCTCGGTCATGCCCAGCGTGTACGGCGACTACGTGCTGTGGCGCTGGGACGCGGCCGCGGACGCGATGGAGGCGCCGAAGGACCTCCCCGAGTTTGCGTACAATGAACTCCTCGCCACCGAGGCGGCGCGCGACGCGATCGCGCTCGATCCGAACTACGACCCCGCCTGGGTGGCCCTCGCGCTCGCCCAGATCGCCTACGGAGTGGAGGCGAAGATCGCCCTCGAGGCCCTCGGCGACGCCGTGAAGCGCGGCGAAGTCGATCAGGCCGTGCTCGACAAGGCCAAGGCCGATCTCGCGGCGGCCAACCGCGGTCCGTTCATCGGACAGCTGGCGGGTCGCCAGAACCTGTATCGCGCCCTGAAGCGCTCTCTCGATGAAGACAAGGCGGACATCGCCGTCGCCTGCATCGAGGCGCTCTCCGGGATTGCCGATCCGAACGACCTTCCGCCCGCCCAGATGGGGTATGACCGGCCGGGCGGATCCCGCATGGGGTACCCGCTCGTCGAGGCGCTCATCAACGACGACAAGCGGGTGCGCTACGCCGCGGCCGACGCGCTGGTCCGGATCAATCCTGAGCGACTCTTCCTCGGGGCCGACCGGGTGATCGCCACGCTGGGCGACGCCGCGGGGGAGTCGAGCGCTCCGCCTTCAAAACGGAGACCCGCCGGCTCGGCTGCTTCCCGATCGAGGGGATGTCCGCCGTCGACGGCGTGGCGAAGGCGAAGGCCTTCCCCTCCGAGGACTGCATCATCCTCGACGCCCGCACGGCCAACCAGGTCTCCTTCGCGATCCACCTCCCCGGCAAGGCGGAGCCGGTGGTGGAAACGGTGTTCGATTCGCTGAAGGCCGACGTCCGCACCCGCGGCATCCCCGTCATCATCGCCTGTGACGCCGCCGACCAGGACGCGGTGAAGGCAATGTTCGGCGACCGGGTCCAGGGCTATCTCACGAGCGCCACCGACCGGAACGCGCTGAACGACATGCTGAACAGCGTCCTCGGGAGCCCCGAGTTCCAGAACCGGTCGAAGGCGCGCGCCGAGGCGGTCAGCCTCCGGGCCGCCCAGACGCTCGGCTGGCTCGACCCAGCGAACGGCATCTACAATCTGCACGACGCCGTGGATGGCCTGATCCAGATGCTCGTGGACCGGCCGGACCATCTGAAGATGGCGGGCGCCTACGCGCTGGGTCGTTCCGGCGACACGCGGGGCCTGGCCCCGCTCGCCCGCGGACTGCAGGACGCGAACAACTCCGGCGACGTCCGGCGCGCGATGGGGAAGGCGATGGGGGAGATCTACCGCATCACCAAGGCGGATGTTTCGAAGGACCTGTTCGAGGTGCTGAAGGCGGCCCTCGCCGATCCGGACGCGGGGGCGGCCGAAGGGGCGGCCGCGGCGCTCGCCAACGCGTCGCTCTCCGCCGGCCAGGCGAGGACGATCCTCGATGCGGCGAAGGACGCGATGGTCCCGGGCGCGGGAGGCGGCGGGGAGTAGCCGCCCTACCAGTAGGTCGGCGGCTCTCGCCAGGTGCCGAAGACGCGGCGGAGGACGTCGATGATCTCGCCCATGGTGACTTCCGCCTTCACGGCGTCGAGGATGGGCGGCATCAGGTTGTCCTTCCCCCGCGCGGCCCGTTCCGCCGCCGCGAGGCAGGTCTGGACCCGCTGCCCGTCGCGGCCGGCCTTGAACGCGCGCAGTTCCGCGATCTGGTCCTCCTCCACCTTCGGGGAGATCTTCAGGATCTCGATCGGCTGGAACGGTTCGGTGAAGTCGTTCACGCCCACGATGATCCGCTCGTTCCGCTCCACCTGGAGCTGGAACTCGTAGGCGGCCCGCGCGATGTCGCGCTGGAAGAATCCCGTCTCGATCGCCTCGATCACCCCGCCCCTCCGGTCGATCTCGGTGAAGTATTTCTCCGCCTCCTCCTCCATCCGGTTCGTGAGATCCTCGAGGAAGAAGGAACCGGCGAGCGGATCGATCGTGGCCGTCACCCCTGTCTCGTGGGCGATGATCTGCTGGGTGCGGAGGGCGATCTTCACCGCCTGCTCGGTGGGCAGCGCGAGCGCCTCATCGAAGGAATTGGTGTGGAGCGACTGCGTTCCCCCGAGGACCGCCGCGAGCGCCTCGTAGGCGGTCCGCACGATGTTGTTCTCCGGCTGCTGCGCCGTGAGCGACACGCCGGCGGTCTGCGTATGGAAGCGGAGCCGCCACGACTCCGCCTTCTTCGCCCCGTACTTGTTCCGCAGCCGCTTCGCCCAGATCCGTCGCGCCGCCCGGTACTTGGCGATCTCCTCGAAGAAGTCGGTGTGCGAATTGAAGAAGAAGGAGAGCCGCGGGGCGAAGTCATCGACGTCGAGTCCCACCGCCATGCCCGCCTCGACGTACGCGAATCCGTTCGCCAGCGTGAAGGCCAGCTCCTGGACCGCCGTCGATCCGGCCTCGCGGATGTGGTAGCCGCTCACCGAAATCGGGTTCCACTTCGGCAGCTGCCCGCTGCAGAAGGCGAGCATGTCGGTAATGATCCGCATGGAGGGGCGCGGCGGGAAGATGTACTCCTTCTGGGCCTGATACTCCTTCAGAATGTCGTTCTGGGTCGTCCCGCGCAGGCGGTCCGGGCGGACGCCCTGCTCCTCCGCCACGGCGACGTAGAGGGCGAGGAGGATCGCGGCGGGGGAGTTGATCGTCATCGAGGTGCTGACGTCGCCGAGGTTGATCCGGTCGAAGAGCGTCCGCATGTTCTGGATCGAGCAGACGGCGACCCCTTCGCGGCCGACCTCGCCCTCGGAGCGGGCGTGGTCCGAGTCGTAGCCCATGAGGGTCGGCATGTCGAAGGCGACGGAGAGGCCGGTCTGGCCCTTCGACAGGAGGTAGTGGTAGCGCTGGTTGGTGTCGCGGGCGGTGCCGAAGCCTGAGACCTGGCGCATGGTGCAGAGCCGGCCGCGGTACATCGTGTCGTACGGGCCGCGGGTGAAGGGGTACTGGCCCGGCTCGCCGAGGTCGCGGGCCGGATCGAGACCGGCCACGCGGTGGGGGGGGGCATGGGGGCTCCTGCCGGGGTCATTCCGAGGTGCGGCGCACACAGAGCGAGAGTCTCAGGGATGCCCTGTCGAGTTCAACGCGTCGTTCTCGCGGGCGGAGACGGATGTTCAACGCCTGCATGAGCTCGTGTCCCACGAGAACGTCGTACTCCGGTTCCAGGACCTCGTCAGGCACGACGTAGGCGAGGCATGGACACCAGATTCCGGCGAAGCATATCTCCGCGTCGAGGACGGCCTTCGCCTCGAATCGTCCGTTGCCCAGCCCGCCGAAGGGGCGGCCCCGCGAGAGGGGGATTCCCCCTCCCAGCCGCCGGGTCGCCGACTCCTTCACGAAGGTAAATCGGGATCCCGAGTCGAAATACATCCGGAGCCATCGAGCGGGACCGGGGGGACCGCGCCGCACCTGGAAAACCTGGATGATGTCGCCCATGCCCACAGTATAGGACGATGTCGTGTTGCCGTCAACAGCGCCCGTCACGGTCTCTGGAGCAGTTCATCGAGCAGCCCTTCGATCCCCGCGTAGGGCGAGGCCCCGCGGGCGAGCGACGCGGTCACGGAGGACCGGATGCGCGATCGGGCCCCCGGGGACTCGAGACACGACTCGACGATCTGCGATCGGAGGATCGCGGCGATCTTCGCCTCCCACGCCAGGGCGCGTCGCGACGCCAGGCCGTTCGTGGACGAGATCCGTGAAAGGACCGAATCGATCGCCTCCCGAACCGCGTCCACGCCCGTCCCGTCGCGGGCCTGGCAGCGGACGATCGGGGGCGGGTTCGCGGAGCGGACGCTCAGGTGATACGACTGTTCGAGGTCGGCCGCGAGCGCGTCGGCGCCCGGCCGGTCCGCCTTGTTGATCGCCACGCAGTCGGCCGACTCGAGGAGGCCCGACTTCATCGTCTGAATGGTGTCGCCCGATTCCGGCGAGAGGACCACGACGGTGAGATCGGTCCCGCGCGTCACGTCGATCTCGGACTGTCCGACGCCGACGGTCTCCACGAGGACCCAGTCCTTGCCGAAGGCGTCGAGGAGATCGACGGCGAGGAAGGTGGCCCGCGCCAGTCCGCCGAGGTTGCCGCGGGTGGCCATGCTGCGGACGAACACCTCGGGGTCGGCGGCGACCTCGGTCATGCGGATCCGGTCGCCGAGGAGGGCCCCGCCGGTGAAGGGGCTCGTCGGATCGACGGCGATGACTCCCACGGTCTTTTTTTCGGATCTCAGCCTCTGCGCCAGGGCGGCGATGAGGGTGCTCTTGCCGACGCCGGGGGGTCCGGTGAAGCCGATCCGGACGGCGTGTCCCAGCCGCTCGTGGAGGCGTTCGAGGAGAAGCACCGCCTGGTCGGGACGGTTCTCGACGAGCGTAATGGCCCGACCGAGGGCGAGGCGGTCTCCGGCGAGGAGGCGGGGGGTGAGGGCGGCGCTGTCGGCGTCGGGGGAGGGGACGAGCGGGGCGTCGGCCATTGGAGGAGTCTAGCAGAAGGGCTCCGGGAGCGTCCAGCGGATGAGGCGGTGCCGGCCGGGGGTGGCACGGGCGGCTCGTCCGCCCGTGCCGGCTCGTCCGCCCGTGCCGGCTCGTCCGCCCGTGCCGGCTCGTCTGCCCGTGCCGGCTCGTCCGTCGTGTCCGCTCGCCTCGGGCACGGGCAGCGAGCTGCCCGTGCCACCCGAGTGTCCATCCCGGCCCGGGAGGTGGACCCAGGTCCCCCGCCGGGAGTCGCGAAATTTTGTTCATCAGGGTCGGTACGGCTGGTATACTGACGCGGTTTCGTCCCTCTCGACCCTGCAGGAGCGACCCCATGCGCCGCGACCTCACCCGATTCTGGCTTTCCACCGTGCTTGGAATTCTCTTCGCCGGAGCGGCCACCGCCGTACAGGCCCAGGACGCCCCGGCGGGTCCTCCGGCTCCCGTTCCGGCCCCGGCGCCTCCGGGTCCGGTGATGTTCAAGGTCACCCCGCCCGCCTGGGACCTCGGAGAAGTCGAGCAGGGACGCATCTACACGATGTCGTTCCGGATCGAGAGCGACGATCCCCAGTTCTCGACCTCGATCGTCCAGTCGTCGAATCCGTTCCTTGGCACGCAGCTGGTGCGCCTGTCCGATCGTGATCGCGCGACGTGGCAGCTCACCTGTCAGTTCAACATCGCTAACCTCTCCGGGAATCTCGAGGAGTTCGTGATGCTGGCGACGAGCGACAAGGCCTCTCCGCTCTTCAAGATTCCGGTGCGGTGCAGGATCAAGGCCGCGGCGCCGGGCGAGGCGGTGGACGGGTTGTTCTTCTATTCGACGCGCGTCGGCGCGATTCCCTCGATCGTCGAGCGGCTCGCGGCGGTGGAGAAGAAGCGATCGCTCAAACTCCCCTCCCTCTACACGGGCGAGGAGGCGAACATGATCAAGAAGCTCCAGACCGAGGCCCAGTTCAACATCCAGCCCGGACAGGGGACGCAGATCGAGTTCTTCTGCGCGGGTCGCACCTTCTTCAACGCCCCGCAGGTGGACCTCGCGGTGAAGGCGCTTGAGAGCGAGGAGAAGGATTGGCAGAAGGCGGTGCAGGCGGCCTTCGAGGAGATTCGGAAGGCCATTGCAGCGCAGCAGAATCCGGGGGGCGGTCAGGCCCAACCGCTCGCCGCCCCGCCCAACGGCGGCGGCGATCCCGCGCCCGTACCCGCCCCCGGGAACGTCTCCAGCAGTCCCAACTTTGTCAACGAAGTCAAGTCGATCGGCGCCCCCGGCCCCAACACCGGCGCGCCGCCGAGGCCGCCCGAGCCCACCCCGTCGCCGGCGGTCACACAGCCCCTGCCGCCGCCCGCCCCCGTCTCCGTGCCGGCCGGCATCGTCCATACGTCTCAACCGGCCGACGCCTCCCCGCCCGGTTCGCCTCTCCTCGGCGTCGGCTTGGTGGTGGTGATCCTCGTGCTGCTCTATCAGACGGTGCTGCTGAAGGAACTGATCGGGCGGATGGGGAAGTAGTGATCCGTCAACGCTTATTCAGCGAATTACTTGTCGTTGTTCCCTCCCCCCGCAGGGGGGAGGAGTAGGGAGGGGGCGCGCGCCAGCACGGGGAAGGGCTGCACCCCTCCTCCTATCCCCTCCCCTCCGGGGAGGGGGGAACAACAACTCGGAGCCCACCCTTGCGTCCGGGTCCATAGCCCGGAAAGCAACATCCGACAGGGTTTCGTCGTAACATCTGTACACACAGTCCCTTGCGAGCTTCTGCCGGAAGGCTTGTGTCCGCACGGGACAGTGTCAGCCAAACACCCACCCCATCCCGCACCGCCACTCCACAGTCTATCCATAACTCGTGTACATTACATGCTTAATGACTTGGACGATAGGGCTAATGCTCGTCGCGTGGCATGTCCGTTGCGAACTCTTCGAGCGGAGGAGTGCTTCAGCTCCGACACTGGAGGATTGTCATGCCCAGCCACAGAGTTGCTGCGTCGTCATTCGGCCCGCGTTGGCAGAGAGGGAAGATCGCCGGAGGGCCAGCGTCCTTGAGTTCTGCCTGCCTCGCAGCCGCGGTCCTGGCGGGACTGCTTGGCCTGCTTGCGGCACCCGGACCCGGGTTGGCCCAAGCCGTTCCCCCTGGCCTCATCCATCTCGAGGGTCGTCTCACGAACGCGGGCGGCGTCCCCGCGAACGGCGCCACCGATATTGTGCTGCGCCTCTACGACACGGGACCGGGCGCCGGCGGGACGTTGCTGATCACCGATTCCCACACGGGCGGAGGGGCCGTGACGGTGACGAACGGCATCTACGCCTTCGATCTGGGGAGCGGGACGATAACGGCGGGATCCAAGACCACGATCGGGGCCTGCTTCGCCGACGTGGCGACGGTCTGGCTGGAGATGCAGGTGGGGGCGGAGACGCTCACGCCGAGGACGCGGATGGTCTCGGCGGCCTACGCGCTGAACTCGGACACGCTGGACGGACGGGACTCCTCCTACTTTGCGACCGCCTCGGGCAGCGCCCCGGTGGGCTCGCCTTACGTGACGGTGGGAAACGACGGGACGCTGACGGCGGAGCGGGCGATCGCCGTGGGCCTGGGACTGGCCACGTCGGACGGGGGGGCGAACGGGAGCTACACCGTCAGTCTGGACTACAGCAACACACTGGGCGGAAACCCGGCCGTTGCGGTCAACGGGACGATCTTCGGCTCGAACGGGGTGCTGTTTGAGGGTGCGACGGCGGACACCACGGAGGGCATCCTGTCTCCCGCGGCGCTGACGGGAGATCAGACCTGGACGCTACCGGATGCCACAGGGACCCTGGCGTTGACGAGCCAGATGGCACCGATCGGGGCCGCCTACGTCCTGGTCTCGAATGACGGCACACTGACGGCGGATCGTGCTCTGGCCGCCGGGCTGGGGTTGAGCCTGACGGACGGAGGAGCGAACAGCAGTCTGACGCTGGGGGCACATTGACGGCGGATCGTGCTCTGGCCGCCGGGCTGGGGTTGAGCCTGACGGACGGAGGAGCGAACAGCAGTCTGACGGTGGGATTCGCATACACGGCGACGCCGGGCACCGATCCGGCGATGGCGGCGAACGGGACGATCTTCGGCTCGAACGGGACGGTATTCGAGGGGGCGACGGCAGACACCACGGAAGGCATCCTGTCTCCCGCGGCGCTGACCGCGGATCGGACCTGGGCGCTACCGGACGCGACGGGGACGGTCTCCTTGGGCGGCATCACCAACGGCACAACGACAGATGCCACCCTGCGCTGGAACGGGACCACCTGGGCCGAGAACTCGTCGGTTCGGGCTACGAGCGGCGGTGTGCTGCAGGTGGGGGGTTCCGCGGCGGCGGCCTACAGCCGGATTGGAACGGCGGCCACCACCCACGCCCTTGCAGCGGCTTCGGACCTGGTCGTGAACGGATCCGCCGAAGTGGACGGGACGTTCTACGCCGACGGGAATGTCACTCTGGGCGACGTCTCCACGGACACCATCTCCTTCGTCGGAAGAGGGACTCCCTTGACCATTTACAGCGACGACGCTCGAATCATCCTGGACGAAACCCCCGCCGGCGGCACCATCTACAGCATGGCGTGCGCGAACAACAGGGTGGAATTCTGGGACGTGACCGGCTGGCAGGACCGATTCCTCCACATTGTCGCCGACTCCACCGACAACGGTGCCGGGGCCGCCGACTACGGGGCGATATACTTCAACAACAGCGCGAATTCCGGCTTCCGGTGCGACGCCACGGGGGTCATGCAGTACCAGAACAACGGTGGAGGCTGGCTGAATGTACAGGCCGGCGGCGCCGTCCTTCTCGGTCCCGCCACGGCGCAGGACTGGTCGGTCAACAATCCAGGCATCTTCATCAATGAGAATGCCGCCGGGTCGCCCAACCTGATCCAGTTGCGGTCAGGAGGGGCGGAGCGATTGCTCATCGACAACTCGGGCAATCTTGTCTTTGAAGGGTCATCGAACGACGCGAGCGAGACCACCCTCTCGATCACGAATCCCACGTCCGATCGGACGATCACTTTTCCCGATGCGGGAGGGACGGTGGCGGTCTCGGCCAGCGGCAATATCGCCCTCAGCGCTGCGGGGAACATCACCTTCACCGGCACACTACCCGTCGGGAGCGGCGGAACGGGCACCTCAACGACCTTCACCCAGGGGAGCGTGGTTTTTGCCGGGGCGAGCGGTGTCTATGCGCAGGACAACGCGAACTTCTTCTGGGATGACAGCAACAACCGCCTCGGGCTTTGGACGACGGGGCCGCAGACCACCCTCCAGGTCCAGTCCAGAACGGACGACTGGTGTTCCGTTCGGGTCGGTTCCGACAGCGCCAACGATGCAGGGATCATCTTCTTCACCTCGAACGCAGACTGGACGATCGGAGTCGACAATTCCGACAGCGGCAAGTTCAAATGGGGACTGAATAACTGGGTGCCCGGGAACAGCACCCAGATGACGCTTACAACCGCCGGCAGACTGGGGATCGGCACGACGGCGCCGAGCTATGCGCTGGAGGCGGCCGGCGACATCTACGCCAATGGGGGCTGGATGCGGGTCAGCGGAAACCAGGGACTTTACTTCGAGTCGTGGGGCGGCGGGTGGTACATGACGGACGGCACCTGGGTTCGGTGCTACAACGGGAAGTCCGTTTACGCCAGCACGAGCGCCGCAGCGTCGATCTATGGTCTCCAGAGCACCAACACCGACAGCAACACGGCCATTTACGGGGACGCGAACAACGCCAGTCTCGCTTGGGCCGGGTTCTTCGAAGGCGATGTTCACATGCGCGATCTGTACTACTCGAGCGCCTATGCCAGTTACAAGGGGGCCTTCCTCGAGGACCGGGACGATCTGGCCCTGCTGGACTCCTTTCGCCCGATGGCGGAACTCGATTCCGCGACCGGCAAGCCGCGCCTGGTTCTCGATCCGGTGAGCGTCCCGGCAGACTTCAAGTACCAGGGCCCTCGTGAGGAGATGAAGGACAGTCTGAGTACAGACCGTCTGGTCGGGTTGGCTTTGGGGGCAGTCCGGCAACTGAATCGGGAATCGAAGGAACGTGACGCCGTGCTCGCCTCGAGGGTCGAGCGGGTTGAGAAGTCGGTGTTGCCCACGGCAACGGAGGCCCGCGGGGAAGGGGCCCTGTTTGAAGGCCAGGCCTGGATCGACCTCCCCTCCCGCTTCGCCGATGCCCTCTCGGGTTCGGAAGCACCGCACGTCATCCTGACACTGCTGGACGACTGTCGGGGTCTCTTCGTGGCCCGGCGGACCCCACGCGGTTTCCAGGTCTCCGAAGTTCAAGGAGGGCACTCCTCCGCCCGCTTCCTTTGGGAGGCTCGTGCCTGCCCGCCAGCCGGAGTCGACCCTTCCCCCCCCGACCGTTCCGTGGCCACGGGATTCAGGGACATCAACGAACGGCTTGGGGCGACAAGCACACGAGAGATCGTCAAGGAGAATCAGCGCTTGCTCGGGGCGGGGAGAACGGACGGATTCAGGTCCTTTTCGGATCCTGTCCCGGGGGCCGATCTCGGGGACTCGAATCACGCCGGCGAATAGCCGTCCCTGGAAATGTCGTCTGCTCGCTGGATCGTTCTCATCATCTGTGATAGACTCCCGACAGTTCCCGGTCCTTTGTCCGCCACGAACACCGGGAGCCGTTCCATTTGTGAGGATGCACCATGAGCATCCGCCCTCTCCTTCCGGCGGCGGCCGCGCTCGCCCTGTTTGTGGCGCTCGCCGCGTGCCCGCTCCAGGCTCAGGCCATCCCCCCCGGCCTCGTCCACATCGAGGGCCGGCTCACCAACGCAAGCGGCGTCCCCGCGAACGGCGCCACCGATATTGTACTGCGCCTCTACGATACCGGGCCGGGCGCGGGCGGGACGCTGCTCATCACCGATTCCCACACGGCGGGCGGCGGAAACGCCGTCACGGTGACGAACGGCATCTACGCCTTCGATCTGGGGAGCGGCACGATTACGGCGGGGTCGAAGGCGACCATCGGGGCCTGCTTCGCCGACGTGGCGACGGTCTGGCTGGAGGTGCAGGTGGCCGCGGAGACCCTCACTCCCAGGACGCGGATGGTCTCGGCCGCCTATGCGCTGAACTCCGACACGCTGGACGGACGGGACTCC
>JACPTZ010000094.1 GCA_016192525.1 Planctomycetota bacterium
CATCGGACGGGCAGGGATTCCCGCATCGGGCGCAGAACGGGACGCCGAGCTCGGCACGCATGGGAGACGGCCCTTGGGGAGCAGATCGCTCGCTGTGCGCGGTTACCGCATTGTCATCCTGAGCTCAGCCGGCCGCTCCGCCACACGGATGGCGGACAGGCGTTTGGCCGGCTGAGCGACGGATCGCTAAGGTCGGAGTCTGCGAACCGCACACGCTGGTGATCCTTCGCCTCGGCCTGCGGCCGAGGCTCAGGATGACAAGGGACGGGACGGCAATCTCGTACCACTCGCTTTCTCATACGCCGCACCTCCCGGGATGTTCGCCGGCATCACTGAAACAGGTTCTCGAACCATGAGCGTCGATCAGGCGGTGCACGAAAACAGTCCTCAAGCCACTCCATGTACCAGGCTCCGAACGCCGCCTTCGAGCCATCCCTGGTACATATCGGCGACAGCCCGGTGTAGTCGGCCCGCCCGTCTCGCCAGACGTGACCCGCCTCCTCCCCGCTCACCACGAGCCAAACGCGAAGCGCGCAACCCATATGGCAGATGGGTATCGCGCCGCTCACGTGGTCGGAATTCCAGTAGGACTCCTCGAACAGGTCGAAACGTCTCTCGTACTCCTCGTCATCGGCGTCCAACAGAGGCGCGGGTGGCTTTCCTCCCAGATCGTTCCAGGCGCCGCGAAGCGGAAACGGGGAGGACAATCGGCCGACGAAGCCGTCGCCTGCCGACCACGGCTGCAAATCGCTCGACGTGTCGTCCATCCGTCCGAGTGGGAAGATCCCGTAGTATGGCCCCGCCCCTCCGTTCCCGATGGCCGTGATGAACTGACGGTAGTCGGAAGGCAGCAGAATCCCGTGCTGTCCCTCGAAATCCGCCACTTGGGACTCCGGCAGGGGCCGATTCAAACGAAAGCCGTGGCGATCCGCCCCGAAAACGGCCGTCCGCTCGGAATGGAGGCGCTGCATGGCCTGGAGGATATTTGCGGAGTCGAGCGCGGTCACAGTTCAATGGCCCGATCGACACGTCAGGGAGGAAATCGTCTCGTCGGCCAGGCCTTCCCTACTTCACCACCGCCGACGGGATGTTGGGATTCTTCGGGTTGACGGTGACCGTCTGCCCGGAGGGGGATACCACGAGGTCCATATCCTCCATCGGCACGGCGCCCATGAGGACGGACTCCCCGATCACCGAGGCGCCCGTGAAGCAGGTGCGGTTCTCGAACCGGATCTGGACGGGGCCGACGTAGGCGACGACGTGGGACCGCTCGTCCGCTATCGTCACCTCACGCTTCTCGATCTCCTGGAGCTGCAGTTGCACCGCGATGTGCTCGGGGATGCAGATCGTCATCGCCCCGGTGTCGACCAGCGCTCTGACGGAGAGGGGCTTGAGTCCTGCAATCTTGGGGTTGGAGAGCTCGATGTCCGCGTAGGTCAGACCCGTGACATCCTCCATTGCGCCCGCCCCACCCGTACCCTATTACGGCGGAATCCCCGGGGCAAGATTCAATTATCGCAGCAGGTGCACCCAGGCCGGGAAGGCCACGGGACGATAGACATCGAAGTGACGCCGATCCAGGGTGAGCACCGATGGGATGCGCAGACGCTCCGCAAGCGAGAAGAGGGCGGCATCGGTGAATCCGAATCTCTGGTCCTCGTACTTCCTCAGAACCGAGAGAATGGACTCTCGATCGCGCGTCGTGACCGGTTCCACGATGATCTCCCCCCGGTCCCACCACTCCAGGAACCGCCGCTCCGCCCGGGGACCGAGGTACTTCGTCAACAGGTAGCAGGTTTCGGGAACGGCGGCGATGCTTGTCACGAAGGGGCCCGACGCCCGCTCCCAGGCTTCGCGCACGGCGGCGTGCATGGGATCATCCCGGTCGGCGAGGGAGAGCAGAGGGCCCGTGTCCACCAGGACGGTCACTTCCACCCCCTCCGCCCTGTTGCCCTTTCCAGCAGTCGCTTGGCGTCCCGACCGAGGCTCCCGTGGTATCCCGAGGCGCCGCACCCCACGAATCCCGGCCGGCGACCGCGCCTCGACGCGCCCTCTGCGGCGTAGCGGGCGATCGCGTCCCGAAGGGCCTGAGAGCGGGAAATCCCCTTCGATCGTGCCACCCGCTCAAGGGCCAGCAATTGCTCGGGCGAAATGAGAACGGTCGTACGTTTCATGGGCCGGCTCCTGAAGCGGCAGGCATATATGCAGACATATGATACCCTCTCCGCCGGGTCGCGTCAACCGGCATCCGGAACCGGCGGGATGTTCCTGCGGGGGGGGACCAGGGGGACGGGCATGCGGGCGGGCGCACGACGAGCCATCCCGGACGAATCCTTCGCCTCTGGAGCCTCCCCGCCCCCCTACTCCCCGGAACTCTGAACCTCCCCCTGCTGATCTTCCTGGACCGTCCCCACGCTCCAGATCACGGGCGAGATCGTGCCCGACACGGAAATCGTCCCCGCGTTTCCGTCGAGAAAGTAGTATCGGTTGAGATCGTACAGCCCGTCGAGCAGCGCCGACTCCACCCACTCCCTCGCCTTCCCCGCCGGATCCTCCACGCCGAAAAGCGCCGCGAGGTGTTCGTCGTTCATCTCGCGGCTGAGCGCATGGGACAGGCCGCTCACCCGGTCCGGGAGGGGTTGCGAACCGGTCGTCTCGTTTCCCTCCGGATCGAGGGAGGCGAGATAGCCCCAGCGCTCCTCCGCGAGCGACCTCTCGAAACCGTCGAGGAGCGGGCCGTAGAGCGCGATGAGCCCGGGGGCATTTCCGAAGAGGGTCGCCGTGCGCTGCCGGAATTCGCTCCGGCTCCCCGCGACGAACGCGCACTCCCCGAGGGCCGCCGCGGAGAGGCACTTCTCGCGGTTGGGGGTGGGGCCTCCGATGGCGATGGCGGTCTCGAGGATCTGGCAGGCGCTTCGAAGCTGGACCGAGTCCGGGGAGGCGACCCAGTTCAGGGTCGTCGCCGACCCGGCTTCGAACGACTGGACGGCGCTGCTGGTGATGGTGAAGGCGTCGGTCGGCATGTCGGCGGTCTGAACTCCGCCGGCCGCGGGGTCGTCAGCCGAGTGGGTCCTGGCCGGTCCGCGCGAGATGATCGGGAGCGACGCTGATGGGCTTTGCCCCGGAATCGTCGCCGCATCGAGGGCCGGAGAGAGGCTGCACGCCGGCACGTCCGCGTCCTCTTTGCGGATCGAGACCGGCTGCACGCCATGACGCGCGGCCCCCGGAGCCGGAACCACAGGGACCCGGACGACAGCCACCGCGGGAGCGGAAGGGAGCGTCGCCTGACCCGCCCGAAATGCGACCACGCCCGAGCTGAGGAAGAGCAGGGCGACGATCCACACCTTGGCGACGGCCATGACGCACCTCCTCAAAGCGAAGGAATGGACAGGGGGTGAGGAACCCTCATCCATACAGGCCTGAGTCCGGGATATTCCGCGGCCGAGTCACATGGAGGTGAAGAAGGCGAGCGGAACTTCCCCGGCCGGGTGAGACGGCCGAGTCTCGCGGCGCGAGATCCGAGGAAGCGCCTCTAGACCTACAACTTTGAGGGAGCATTTTCGGGAAGCGGCGGGCCTCGGCGATGTGTCATCCCGAGGAGGCTGCCCCCGCAGCACGTGCTGCGGGGCGGGCTCAGGATGACATGCTACGGCGGTCATTCTGACAGGCGCTCTCAGCTTCCATCTGGCTGAGGACTTTCTGATAGGACTCAGGGAACTGGGGCTGATACCGCAGGAAGGTCGGGATCGGATAGCGTATTCCGCCCTTGTGGGTGCCTTCGAGACCGGCGACGAACTCATCCGCGAAGGAGGCAGGGAGGGAGAAGGCCATCTCGTCGTCGCCCGTCTGGCCGAAGACCCGGTCGCCGTAACAGGGGAGAATCACCTGCGGCCGGGCCGTCTGCATCGTGGCGATGACGAGGTCGGCGCAGTCGAGTCGGGAGGAAAACTGCGGCCGAGCGCCGCATACTCGCGAAAAGAAAACTTCGGGGTCGCCGCCTCCGACCGCGCCCCGGCCCCCATCGTCTCCGTGTACATGCCGCAGGCGCAACAGCCGTCGGTGAATTCCGCGGGCGCGGCGTCGTACCCGAAGGCGACCCGGGTGAGGGCGCAGTTGAGATCCTCCCGGGTGACCGCCACGGCCCAGCCGTACCGCCTCGCCATGGTGATCGCCTGACAGGTGGCGATCTGTACGCCGAAGTCCGCCTTCGGCCGCTTCGCTTTCGTCGGAAGCGCCTCCCCGTCGCGGAACATCCTCACCCCGATCGGAAACGTCGCGGGCCTGACGTACTGCGCCACCGCCGCCTCGAGCTTCGCCGCGTCCATGATCCGCTCCCCTTTCTTCTTCGTGCCCTTCGTGCCTTCGTGGTGAATCCGCCTCCGTTCTCGTTTCTGCTGCGCTCGCCTCCAGAGGGGGGCTCCGCCCTACCTCCCCCCCCCGTGCTCGCGGAACGCCTTCAGTCTCGCCTCGTACTCCGCCCGCAAGATGTCACTCGGGGTGTGTCCGGATTCCTCCAGCAGCCGGACGATGCGTTGCACCTCCTCCTCGTGCCCGATCGAGGCCTCGCAGGCCGCCCGGTCGGCCCACGTGGACCAGTCCTTCGGCATCAGCACCAGATATTCCTCCAGGTCGGCGGAGGCATCCGCAAACCTCTTGAGCCGCTGATAGGTCCGGGCCCGGTTGTTCCAGATCGGGGCCTGCCTCTGCCCGTCCACGGTGAGGATGTGCGTGTATTCCCGGATGGCGCGCTCCAGATGCTCCTCCCCCCCCTGCAGCACCTCGAACATCGCCAGATTGTTCCGCACCTTCCAGTTCCCGGGCTGAACCGCCAGCACGGCCTCCAGGTCGAGCACCGCCTCGCCGTAGCGTCCCAGCCGGCTGTAGGTCAGGGCCCGCCGATGCAGGGCGTTCAGATAGGGATGGTCGCCCGACACGCGGATCGCGTCGGAGTAATCCTGCAGCGCCGCCTCCGCATCGCCCCGCTCGCCGCGCGAAAAGCCCCGGAGATAGTAGCCGAAGGGGTTGTCCGGGGCGTCGGCGACCAGCGCTTCGGCGAACGACTCCGGCGTCCCCCACACCGGATTCCTCTCCCGACAGAGCGCGAGCCCGGCGCAGACGGCGAGCACGCCCGCAAAGCGCCGGGCGCCGTTCCAGACGCCGTGGGCGCGGATCGGCACGAAGAGCGTGGCGAGCGCGACGCAGGCCCCGACGCTCGGAAGGTAGCAGAACCGCTCCGCCTGGATCGCGCCGATGGGAAAGAGATTCGACACCGGAAGGAGCCCGATCGGCACCCAGGGGAGCCAGACCCCGATCGGCGAGCGGCGCCTCCACGACCAGGCCCCCAGGACCCCTGCCGCGGAAATGACGAGCGCCCCGACGGCGGCCCGATCGTCCCCGAAGGTGCGGCAGAACACGCCCGGATTCGCGTTCGCGGCGTAGTCCGCGCAGAGCGGATGCGGCAGGATCAGCAGCCGGAGATAGTCCCCGAACACCGCCGTCATGGTGGCGGCGCGCGTGAGCAGATCCACGTCCCCGAAGGCGGCGCGCGTGGAGGTCTCCAGACCGAGCGCGTGAAAGCGGGCGGCGAGGTAGACGAGGAGCGCGATTCCGGCGGCGAGGTACTTCTTCCTTCGATCCGGCGCCCCGCGAAGAGAGGCGCCGGCGAACGCGTCGTGCACGAGCCAGAGGATCGGCAGAACGACCGCGGTTTCCTTCGAGCCGAGCCCGACCAGGTACGCCACCCCGGCGAGGACGAGCAGAAGCATGCGCCTCCGCCCGGTCTGGGCGTCCGCCTGCCATCCGGCCCAGAGCCCCACGAGAACGCCGCATGTGGCAAGAATCTCAGAGCGCTGGACGACCGAATCGACGGCGTCGGTGTGCGCCGGATGGACCGCGAAGAGCATCGCGGCGACCACCGGGACCGCCCAGAGCCCGCGGGTCGTCGGCGAGACGGGCCAGAAGCGCGTCGTCGTGCTTCCGGGGGCGTCGCCCGGCTCTGGCGGCGGCTCGTCCTTGATGTCGGCGACATTTGTCCCGGGGGAGCGCAGCGCGCGCGGGGTCGGCCGGGTCGATCGCCGCGGCCGCCCGGCCTCGCGAAGCTCCTTCTCGCGGGCGGCCATCGCCGCCGCCTCCTCCGCTTCCCGGACGGAGGCCAGCGCGGTCTCCCGATCGTGGACGAGACGATTCCAGGCAGCCGCCACGCCCAGGACGAGCAGGCTGGCGCAGACGTGCAGGAAGAGATTGGTCGCGTGGAACTGCGCCGCACGGGGCTCCGTCCCGCCTCCGATCACGCGGTCGATGGCCAGGGTCGTGACCGTGACGGGTCGATAAAGACGGTCCTTCGCGGCCGGATCCCGCCAGTAGGGCCGGAGGAAGAACTGCGGCACGTTCGAGAGGGAGGCCAGCGAGGAGTCCTGGACGACCTGGACCAGGTCGTCGCAGACGAATCCGTTCCCGAGCGTGTTCACGTACGCCGCGGCCGCGAGGAGGCCGACGGCCAGCGGGGCCGCCCAACGCGGGGCGCGACGCAGCATCCGGGTCTGCGAATAATCCACGGGCCGATTGTAGCCGGAGCGGGAGCGCGGGAGGAATTCAATTCGCTCAGACGACGAACATCGCGTCGCCGTAGGAAAAGAACCGGTACCCCCGCGAAACGGCTTCGCGGTACGCGTCCAGCAGCCGCTCGCGACCGGCGAAGGCGGCCGCGAGAAGTAGAGGCGTGCCGTCGGGGAGATGGAAGTTGGTGAGGAGCGCATCGACGACCCTGAACTCGAAGGGGGGGTGGATGTAGAGGGCGCTCTCCCCGGCCTCCGGCGCCAGGTCCGGACGGCGGGCGAGATCCTCGAGCACGCGCGTCACGGTGGTGCCGACGGCGATGACGCGCCGGCGCTCCGCCTTCGCCTGCCGGACCGCGGCCCGGGTGCCCGCGGGGCACTCGAACGCCTCGGGCGCGAGGCGATGCTCCTCGACCCGCTCCACACCGACGGGAAGGAAGGTGCCGACGCCCACGTGGAGGGTGAGGGGCACCGTCTGCACGTCCGCCCGGCGGATCCGGTCGAGCAGCGGCGGGGTGAAGTGGAGCCCGGCGGTCGGGGCCGCGATGGCGCCGGGACGGGCCGCGTAGACCGTCTGATAGGCGGCCCGATCCCGTTCGACCGCCGGATCGTTCCGCGGATCGCGCCGGATGTAGGGCGGGAGCGGAGCCCGGCCGATCGCCTCAGCGGCGGCGAGGACGTCGGGCGGATCGAAGGCGAGGAGCCACGGGCGCCCCCGGGCGCCGTCGCGGACGGTGGCGACCAGGCGGGGACCCAGTCCGCCCATCGCCGCCTCCCCTTCGGCCGCGCCGTCCGGGAAGTGGGCCGGTCCCGGCACCCGTCGATCCCCTTCGGCCGGAGGCGGAACGGGAGAGAGTGCAGGGGGTGAGGGCAGAGGGCAGAACGAGATCCGCTCCCCGACTCTGAGCGGCTGCGCGGAAGTAAGCAGCGTCTCCCAGACTCCGCGATCGAGTTCCCGCACCAGCAGCACCCGCACCACCCCCCCCGTCTTCCGTCGTCCGATGAGCCGGGCCGGGATCACGCGCGTGTCGTTGAGAACGAGCACGTCCCCGGGCCGGAGCCAGTCCAGAATCGCATCGAACCGGAGGTGGTGCCGCTCCCCGCTCGCGCGGTCGAGCACCATCAGCCGACAGTGATCCCGCGGCTCGATCGGGTGCTGGGCGATGAGCTCCGGCGGGAGGTCGAAATGGAATTCGGAGAGGAGCATGGCGAGAGACTATCACGCCGCCGGCCGGCCGGCAACCTGCGGGCGCCCTCCGCGCGATGAACGAATCCCCGGGAGGAGCCGGCGACGTCACCCTCCCACCGGACCGGGCCCTACTGCATCCGTTCCCGGATGAACCCGTTCACTTCCCCGGCATGGGTCAGGTTGATGAGATGTC
>JACPTZ010000095.1 GCA_016192525.1 Planctomycetota bacterium
AGAACGTGACGGAAAGCGCCGTCCGACTCCGTCACCGGCCGACCGGCCTCATCGTCGTGGCCACCGAGTCCCGTTCCCAGATCGAGAACCGCGAGACGGCCTTCGAGCGTCTCGCCGCCCGTTTGGCCGCGCTCCAGGCGAAGCCGAAGCCGCGCCGCCCCACGAAGCCCACCCGTGCTTCCCGGGAGCGTCGCCTGGCCGCCAAGAAGGCCCGATCCGAGCGCCGCCGAGGCCGGGGCGGAAGGTGGGATCGCGAGGACGGGTAGAGGAGGCTCCTCGCGCCCGGTCGTCGCCGGATCGGTTTCTCATGGACAGATCCCCGGGACTCGACGTAGATTCCTGCCGGCGCCTTCTCGCCCGCTCGGATCCGCCCGGATCGGGAACGTATGAAATCCTCACTGCAGGAGATTTACGAACGGCACCATCGCGAAGAGCGAGGCGACGGGTTTTCGATCCTGGAGCGGGAGCGCGGAGAGTTGCTTCGCGAACTTGTCGGTCGGGACAAGATCGTGCTGGATCTCGGATGCAGGGATGGAACTCTCACCCGGTATTTCTGCGACGGCAACCGCGTTACGGGCGTCGATGTCGACGCCCTCTCCCTGGCTCGAGCCCGCGAGAGTCTTGGAGTCGAGACGGTCCTCATGGATTTGAACGGGAACTGGGAGGAGCTTGGCGGGAAGACCTTCGACGTGGCGGTGGCCGGGGAAACGCTGGAGCACCTGTTCTACCCCGAACGGGTTCTTGAGAGGGTCGTCCGGCATCTGAAAGCCGGCGGCCTCTTTCTGGGATCGGTCCCGAACGCGTTCAACCTGAAGAACCGGATTCGGCTCCTGCTGGCCCGCAAGGAGAACACCCCGCTGCAGGATCCGACGCACGTCAATCACTTCAGCGCCCCGGAACTGGAGCGACTGCTCAAGAGCCGTTTCTCCCGGGTCGAAATCCGCGGTCTGGGGCGCTACACGCGCCTCATTCGCCTTTCACCGAATTACTTTGCCTTCGGTCTCTTCTTCGTGGCTCAAAGGTAGCGGCCCGGCCTCCGCCGGGGAGGATTCCCGTGACCGATCAACCGACACTCCGCCTCCGGCGTACGGGCCCACGTCGACTCACCCCACTCCTCGCCTTTCTCCCGCTTCTCGCCCTCTGCTCCCGTCCCATCGGCGCCGAAACCGTCACCCTCCGATCCGGCGAGATCCTCTCCGGCCAGATCGGCGGCGCCTCCGCCGAGGGACTCTCGATCCGGGTCGACGGACACGCCCTCGTCGTGGAGTGGGACTTCTTCGTCCCCGACGTCGCCGTCGCCCTCTGGGAGCCGCGGATCGCCCGGACCGACGCCGAGGGGACCTTTGCCTTCGCCGAGTTTGCGAGCCGGGCCGGCATCGCCGAAAAGGCCAGGACCGCCTGCGAGCGCGTCCTCGAACTTTCTCCGGATCACGCCGGCGCCCGCGCGGCGCTCGGCTACGTCAAGGAAGGCGGACGCTGGGTGAAGCCGGAGGAAAAGTCGACCGCCGTCAACACCGCCGGCATCGACAACACGAAGGCGGGCGCCGATGTCCCGGAACGGGCCCAGGACTTCGACCGCAAGGGATGGGCCTTCCTCGAGGCGGCCAGGAAGCAGCGCGGCGACGCCATCGACACCGTCGAGAAGGCGGTCGATCAGTTTAAGAAGGCCACCCAGGCCTGGTCGAAGTTCTCCGTCGCCTGGTACCACCTCGGAATCGTCTACCAGTTCACGAAGGAGTTCGACGACGCCGAGAAGGCCCTGAAGAAGGCCCTCGCCCTCAATCCCGAGTTCCACGAGGCGATGGTGGAACTGGGCGACGTCTACCACTGGATGCGGGACGACAAGAAGGCGCTCGCCGAGTACGACCGCGCCCTCGCCCTCAACCCCAACTACGCGCACGGCTACGCCAACAAGTCGCTCGTCCTCCTCCAGCAGCGCAAGCTGAAGGAGGCGCGGGAGGCCGTCGACGCCGCAAAGAAGTTCGACCCGCAGGACATCGAGATCAAGTCGCTCGACGCCCTCGTCGTCCAGGAGGAGAAGGGGACCGGCTGGGCGACCGTCTACCAGAAGAAGACGAAGCACTTCGACGTCCAGTCGAACGACTCCCAGGAGACGGCCGACTTCATCTCCGAGCACGCCGAGATCATCTACAACACCTATTCGATCATCTTCCCGAAGGCCGATCACTCCGACGAGCCCTGCCTGCCGATCTACGTCTACGCCACAGCGGAGCAGTACTTCGCCACCGGGGCCCCCCGGGGGACCGGCGGCTACTTCCACCCCCTCCTCAAGAAGTCGCTCTTCTACCGCCAGGCCGACGAGAAGAACACGCTGATCGTCCTTTACCACGAGCTCTTCCACCACTTCCTCGACATGTACTTCGACGACGCCCCGCAGTGGTTCAACGAAGGTCACGGCGACTATTTCGGCCCCTCTGTCTGGAATCCGAAGGACCGGAAGATGTACATCAAGGTGAACCCCTGGCGGCTGCCGGTGATCCAGCAGGCGATCCGGACCGGCACGTACACGCCGATCGCCAAGTTGCTGCAGATGACGCAGGACGAAATGTACGACCCGCGCACGATCGGGGTGAACTACGCCGAGGCATGGTCGTTCGTCTACTTCCTCTGGGAGTACAAGGGGGCGAAGTACGCGAACCTGATGCGGGCCTATTTCCAGGCGATGCAGAAGGGGATGGGGCTCCGGCGGGCCTACGAGGCCGCCTTCGGGCGGACCGACATGAAGACGCTGGAGAAGGAGTGGAAGGACTACATGCTGGGGCTCGAGGCCGGGAAGTAGCGGGGCGAAGGGACCGGAATGTTCAACTGGTCGCTCAAAATCGGCCGTCTGTTCGGAATCGACGTCCGGATCCACTGGTCGCTGCTTTTTCTCATCGCGGTGCGGATCTTCCAGGCGGCGGTCCTGGACACGGCGCTCCTCGGGATCGCCGCGCAGCAGATGGGGATACTGTTCGGGCTGGTGCTCCTGCACGAGTTCGGGCACTGCTTCGCCGCGCGGAGCGTGGGAGGGGACGCCGACCACATCGTGCTCTGGCCGCTGGGCGGCCTCGCGTACGTGAACGCCCCGAACCGGCCGTGGCCGCAGCTCTGGACCGCGCTGGGCGGCCCGCTCGTCAATGTCGCCATCGCCCTCATCCTGGTCGCCGTCTACTGGGCCGATTCGCATGTCGTCCGCTTCGACCTGCTGACGAACTGGTGGACGTCGAGTTTCTTCGCCAATCTGTTCATGATCAATCTGGCGCTCCTCGTCTTCAATCTGCTCCCGGCCTTTCCCATGGACATGGGGCGGGTGCTCCAGTGCCTGCTCTGGATGCGGATCGGGTTCTACCGCGCCACCATGATCGCGCAGCGGGTGGGCAAGGTTTTTTCCGTCATCATGGCCGTCTACGGGCTGGCGGTGAACGACGCCATGCTCATCATCATCGGGGTCTGGCTCTTCCTTCAGTGCGAACAGACCCGGATGATGCTGGAGTCCGGGGAGTATGAGGAGGAATCCATCTTCGCGGCATCCGCGATGATGCGGGTGGAGGAGCCGGACGTGGTCGAGTTCCGCCGGTCGCAGCGGGGGGGTATTTTCAGCCGCCTGCGGCGATGGTGGAGGGGGCGGAAGGCGGGCCGCCCGTCTCCAGAGCCGGCCGAACCGCCGCCGAAGGCGGACCTCGACCCGGCGGAGCAGGCCCGGGTGGACTCGCTCCTGGCGAAGATCAGCCGCGAGGGGATCGGGAGTCTCTCCGGCGAGGAGCGGGAGTTCCTCGACGCGACGAGCCGGCGTTTGAGGGGGGGCTAGGCCTTCTTGCCGGCCGGCTTGGCTGCAGCGGCGGCCGGGGCGGTACCCTTGGCGCCCGCCGCGGCCGGGGCCGCCGTCGGGGCCGCGGCGCCCGGGGCTGCTGCGCCCGGGGCCGCCGCCGCGCCTTCCGCGGCCTTGGCCTTGGGCTTGGCCTTGGCCCGCGCCATGATGTTGCGGACCTTCGGCAGGTTGAAGATCGACCGCTCGTCGTCCCAGCGGCCCTCCTTCCGGAGGGTGTCGATCCTCTCGGAGCGGGTGAGGACGTTGCGGTGGCGCTTCAGACGGCCTTTGAGGGCGAGGCTCTTGTGAACCGACATGGCGTGTTCCTTCGCGAGGAGATTTCGGAGTCCCCGTCCCGCGGACGGGACCTGCCCCCGCGCGACGGATGGGCCTATTTCGCTTTCCGCGTTTCCACGACGCAGGCCGGCTTGAACGTCGTGTCCCGCTTCTGCCACTTCTCGGCTTCCGCCGCGGCCATCTCCGCCGTGGCGTAGTGACCGGTGCACACATCGAACACCGGCTTCCCGCCGTACGTTCCCTCCCGGACGAACATTTCCGACGTGAGCCGGTACTGCTCCGTCCAGGTCTTCGCCCGATTCTCGGCGTACTTCTGGTCCGGGAACTGGACGAGGCAGACCGAATACGGGCCGTCTTCGACGGCCATCGGGGCCAGCGCCAGATCGACCGCCGGAGGCGGCGTCACCGGAGTGAGGATCGGCGGCGCCACCGTCGGGCCGGAGGGAAGCGCCACCGGCTCGGCCGGGACCGGGACGACCGTGCTCCCCGGTCCGCTCACCAGCGTGGTCGGGCCCGTCCCGTCGGGCGCGGCCGGGAGGTTGCCCTGGCGCGGCTCGGCCGGGACCGGCGGAAGAGTGTCAGAGAACTGTGAGGCCCGCTTCTGCTGGCCCCAGAGCGCCCCCAGCGCGAAGGCGACGAACAGCGCGCCGAGGAGGAAAAAGAGCAGGAAGGCGAGCGTGTCGTACTTGATCGTGATCGTCCGCTCGCCCATCGGGGCGGCGCCGCCGACCGGGGGGGCCGGTGTTACCGCGGGCGCCGAAGCGCCCTCCGTCACGGTCGTCACCGTCGCCGTCGTGGCCGCGATGGTCGGGGCCGGCTCCGGGGGAGGGGCCACCGCCACGCCGCCTGCGGGTTCCGTCGACGGCTTTGTCCGATCCCCGATCGTCCCCTTGAGGATCTCGTAGAATTCCGGCGAATCGCCGCGCTTGGGCATCGGAGTTCCCCTACCAGTCGGCCTGTAATCAGGACCGGGAGCCCGCGGCACGGCCGCGCCCCCGCGCGACCGGACACCGCCGACGGACTCTCCCTACCGGCGCGGAATGATATCGCCGGGGGGGGGGATGGGTCAAGAGTTTTTGTTTTCGGGGAGGGTCAACGGATCCAGGAGGCATCCACGAGATCCTGCGGGATCTCGCTGGTCTGGTCCTCCCAGGCGACGGCGATGACCGCGTGCGTGAACGGAAGGAGGAAGGCGGCGAGGACCAGGCCGAGGAAGACGCCGCCGATTCCCAGCCACGGGAAACCGAGATTCCAGAGCAGGACCCCGAGCAGGGCGGGAAGGAGTCCACCCCAGCCGACGGCATAGGCGAGGCCGACCAGGAGGAGCGTTCCGGCGTAATCGCGTCGCGCGAAGGAGAGGCTGCCCATCAGGGCCGCGTCCCAGCGTTCCCGGCGGTCGACGAGGATCGGAAAGGTCCAGATGAGGAGGCCCGCGACGAGGGCGGCCGGGACGAGGTAGAGCGCGAGGCCGAGCGTGAAGGCGAGGGCGAAGAGCCCCCCGGCCAGGAAGGGGTCGAAAAACCTCTCCATCGGGGCGAAGAAGTCGCGGATCTCCGGCTTCTGGCCGCGCCGCGCCTTGAGACAGACGTGAAAGACGCCGCAGAGATAAAGGCCGGAGAGGAGGCCGAGGGAGCCCGCCGCGAGGAGCATCCCGATGAGGTTGCCGATGAGGATCGGCTCCGGGTCCTGCTTGATGAGATCCACGGCATCTTCGAAGTATTCGCGGATCTTCATCGCGGGGTCCGGGACGTCGCCCCTCAGACCGCGGCCGGTCCGCCGGCCGGGGCGGGGGCGGAAGGAGCCGCGGGTGCGGGGGCGGGCGGCGCCGCGGGAGGCATCTCCTCTTCAGGCTCCTCGTAGACCTCGGTCATCTCGATGCTGTCCACCTGCTTGCGGAGTAGGAGGTAGATCATCGACTGGGCCGAGAAGAAGAAGGAGATGCTGTAGGCCAGGATCATCCCCTTGAAGATGCTCACCCAGGTGTTGAACACCACGGCGGAAAGCCAGAGAGACGTCGACTGTTCGTGCAGCCGCGCCAGACTGTACGGGGTCCCGCTCCAGATCCCCAGGAAGACGTGGTCGAAGTCCAGCCCGTTGATCTGGCCGAACGGGATCCGGCCCGCGGCGAAGGTCGCCTTCAGCATCAGGTAGCCGAAGTACTGGACGATGGCGAACGAGAGGATTCCGAACAGGAACGCGACGATCTGGTAGGCGACGTAGTGGCAGGGCTTGGAGAAGAAGTAGGAGAACCCCCGGCTGATGGCGTCGAAGGAGTCCGTCCCTTCGGTGCTGATGGCGGGGTAGAAGAGCGGGAAGCCGAAGAATGTGCCGATCACGATCAGCGTCATGATGAATCCGGAGAGGAGCGCGAGGGGGAACCCGAGCATGACCACGATATTCAGCCACGGGATGCGTCCGAGCCAGGCCACGCCCCACACGCATCCGTAGAAGAGCAGGAAGAAGAGGACGCACGCCACCGGGGCCCAGAAGTAGTGACCGAACTTTTTCGACGAATACTCGAGGGCCTTCTGCGTCTCGATCCGCTCATCCTTGGCGATCTCGACCGCCGCGATCCGGGTGATGGCGCCGCCGAACTTGGCCCAGATCAGGGTGAGCAGCAGGCCGAAAAACAGGAGGGAGCCCCAGCGGATCGTCCGCTGGGACACGGTGCAGGGGATGACCCCGAACAGCTGGGTCTGCTCGATCGGTCCGGTGGCCAGCAGGGAGTCCACAAAGTCCATTCCGCCGCGCAGCTTCTGACCCCACTTCGATTCCGTGCACACCGTCTTTAGGCCGTCCAGGCGAAGGCCGGGGAAGGCCGTCCGCCACCCGACGTCCAGGATCGCGAGGACCTCATCGGGGGAGAAGCTCATTCCCTGGGAGACCGGGGGCAGTTCCTCCCCCTGGTTGACCGCATGCTCGATGACGCCGCGCCGGTAGTGCACGGCGCCCAGGGAGAAGAGGGGGACCAGGACGACGATCCCGGTCAGGGCGAGCCCCACGAATCCGATCGACATCTTGCGGATGTCGAGAGCCACCATGAAGGTGTGGAACAGGTCGGTCCAGCACCCCTTGACCTCGCGCATAGGGTCTCCCCCGGTCTGGGCTTATTGAAGGACGAAGGCGGGAAGGCGGCGGCCACGGCGCCGCACCAGAGCGCGGGATTCTAGCGGCCGTGCGCAAACGGTGTCAAACAATTATTCCTGAGCGGGGGGGACGGGGAGGTCCGAAACGGGCTTCGGGGCGCGCGCGAGAATGACCTGCGCGGGGCGGATCACGCGGTCGTGCAGGAGGTACCCGGCGCGCACCTCCTCCAGCACGGTTCCCGGCGAGACGTCCGCCGCCTCGCGCATTGTGACCACTTCCTGCGTGGAGGCGTCGAAGGGTCGCGAGAGCGATTCGAGGCGCTTCACGCCCTGGAGCTCGAGCGAACGGAGGAGCTCCCGATGGATGAGACGCATCCCCTCGAGAACGGCGGGGGGGGTCGTGTCCGCCGGACAGGCGGCGAGGGCCTTCTCGAAGTTGTCGAGGGTGGGGAGGAGCGCCCGGCAGAGCGGCTCCGATCCGAACTTGCGGTCGAGATCCCGATCGCGCTTCACGCGGTTCTGGTAGTTGATGAAGTCGGCCTGGACGCGCTGGGCCGTGTCGCGCCAGGCGTCGCGGTCCGCAGCCTGTTTGCGGAGGTCCTCGATCTCGGCCGCAGAGGGCGGCGCCGGGGGGGAGGCCCGCACCGGTGCGTCGGCCGGCGGCGCGGACGGCGCCGGCTCCGGGGCGGCCGGCTTCGGGCTTTTGGATCGCGACAACGGGGTCTCACTCCATGAATGGCCGCCTGCCGAAATGATCCCGGCTGGACGGATTACGATCCTTCCTCGCCGCCCGCCTCAAAGAATCCCTTCAACTTCTCGAACCACCCCCGACGGCGGGGTTCCACCCGCGCCTCTTCGGTCTTCGCGTACTCCCGGAGCAGTTCCTCCTGGTGCTTCGAGAGCGACTTCGGCACGTCGATGACGATGCGGACGAGCTGGTCGCCCCGGCCCCGGCCGTGCACGTTCGGTATCCCCTGGCCGCGGAGCCGGAGAATCTGATCGGTCTGGGTCCCCTTCGGGATCTTCATCGTCGTCTCGCCTTCGAGCGTCGGGACCGACACCTCCCCGCCGAGCACCGCCTGCGTGAAGGTGATCGGGAGCTCACAGAGAAGATCGTCGCCGTGCCGCTCGAAGTACTCGTGCGGTTCCACGCGGATGTCGCAGTAGAGGTCGCCGCGGGGGGCGCCGTTCTCGCCGGTCTCCCCCTCGCCCGAGACGCGCAGTCGCGTCATGTCCTCGATCCCCGCCGGGATCCCGATCTCGATCTCCCGCTTCTCCGGCACGCGGCCCTGCCCGCGGCATTCCGGACAGGGGTGCTCAATCGTGGTGCCCTGACCGCCGCAGCGGGGACAGGTGGTCCGGATCGTAAAGAAGCCGCCGCCCTGCAGGACCTCGCCGTGCCCCCGGCACGTGGAGCAGGTGGCGGGCCGGCTGCCGGGCTTCGAACCCGACCCGCCGCACTTCCCGCAGGCCTCGTGGCGCCGGAGTTCGATCGTCTTTTTCGTCCCGAACGCCGCCTCCTTGAACGTCACCGTCAGATGGCAGCGCAGACTCGGGCCGCTCCGGGAACGGCCGCGACCGCGCCGGCCACCCATTCCGAACAACTCGTCGAAGATCGAATCGCCGAAGATGTCGCCGAAGTGGGAGAAGATGTCCTCGGTGCTGGTGAAATGCGCGGCGCTGTAGCCGGCCTCCTCCAGCCCGGCGTGCCCGTACTGGTCATAGCGGGCCCGTTTCTGCGGGTCGCGGAGGACGTCGTACGCCTCCGCCGCCTCCTTGAATTTCTGTTCGGCGCCCTTGTCGTCCGGATTGCGGTCGGGATGGTACTGAAGCGCGAGTTTGCGGTACGCCTTCTTGATCTCCTCCTCCGTGGCCGTGCGGCTCACGCCGAGGACTTCGTAGTAGTCGCGTTTGTGGGGCATGGGCCGGGTCATCCCGTGCGTCGCCGGTCGCCGGTCGACCGGCGAAGCGGAGGATCATCCGCCCCTGAGGGCAGAGACGCTCACGCCGTCGAGCCGGGCGAGGCTCAGGATGACATTCTCCTACCGCACCGCCCCGGCGACCTTCGGCTGCTCGTCCTTCAGGTCGGTCAGCATGGCCCTGGAGGTGAGGAGGAGGCCGGAGATGCTCGCGGCGTTCTGCAGGGCGAGCCGGACCACCTTGGCCGGGTCGATGATCCCCGCGGCCACGAGATCGGTGAACTCCCCGGTGGCGGCGTTCCAGCCGCGGTTCTTCGACATCTCCCGCGCCTCGGCCACGACCACCGCCCCTTCCTCGCCGGCGTTCTCCGCCAGCTGCCGGAGCGGGGCCTGGAGCGCCAGCTCGAGGGCCTGGATCCCGTACTTCTCCTCCCCTTCCACCCGCACGCCGTCGAGCGCCGCGATCGACCGCAGGTAGGCGATCCCGCCGCCGGGGACGAACCCCTCGTCCCGGGCGGCGAGCACGGCGTGGACGGCGTCGTCCACGCGGAACTTCCGCTCCTTGATTTCCGCCTCGGTGTTGCCGCCCACCTTGATCAGGGCCGCCCCGCCGCCCAGCTTGGCGAGACGCTCCTCGAGCTTTTCGCGGTCGTACTTCGAGGTCGTCGTCTTGAGCTGGTTCCGGATCTGCTCCATGCGGGCCGCGACTTCCTTCTTCGTCCCGGCCCCACCGATGATGATCGTCCTGTCTTTCTCGATCCGGACCGTCTTCGCCCGCCCGAGGTGTTCCTTCGTCACGTTTTCCAGCTTGATCCCGACGTCCTCCGTGATGCAGGTCCCGCCGCAGACCACCGCCATGTCCTCCAGCATCTGCTTCCGGCGGTCGCCGAAGCCCGGCGCCTTCACCGCACAGGAGAGGAACCCGCCGCGGAGCTTGTTCACCACGAGGATCGCCAGCGCCTCGCCCTCGACCTCCTCCGCGACGACCACGAGCGGCCGGCCCGTCGGGGCCACGGCCTCGAGAACGGAGAGGAACTCCTTGAGGTTCGCAATCTTCTTCTCGTGGAAGAGGAGCCAGGCGTCCTCGAACTCGGCCGTGAGCGTCTCGGCGTTGGTGATGAAGTAGGGGGAGACATACCCCTTGTCGAACTGGAGCCCCTCGGCGAACTCGAGCGCGGTCTCCCGGCCCTTTCCCTCCTCGACCGTGATCACGCCTTCCTTGCCCACCTTCTCCATGGCGTCGGCGATCAGGCCGCCGAGGACGGCGTCGTTGTTGGCGGCGATGGTGGCGACGTGCGCGTAGTCGGCCTTGTTGCGGACCGGTGTGGAGAGCCCCTGGAGGTGCCTGACGCAGGCCTCCACCCCCTTCGCCATCCCGCGCTGGATGGCCGTCGGGTTTACCCCGGCGGCGACGTACTTGAGGCCGGCGTCGTAAAGCGCCCCGGCGAGGATGACGGCGGTGGTGGTGCCGTCGCCGGCGACGTCGTTCGTCTTCGAAGCGACCTCATTGACCGCCTTGGCGCCCATGTTTTCGAAGGGATCGGGGAGTTCGATCTCCTTCGACACCGTGACGCCGTCCTTGGTGGCGACGGGGCCGCCGAACTTCTTGTCGAGGATCACGGTCCGGCCCGTGGGGCCGAGCGTGACCTTCACCGCGTCGACGAGCTGCCGCACTCCGGTGCGGACCTTGGCGCGGGCCTCGTCGTCGAACATGAGTTGCTTGGACATGGGGGCCTCGGAGAAGAAAAACGTAAAACGTAAAACGTAATAAGCAGAAGAAGCGGACAGAAACAACAGAACAGCAGAAACAACAGAAGCAACAGAAGCAACAGAAGCAACAGAAGCAACAGAAGCAACAGAAGCAACAGAAGCAACAGAAGCAACAGAAGCAACAGAAGCAACAGAAGCAACAGAAGGCGCGAGGCTACCGACCCGTCCCCTTGTCATCCTGAGCCTCGGCCGCAGGCCGAGGCGAAGGATCACCAACGTGTGCGGTCTGCAGAGTCCGACGCTGGTGATCTTCGCCCCGTAGCACGTGCTACGGGGCTCAGGATGACAATCTGGCGTCTCGCTCGCCGGCGCACTTCTTCTCGGGCGCTCAGTCGATCTTCGCCAGCACATCCGACTCGCGCATGATCGTGTATTCCACGCCGTCGACCTTGATCTCGGTCCCGGCGTACTTGCCGAAGAGGACCTTGTCGCCCTTGCCGAGGGTGGGTTCCACGATCTTGCCGCTTTCGAGCATCTTGCCGCGTCCGACGGCGATCACCTCGCCCCGCTGCGGCTTCTCCTTCGCCGTGTCGGGGAGGACGATCCCGCCCTTCGTCTTGGTCTCGCTCTCCAGCGCCTTGATCACCACGCGGTCGTCGATCGGGTGCAGCTTCATGGGTCGCTCCTTGGAGAAAAACGTGAAGCGTAAGACGTAAGACGTGAAACGTAGAACGTAAAACGTAAAACGTAAGAGGAAGAGCGCGCGGCACGGCGGAGGAAAACGCAAGACGTAGGGAGTAAGACGTAAAACGCAAGAGGAGAAGACTGCGGTCCGTTTCCGTAGTTTTTGTTCTTCTCTCCGTTCCTTAACGTTTTACGTTTTACGTTTTACGTCTTTCCTCCCCCGTTCCGCCCTTACTCCTCAAAGTCCTCCTCCATCCCCTCCTCGCCCCCTTCGTCGCCTTCGGCACCCTCCTCCTCCTTGTCCTCCTTCAGGTCCGTCACGAGCACGTTGGTGGTGAGCAGCATGGCCGCCACGCTGGCCGCGTTCTGAAGGGCGGTGCGGGTGACCTTCACCGGGTCGATGACCCCCTTCGAGATCAGGTCGCCGTACTCGCCCGCCTCGGCGTCGTAGCCGTAGTCGTCCGACCGGGCGAGGACGCGGCGCAGGACAATCCCGCCGTCCTGGCCCGCGTTTTCGGCGATCTGCTTGAGCGGGGCGGAGCAGGCCGAGCGGAGGGCCGCCACGCCGAACTCCTCGTCGCCGGTCGTCTTCACCCTGTCGATCGCGGCCGAGGAGCGGAGGAGCGCCACGCCGCCGCCCGCCACGATCCCCTCGGCGATCGCCGCCTTGGTGGCGTGGAGGGCGTCCTCGAAGCGCGACTTCTTCGCCTTGAGTTCGGTCTCGGTGGCTGCGCCGACGTGGATCTGTCCGATCCCGCCGGAGAGCTTCGCGATCCGTTCGAGCAGTTTCTCGCGGTCGTAGTCGGAGTCGCTCGCCTCGTGCTCCCGGCGGATCAGGGCGACGCGCTCATCGACCTTCTTCTTCGACCCGGCCCCCTCGACGATCGTCGTGTTCTCGGAGTCGATGATCACCTTCTTCGCCCGGCCCAGTTTGGAGAGTTCCACCTTTTCGAGGTCGAACCCGATGTCCTTCGTGAGCGCCTCGCCGCCGGTGAGGACGGCGATGTCCTCCAGCATGGCCTTGCGGCGGTCGCCGTAGCCCGGGGCCTTGACGGCGGCGCACTGGAGGATGCCGCGGAGCTTGTTGACGACGAGCGCCGCGAGGGCGTCGCCCTCCACGTCCTCGGCGATGATGAGGAGCGGCTTCTTCTCGGCGGCGAATTTCTCGAGCAGCGGGATGAGCTTCGCCACGGACGAGATCTTGTCCTCGTGGATGAGGATGTACGGCTGCTCGAGGATCACCTTGAGTTCCTCGGCGTTCGTGGCGAAGTGGGGGGAGAGGTAGCCGCGGTCGAACTGCATCCCCTCGACGATCTTCACCTCGGTCTCGATTCCCTTGGATTCTTCGATGTTGGCGATTCCGTCGGCGCCGACCTTTGCGACGGCGTCGGCGATGGTGCGTCCGACGGAGGCGTCGTTGCCGGCGGCGATGGTGGCGAGGCGGGCGATCTCGGCGTCCCCCTTGATCGGCCGGGCGGCCTTCGTCAGCGCCTCGCCCACGGCGGCGGCACCCTTCTGAACACCGCGGGCGAGCGCCATTCCGTCCGCCCCGGCGGCGAGGTGCTTCAGCCCCTCGCGGTAGATGGCCGCCGCCAGCGTCACGGAGGTGGTGGAGCCGTCCCCGGCGGCATCGGACGTCTTCGAGGCGGTCTCCTTCAGCATCTGCGCGCCCAGGTTTTCATAGGCGTGCTTCAGGGTGATCTCGTCGGCGACCGACGCCCCGTCCTTCGTGATGTTGGGGCCTCCCCAGCCGCGGTCGATGATCACCGATCGTCCCCGCGGACCCAGGGTGCAGGAGACGGCGCGAGCGGCCTTCTCCACCCCCGCGCGGAGGTAGTTGCGGGCTTCGACGTCGAAGCAGAGTTGCTTGGGCATGTCAGGGTTCCTCTCGGGATTCGACAGGGTGACGTGACCCCGATTTTCGCAAATCGGATGCCGGGACGACGGCTCGCCGCTCCTGACATAAGATATTGCCTGAGCGTAAGTTATGTATCGGCTCTCCGGCCTCGGGTCCGGCGTTACGGGTCCGGCCTGCCACGACATGCGGAGGCCCGGTGGGGCGGGTGCCAGTCTGGCAGAACCCTGAGCGGGCGATGGTGACCGGTCGGCACCCTGTCTGTTGGTGAATCTGTCCGTCCCGAGCGAGTGGCGGCCTCCCTGAGCGTCTCATGCAGCGCGCGGGCTCTGTGATCGTGTCGTAGTCGTTGCCGGACTCAGAGCCTGAGAAGAAATGCGCCGCCGTGCGAGGCGCCAGATTGTCATCCTGAGCCCTGCCCGCCTCCGTCTGGCGGGCAGGGCGAAGGATCACCAGTACTGGAGCGGGTTTGGCGCAGACGCGGGTGATCCTTCGCGTCCGCCTGCGGCGGACGCTCAGGATGACAGGAGCCCGGCACCTCTCGTCCTGGGGCATTTCTTCTCAGGCTCTCAGGACAGCCACTCGGCTTGCCGATGAAGGGAATTGCACCCTTGCCTTCTCGTCCTGTAGACTTCCTCCGATCCGAGACTTCGTACCTCCGACTTCTGACTTCCGACTTTCGACTCTCCGGAGAAAAGGAGCCTCCCATGCGTCACCCCCGCCCGACCCTGGCCCTCTTCGCCCTTGCGCTCTTCGCCGGCGCCGTTCCGGCCGCCGCCCAGACCTGGAACTGGTCGAACGGGTCGGGCACGGGCAACTGGAACACCGCGGGGAACTGGGCGGAGGCCGCCGTCCCCACCGCGGCCGACACCGCCCGGATGGGCTCCAACTTCAACGCCACCGGGAATACGAACTGCACCCTCTCCGCGGCCGGGGCGGCGAGCACGGTCGTGATCGGGACCTACACCTCCACCTTCAATCTGGGCGGTCAGACCCTCACCCTCGGCGGGGCGGCCGGGTTCAATCCCCAGACGTCGAGCGCCTTCTCCCTCGCCGGCGGGGGGGGGAGCATCGTCGGAAACGTCACGGTGGATACCGCCGCCGGATCCCGCATCACCGTGACGAGCAGCACCACCGTGACGGGGAACTACACCGTGAGTCTGGCCCACACCCTCACGGTCAACTCCGGAGTGACGCTCGTCATCAACGGGAATCTCGCCGTGAACGGTCCCCTGACCTTCACCGGGAACGGCGTCGTCTCGGTCGCCGGCAGCGTGACGGGGGCCGGCTCGATCACCTTCACCAGCGGGTCCACCCTCGACCTCCGGATCGGGACCGCCTTCTCGAACACCGGCACCCTGACGACCAACAACGCCGGGAAGGTCACCTACAACGCCGCCGGGGCGCAGACGGTCCGCGCCGGAGTCACCTACGCCAATCTCATCCTGAACGGGGGCGGGACGAAGTCGCTCGGCAGCGGCACCACCACGGTCAACGTCTTCTGCACCGTGAGTTCCACGCTGGACATCGCCGGTCAGACCCTCACGACCGGCACCTCCTCGACTCTCGGAGGGGCCGGGACCATCCAGTTCACCGGCGGAGGGTCTCTCAACGTCGGCGGGTCGTTCACCGCCACGGGGCCCTTCACCGCGGGGACGGGGACCGTGACGTACAGCGGCGGCTCGATCCAGACGGTTCGCGCCCTGACCGGGGCGAACGCCTACAACAACCTCACCCTCGCGGGGGCCTCGACCAAGTCACTCGCCGCGACCACGACGACCGTGAACGGGACGCTCACTGTCTCCTCCACCCTGAATCTGGCCGGTCAGACCCTCGTTCCGGCGGCCGGAACGATCGCCGGCTCGGGGACCATCACCAACACGACGGGGACCGGGACCCTTTCGGGGGCGGTCACCGTCACCGGCGCGCTGAAGATGAACGCCGCGGCGGCCATTTCCTGCACCGGGGCGTGGACCCTCACCGGGACGCTGACGGCGAGCGGGGCCTCCACGATCACCTTCGCCTCCACTCTCGCCGCGAACAACACGCTCACCCTCAGCGGGACCGGCACCCTGGCCGTGACCGGCGACCTGAGCGGAAGCGGGGCCATCACCTTCGCCTCCACCCAGACGCTCAGTCTGGGCGCCGCCTTCACCAACTCCGGGACCTTCACTCCGTCGATCGGCCGCGTGACCTACTCCGCGGCCGGAGCCCAGACGGTGCGCGCGGTGACGCACTACAACCTCACGCTCGCCGGGAGCGGGACCAAGTCGCTCGCCGCCGGTACCACCACGGTGAACGGCACCTGCTCGGTCACCTCGACGCTGGACGTCAACGGGCAGATTCTCACCCTGGGTTCGGGGTCGAATCTCTCCGGCGCCGGGACGATCCAGTTCACGGGCGGGGGGACGCTGAACGTGGGGAACCTCTTCATGTTCACCGGCACCTTCACGGCCGGGACCGGCTCCGTGAGCTACACGGGGACGAGCAACCAGACGGTCCTGGCGGCCACTTACAACAATCTGACCCTGGCGGGGTCCGGGACGAAGTCGCTGGCCGGCGCCACCTCGGTGGGGGGGGCGTTCACGGTCTCCTCCACGCTGAATCTGGCCGGGAAGACGCTGACCCCCTCCGCGGGGACGATTGCCGGGAGCGGGACCATCGCCAACACCCTCGCCACCGGCGTCATCGCCGGCGCGCAGACCGTCACCGGCGCGCTCAAGATCAACATCGGCGCGGCGATCTCCTGCACCGGCGCCTGGACCCTGACCGGGACCCTCACCACCAGCGGCGCCTCCACGCTCACCTTCGCGTCGACCTTCGCCGTCAGCAACACGCTCACCCTCGGCGGGACCGGGACGGTGACGGTGACCGGGGACCTCAGCGGGACCGGGACGATCACCTTCACCTCCATCCAGACCCTCTCCCTCGGCGCCGCCTTCACGCACACCGGGACTTTCACCCCGGGCGCCGGGTCGGTGAGCTACTCCGGGGCCGGGGCGCAGTCGATCCGCCAGACCACCTACTTCGGCCTCAAGGCGGAGGGGGCGGGCGTGAAGTCGCTTTCGGCCGGGACCACCACCGCGAACGGGACCTGCACCGTCACCTCCACGCTCGACGTCAACGGTCAGACGCTGACGCTCGGTTCGACCTCCACCCTGGCCGGCGCCGGGACGATCCAGTTCACCGGCGGCGGCACGCTGAACATCGGCGGGGCCAACACGGGGACGGGCACCTTCACGGCGGGGACCGGGACGGTTTCCTACACCGGGACCTCGAGCCAGACGGTCCGCGCCCTGAGCGGGGCCAACTCGTACAACAACCTCACGATCGCCGGAAGCGGGACGAAGTCGCTGGCCGGGGCGACGACGGTGAACGGGACTTTCACGGTCTCCTCGACACTCAATCTGGCCGGGCAGACCCTCACTCTGGCGGGCGGGACGATCGCCGGCACCGGGACGATCTCCAACTCCTCGGGAACCGGAACGATCCCCGGCGCCACGGCCGTCACCGGGACCATCACCCTGAGTGCGGCCGCCGCCATCTCCTGCACCGGGGCCTGGACGATCACCGGGACCCTGACGACGAGCGGCACCTCCACTATCACCTTCGCCGGCACCCTGACCGCGAACAACACCCTCACCCTCGGCCAGACGAACGGCACGCTGGCCGTCACGGGCGATCTGAACGGGACCGGAGCAATCGTCTTCTCCTCCACGACCACGCTCAGTCTCGGCGCCGCCTTCACCCACAGCGGGACCTTCACCGCCGCCAGCGGCACCGTGAGTTACGCCGCCGCCGGGGCGCAGACGATCCGCGCGACGACGTACAATCACCTCACCCTCGCGGGGAGCGGGGCGAAGTCGCTCGATACCGGCACGACCACGGTGAACGGGACCTGCACCGTCACCTCCACGCTCGACATCAACGCGCAGACGCTCGCCACCGGTTCCTCCTCGGTTCTCGCCGGGGCGGGGACGATCCAGTTCGCCGGCGGGGGGACGATCAACATCGGCGGCACGTTCACGGCGACAGGGACCTTCTCGGCCGGGACGGGGGTGGTGAACTACAGCGGGACCGCGTCGCAGACGATCCGCGCCCTGTCCGGGGCGAGTGCGTACAACGATCTCACCGTCTCGGGCGGCGGGACCAAGTCGTTGAGCGGGGCGACGGACGTCGGCGGGACCCTGACCACCTCGTCGAACCTCGGTCTCGGCGGGAAGACGCTCACGCTGGCCACCGGGACGATCGCCGGGACCGGGACGATCTCGAACGGCACGGGGACCGGGACGATCGCCGGGGCGGTCAACGTGACCGGCGCGCTCACGCTGAACGCCGCCGCGCCGATCTCCTGCACCGGGGCCTGGACCCTCACCGGGACGCTGACCGTCACCGGCAGTTCGACCGTCACCTTCGCATCCACGCTCACCGCCAACAATACGCTCACGCTGAACGGGACGGGGACCGTGACGGTGACCGGCGACCTGGCCGGGACGGGAAACATCACGTTCACCGCGGCGCAGACGCTCGTTCTCGGGGCGGCCCTGACCAACACCGGGACCCTGACCCCCGGAACCGGGACGCTCTCGTTCGGCGGCGCCGGGGCGCAGACCATCCCGCTCGTCACCTACGGCGGGCTTGTCCTCGGCGGGAGCGGGACCAAGTCGCTGGCGGGAAACACGACGGCGGCGACGCTCAGCGTCTCATCCACGCTCGACCTCGCCGGGTTCACCCTGACCCTCACCACCGGCACCATCTCCGGAAGCGGCACGATCACGAACAGCGCGGGGACCGGGACGATCGCCGGGACGATCGCGGTGAGCGGGTCGCCGACGCTCAGCCTGGCCTCGGACATCGCCTTCTCCGGCGGCGTGACGGCCTCCGGCGGGCTGACCGTCTCCGGGGCGGCGAATCTGTCCTTCGCCTCGACGCTGGCGGTGAGCAGCACGGTCACCCTCGGCGGAACCGGGTCGGTGAGCGTCACCGGGACGCTCAGCGGCAGCGGGGCGATCACCTTCATCGCGGCGCAGACCCTCAATCTGGGCGCCGGGTTCACGGGCACCGGGTCGTTCACGGCCGGGCCGGGGACCGTCGTCTACAACGGGGGCTCGGCCCAGACGGTCCGGGCCCTTTCGGGGGCGAACGCTTACGGGGCCCTGGCCGTGGCCGGCGCCGGGACGAAATCGCTGGCCGGGGTCACAACGGTGGGGGGGACGCTCACCGTCTCCTCGACGCTGAACCTGGCCGGGCAGACGCTCTCGCTCACCACCGGCACCCTCGCCGGGGCCGGGACGCTCACGAACAGCGCGGGGACCGGGACGATCGCCGGGGCGACCACGGTGACCGGGGCGCTCACCGCGAATCTCGCCGCGCCCATCTCCTGCACGGGCGCCTGGACGCTCACGGGGACGCTCACGACGAGCGGGGCCTCGACGATGTCCTTCAGCTCGACGCTCACCGCGAACAACACGCTCACGCTCGGCGGGACCGGGTCGGTGACCACGACCGGCGATCTGGACGGCGCCGGCGCGATCACGTTCACGGCGGCGGGGACGCTCAATCTCGTCGCGGGGTTCACGAACGCCGGGGCCTTCACCGGCGGGACCGGGACGGTGGCCTACACCGCGAGCGGGGCGCAGACGGTGCGGGCCCTCACCGGCGCGAACGCCTATTTCAACCTGACGCTCGCGGGGAGCGGGACGAAGTCGCTCACCGCGGCCACCGACGTGGGGGGGACCTGCACCGTGAGTTCCACCCTCGACATCGCGGGGCAGACGCTGACCCTTTCCACCGGTCCCGTCACCGGGTCCGGCAACATCACGAACGGCGGCGGGTCGTTCAGGATCATGCCGTAGGCCGCGGCCGGGCGGGTCCCGACCTCGAACTCCGGGAACGGGCATCTTGCCTCGGAAGTCCGGGCGCGATAGGAATCCCGAGCCTGAGATGACCGGTCGGTCCCCGCCCCTACGGTCGGTCGGATTCGAACCCGCCCGAACCCGCGGTCCGCAGGGGCGGGAGCCGACCGGTCGTTCGATTGCGGATTGCGGGTTTTGGATTGCAGATTGAACGGAGGTTTCGGGGGCGGGGAATCGGGCGCGCGGAGTCTGGGAGAAGCTTGCAGGGGCGGGGACCGACCGGTCGCCGGGGGCTCAGATCTCGTTGATCGCGTGCCGGATTCCGGATTTCTCCTGATCCGTCCTGCAACGATGAGGTCGGGACCCGCCCGAACTCGCCCGATTCAAGTTTCGCGCGCATCGAGCCGATGAAGACATTGAGACTGGACCGGTTGTTCTCCCTGAGGAGAGAAAGGAGGTGCGACGGATGTGACGAGTGGCCCGCCCGCCACGGTAATCCTGGGCGTCTGAGGATGTGCCGGCGTCGCTTCCCGCAGGATGCGGGGGGCCGCGCGTGAGACCGCGGTTGCCGGATGCGTCCTCTGAGATGGGTTCGAGTCCGATCGAAGGGCCCGGAAGCACAGGTTCCGAGTTCCCGAGCAGCCGCTGGAGGCGGCGCCTTGGGGGACGAGGAACACCGAGGCTTTCCCCGCCCTGCGGCGCCCGCCGCGGTTCGATCGGTCCCCTCGAACGGCCGGTGACAAGGATGTCGCCGGCGTTTCCAGTCACGGAGGACTGTCATGGGTCTTCGCATCAATACCAATGTGTCCGCGTTGGCGGCCATCCGGAACCTCGGCCGCAACGACCGGGCGCAGGCTCGTACCCTCGAGCACCTCTCCACCGGCCTACGCATCAATCGCGCCTCGGACGATCCCTCGGGACTCGTCATCAGCGAGCAGTTGCGCTCGCAGATCGGTTCGCTGCGTCAGGCCGCGGAGAACACCCAGAACGACAACAACATGATTGCGACGGCGGACGCCGCCCTCGAGGAGATGTCGAATCTCCTCAACGACGTCAAGGGGTCGATCGTCTTCGCCCTGAACACGGCCGGTGCCAGTCCCGAGCAGGTTGCGGCGGAGCAGGAATCGGTCGACGGGGCGATTCTGGCCATCAATCGGATCGTCAATACGGCGCGCTACGCCGACGGCGGTCTCCTGAACGGCCAGTCCTCTTTCATCTCGACGAGCATCGCCGCCAGCATCGATGACCTCAACCTGAGGCGGATCAACTTCCCTCCGGGGAGTTCTCCCCTCGACATTGCGGTCACGCTGACGGGATCGCGCGACTCGGCGGGGACTTTCGCGGCGGCCCTTCCCGCCCAGGGCTCGATCAGTTTCGGCGCTGCAGGGGCCAGCGGGGCCATCGTCCGAATCGTCGGTCCCCGGGGAAGCGCCGACGTCTCCCTGGGCGACCTCGCTCCCGTGGCCGACATCGCCACGGCCTTCAACAACGTGCGTTCCCAGACCGGCGCCTACGTCGACGGCGGGAACATTCTCCGGACCGAGGAATTCGGCACGAACGAGCGGGTGACCGTCACCGTACTCGACGGTCAGCTCGACGCCGTGGACAACATCAACGACGCCGCGGCGGCCGCCAACCTCACTTCCGGGCAGTCGGTGATGAGTGTTGGGACGAACGCCGTGGCCACGATCAATGGGGCCTCCTTCACGGCGAACGGCCGGCACTTCAACATCGTGAACGATCTGGGCGAGTTCTCGTTCTCCCTCAGTTCCGACCCCACGGTCGCGGACAAGTCAGCGGGTCTTCCGGCCCTCGGACTGCTCGATAACGGGTCGGGTACCACTTCCTTCTCGGTGCAGCGGAGCGGGCTGGGCATGCAGCTCAACTCGACCGCGGTCGGGAGCGATCACCTCCAGATCGGCATCAACGCCCTGGACGTCGGGACGCTCGGCTTTGAGCGGATCCGGAATGTGCTGCGGAATCCCACAGCCGCTGACGCCGCGGGTGAGGAGGCCGGAGGACGTTTGAAGAGCCTTCTGACCGGCGGCGCGAACGATCTGCTGAACGGGGATCTCAGCCGTGCCGACGAGATCATCGACGCGTCGATCAAGCAGGTGGCGGGAACCCGGGCGTTCCTGGGGTCGTTGTCCGAGAAGGTCCTGACACCCAACCTCAATTCAGTCGAGGTGGCGATCCAGAACCTTTCGGCCTCCGAGAGCAGCATTCGGGATCTCAACTTCGCGGAGGAGACCTCGGCGTTCACCAAGTCGCAGATCCTCTTCCAGACCGGGATCGCGTCCTTGGCTTCCGCGAATCTGGTGCCGCAGGCGGTTCTGTCGCTCCTGCGGTAGTTGGAGGGAGACGCCCGACGGGGTCCCTCCACGTGGACCCCGTCGGGGAGTAAAACGTAAAACGGAAAACGTAAGAGGAAACGGATCGCTGCCTGGTCTTTCCGCGTTGCGTTTGGCTCTGTTTTCGTTTCCTGCGTTTTTCTTACGTTTTCCGTCTTTACGTTTTTCCTTTCTGCGCGTGCAAGTTCTTTCTCGTGGCTGCAGCGCCTTCCGTCGGTTTCGCCGGAGTGAACGGCGGAGGGCGACAACCTGGCGTGTCCGGCCGCAGGGGTCGGGATCGATCGACAGGGGAGACGGACGGTTGCCACCGTTTTCGGGAGGAAGCGAGTCTCCTGAAGATCCGACGCAACCTGTCGGACGATTCGAACCGTGTTTCACCCGAGACGGCATCCGCCGTCCTGAGGGTGGATGCCGTCGTGGTTCCTCCTGCGCCGGCAACCGGTCTCCGGTAGAGAGGTGTCCGGCGTGGAGCGCCGTGGCGCCTCTCTCCGAAGTCCGGTTGGGGCCGCTTCACGGGAGTCAGCGCCCTTCGGTGCGCTCAAGTCCCCGGGGGTTTCACCCCCGGCTATTGCCTGCTCGCCCCTCCGGGGCGAGAAGGAAGTGGTCGTTTGTACCCCCGTACCCACCACCCCTCTCTCCGCAGCGCCAGAGTCGTTGTAACCACTTTTAAATCAAGTCTATACGACTATTCACGCCCCACCTGCAGATTCTTGGCTCAAGTTGACGATATCATCTCAGACGCACGGGGCTCTGTGTCTTCCCGTCCCGGGCGTGAAACCCTGTGGCAGCGCATTTCATGAAAGGAGGTGGCCGAATCCGGGCGCGAAGGACGCCCGTCCGCTCCTGGCGGAGAAGCTGACCGGGGTCGAACGACCCTGGATCCGACTTTGAAGGCCCCATGTCGCGGTTGAGACCCTCGACCTGACGCCCCGAAGCGGAGCATCCTTGAAGGAGACACTGGTTGCCCTCCGCCGTGTTCCGGAGTGAGATCCGGAGCGCGGCACAAAGCGAAGAGACCGTTGCCGAACGGCCTGCTCACGATGGCGCCTGCCACGGGGGCGGGAAACTCTTCGGCCTCGACAGGACGTCGAGGTGGAACGTCAAGGAGGACGACCCATGGGTCTCCGCGTCAACACGAACACCTCCGCCCTGAGCGCGCTCAGGGCTCTTTCCGTCACCGATCGTGCCCAGCAGAAGTCCCTCACCCGCCTCGCCACCGGACTGCGCATCAACTCCGGCGGGGACGACCCCGGCGGGCTCCTGATCAGCGAGCAGTTGCACGCCCAGATCATCTCCACCCAGCAGGCCCTCGAAAACGTCCAGATCGACACGGCGATGATCGCCACGGCCGACGGCGGGCTGCAGAACATCAGCGACCTGCTCGCGCAGATCAAGGACGGCGTACTGTTCACCCTGAACTCCGCCGCGGCCTCGCCCGAGGCCATTCAGGCCCAGCAGGACACGATCGATGCCGCCATCTCGTCGATCACCCGGCAGGCCCAGACCACCCAGTTCAACGGCCGTTCCCTTCTGGATGGTTCGTCCCAGATCGTCACCGACAACACCGACTCCGATCTCGACAATCTGGTCGTCCGCAACGTGCAGGTGGACACCTCGGCCACGGCGCCCGTCCAGCCCCGCCGCACGATCACCCTTGCGGCCGTGGCCAACCCGACGCGCGCCAACATCAGCGTCACCGGGCTCGCGCTCGCCTCGGCCACGACCTTCCTGGTCACAGGTCCCCGCGGTTCAGCCGAGATCACCCTGGCGGCCGGCGCGACTCAGGCCAACTTCGCGTCGGCTGTGAATTCGGTACTCACGCAGACCGGGGTGCACTCCAACGTGGCCGGGTCTGAGCTCAACTCGGAGGACTTCGGGACCTCTCAGAAGATCTCCCTCAAGGTCCTCGCGACGGGGACCGGAGTCAACACGATCACCACCACGGAGTTCGGCACGTTGAGCAACGGAGACAGCGGTCAGACGTCCGGCGTGGACGGCGTCATCACGGTGGATGGTGTCTCGGTCACGGGGAAGGGGCGCTCGTTTGATGTAAACCTCCCGTACATCTCCTTCTCCTTCGAATATGCGATTCCCACGTCACCCACCCCGCTCGCGGCGGATGTGGCGGCAGAGACGCTGACGCTTGCGGCAGCCACGTTCGATGTGTACAAGGCGCCGATCGCCTTTCAGGTCGGTGGGAGGACCACTCCGAGCGACCTGATGAGCCTTGGCATCCGGTCCGTGACGGCCGCCTCTCTGGGATTCGAGCCGACCGTGGACTTTTTCGCCGACAACGACGGCGCCGGAACGGCGCCGCCCACGCGCGGCGGGACCCTGATGTCGCTGATGTCCGGCGGTTTCAACAGTCTGGCCCTCCGACCGTCCGGCGCCAGCGCCGTAGTGGACAAGGCGATCACGCAGGTGAACGGTCTGCGGGCCCAGTTGGGGGCCTTGCAGGCAAATGTCCTCGACCCTCAGCAGCGTCAGTTGCAGGTGCAGATCGAAAACCTGAGCGCCGCGCGCGGTGTCATCCGGGACCTGGACTTCGCTGCGGAGACGTCGAACTTCACGAAGCAGCAGATTCTCTTCCAGTCCGGGACGGCGGCGTTGGCTTCGGCGAACCTCATCTCGCAGTCGGTCCTGACCCTGCTGCGGTAGGGGTGAGGGAGTAACGGAGTAAGAGAGTAGCGGAGTAACCGGATGGACATGGAGGTCTGTCCGGATTCTGCAAGCCGGCAACCGGTCTCCGGTAGGGGGGTGTTCGGGGCGGAAGCCCCTGGCGCCTCCCTCCGAAGACCGGTTGACGGACGAAGGACGAAGGACGAAAGGAGAAGGACGAGGAACGCGATGGATCGCGCTCAATCGGTCAGTTCCTGTCTCCCTTGCTGCTTCTTCTTGTCCGTCGTCCGTCGTCTTTCGTCCGTCGTCCTCTCGCACCGTGAAGTTCCGGCGGGCCAATTGCCGATAATGTTGTTGTAAGGGGATGCGCCGATGGCCGTTGAAGCCCCGTCCAGCGTTGGGGCCGCATCGATTCCCCCGCCGGTTCCGATCTTCGGGGGAACGGGGACGCCGCAGACGCCCGCCCCGCCTCCGCCGGCGCTCGTGAACTCGACCGCAGCCTTGGGGAACGGCAAGGGGTTCCAGCCGCGTTCCGAGCCGGCGAAGCCCGCGCCCGCCCCCCGTCGCGACGATGCGGTTCGCGAAGAGGTCCGTCAGCGGAAGGCCGAGCGCGAGCAGATCGACCCGGAGGAGATGCGCCGGAATCTCGAGGCCCTGAACAACTCGCTTGCTGCGAGGAGCCTCGATCTCCGATTCGGCCTGTACAACGACACGAACCAGCTCTACGTCCAGGTGGTCAGCATCGCCCGCGGTGAGGTGCTCAAGACGCTCCCGATGGAAGAACTGCTCCGGCTGCGGGAGACGCTCGAAACGGCGATGGGGCTGTTTCTGGACGAGACACGGTAGCGCGACGGAGAAACGTAAAACGTAAAACGTAAGAAGAAAAGGAGTGCGGACAAGCCGCTTTTTCCTCTTACGTTTTACGTTTTACGTTTTACGTTTTTCCGTCCGGGATCACCCCCCATGGCCCTCTCAACCACCGGCATCCGTTTCGACGGCCTCTCTTCCGGCATCGACTACCAGTCGATCATCGACAAGCTCCTCTCCCTCGACAAGAAACCGATCTCGGCCCTTCAGGTCCGCATCAAGACGGCCACCGACCAGAAGACCGCCTACCAGGACCTCGCGGCCCGCCTCCTGGTCCTGCAGGGGACCGCGTCGCTTCTCAGCAAGACCTACACCTTCAACCGCACCAGCGTCTCCTCCTCGAACGAGAACGTCCTCTTCGGCTCCGGCGATTTTGTGGGCGCCACCGGCTCCTACTCCTTCGCCGTCCGGCGAGTCGCCCAGTCCCACCAGGTCGCCTCGCAGGGGTTCGCCGACAGCGACACCACCCCCGTCGGCGCCGGGACCCTCACCATCGAACTCGGGAACGGCGCCGTGGACCGGCGGACCCCCATCGAGTTCCTGCGCGGCCAGGCGGGGATCGATCGCGGCAAGTTCAGAATCACCGATCAGTCCGGCGGCAGCGCCATCGTGGACCTCTCCTCCGCCGTGGACGTCCAGGACGTTCTCGACTCGATCAACAATGTCTCCGGGATCTCCGTCGAGGCCTTCACCGACGGCGACCGTCTGGCCCTCCGCGACACGAGCGGCGGGGCCGGCACCCTCTCGGTGCAGAACTACGGCACCGATACGACCGCGACCGACCTCGGACTCGTCGGCACCCTCTCGGCGGCCTCGGGGACCGTGCTGCGGGGTCAGGGGTTGAACTACGTCACCGGGACGACCAGCCTGGCGGTCCTGAACGACGGGAACGGCGTCCGGCAGAAGGGCACCGTCTCCTCCGACCAGAACGACTTCTCGATCACCCTCCGCGACGGGACCGTCCTGAACGTCAACATCCCCGCCGGGGCCACGACCGTTCAGGGGGTGCTGGACGCGGTCAACACCGCCCTCGGGGCGAACGGTTCACTGGCGCTCAACTCCGACCGGAACGGATTCGTCCTGCGCGACTTCACCGCCGGGGCGGGCGTCACGACCCTCACGCCGCTCTCCAACAGCAACGCGCTCGTCGATCTCGGTCTGGTCGGGGTCACCGCGGAGAACTCGGCGACGGGTCTTCAGGACGCGGCCAACGGCGACACGATCGTGGGCCGCCGCGTCCTCGCCTCGCTCAACACGATCCTCCGCCGCACGCTGAACGGCGGCACCAACGACTTCCACTCCGACGGCACGCCGGCCGCCGACCTCGCCGGCGTCCGGGACGGATCGGTGACGCTCCAGGACCGCACCGGGGCGAGCACCACGCTCGACCTTTCGGCGCGCTTCAACACCACCGCCGCCGCGCCGGCGGCGCCGGGGCAGAATCAGATCGACGTGGGGAGCGTCTCCGGCTTCGCCATCGGCGGGCGGATCCGCGTGACCGACGGCGCCACCACGGAGTACCACACGATCACCGGAATCGACACCGGCCTCAACCGACTGACGCTCTCTGAGAACATCTCGGCCCCCGGCGGGTTCGCCGCGGGCGCGGCCGTGTACGGCGAGCGCGAGACGCTCGGGAGCCTGCTCGACACCCTGAACCAGGGCGCGGCGGCGGCCGGAGTCCAGATCGCCGCGTCGGTCGGCGCCGCGGGGAACGCGCTGCTCGTCTCCGACCAGTCCGGCGCCTCCACGGCAAACCTGCAGATCACGGATGCCGCCGGCTTCGCCGCGACCGACCTGGGCATCGCCCAGAGCGTGGCCGCCCCGACGATCCGCGGGGCCGACCTCGATCCGCGGTACATCACCGAGAACACGAAGCTCGCCACCCTCAATGCCGGCAAGGGGGTCTTCGCCGGGAAGTTCCGGATCACCGACACCGACGGGGTCAGCTTCAACGTCGATCTCTCCCAGACCGGCGACGACACGATCGACCGGGCGATCCTTGACATCAACGGCGCCTCCGCGGCCGTCGGGAGCGGGATCGTGGCCCGTGTGAACGACACCGGGGACGGACTCCTCCTGACCGACACCGCGCCGGGGACGGGTCTCATCACCGTGACCGAACTCGACGGCGGGAGCACGGCGAAGGATCTCGGTCTGCTCGGGAGTTCGACCGTGGCCGGCCCCACGGTCCTGAACGGCTCGTTCGAACGGACCATCACGATCGGAGCGGAGGACTCGTTGAGCGACGTCTCCTCCGCCCTCAACACGGCCGGAATCGGCGTCACCGCCTCGATCATCAACGACGGGAGCGCTCTCAACCCTCACCGGCTCACGATCCTGAGCCGCACGACGGGGAGCGTGGGACGGCTCGTGATCGGCGGGAGCAGTCCGCTCGCCTTCCAGACCACCGCCGAGGCGCAGGACGCGGTGCTCGTCTACGGCAGCGGGGCCGGCTCCGGGAGTCCGATCCTCGTCCGGTCGAGCAAGAACACCATTCAGGGAGTGGTGCCGGGGCTCACGCTCGATCTCCGGAGCGCGAGCGCCTCGCCGGTCACGGTCAACGTCTCGCGGGACCTCGAGGGGATCCTCGACCAGGCCGACCGGCTGGCGTCGAATTACAACGACGTTCTCTCGAAGATCAAGGACCTGACCAAGTTCGACCCGAAGACGCTGGAGAAGGGGGCGCTCTTCGGCGAGTCCGCGGTGAACGGAATCCGTCGCGAGCTCTCCCGGCTGATGACCACGCCGATCGAGGGGCTCGCCTCCCAGAATCTGAACACCCTCGGAGAGGTCGGCTACAAGCTCGAATCGGACGGGAGGCTCACCCTCGACAAGTCGAAACTGGATGGGCTCCTGGCGACCAAGTTCGACGAGGTCGTCACCCTCTTCACGCGGGAGCGGCCGATCGTGGGGTCGACCGCCCTCGCCGATCTGAGGGACGGGGGCGGGATCAACTCCTCCTCCACCGGCACCGATCTCAAGATCACGCGCCGCGACGGGGTGATCTTCGAGGTGGAGACCAGTTCCCTCACGTCGGTCGATCAGCTCCTGATCGCCATCAATTCCAATCCGGGCAACACCGGGGGACTGCTCCAGGCCTCGATCGGCGCCGACGGCAAGCACTTCGAGCTGAAGGACCTCACCGGCGGAGCCGGGACGCTAAGTGCGTCGTCGATCAACGGCAGCTCCACCGCCACGGATCTCGGCTTCACGGCGCCCGTGAGCGACACCGTGCTGAAGGGGGTGGCTCTCAGTCTGAAGAACGACCCGGGCGCCGCCAGCCGCCTGAGCGACCGGCTCAAGGGGTTCACCGACGCCCCGGACGGGGTGATCGAGACCCGTACGGACGGGCTCGACAAGAACATCGAGGCGTACAACAAGAAGATCACCCGCATCGGCGAGTCGATCGAGCGCCACGAAGAGCGCCTCGTGCGCGAGTTCGCCCGGCTCGAGTCCTTCCTCTCGCAGTCGCAGGGGCTGCAGACCGCCCTCGCAGGCCAGCTGAACAACATCATCCAGGGATTCCAGAACGGGCTGAAGAAGTGATCGATGTCCCCATGGGGCGCGCCGCGCCGGCGGCGCCACGGGGGCACTTTCGGCGACGCGGCGCGGAGCAGTAATGGTCCCGAATCTCGCGAAAAACTACTTCGAGACCCAGGTGCGCACCGCCTCGAAGGAGCAGCTGCTCCTCATGCTCTTCGACGGCGCCATCCGTTTCGCGGAACAGGGGAAGGAGCGGATGCTGGCCCGGGACACGGAGGGTCAGCACAAGGGGCTGGTGCGGGCGCAGCGGATCATGATGGAACTCCTCTCCGCCCTCGATCCTTCCATCGGCGAGGAACTCCACGGGAATCTGGCGGGGCTCTACAACTTCGTCTATTTCCGTCTGGTCCAGGCGAACCTGAAACGCGATCCCGTCCTGATCGACGAGGCGCTCAAGATCCTCGCCAACCTCCGGGAAACCTGGGGCGAGGCGGTCGTCCGCGCCCGGCAGGAGTCGGCCTCGGGCGTCTCCCCCCTTCCCGTCCCCGATCGAGCCACCTCCGATCCCACCCGCCCGGCGATCAGTCTGGAAGGTTAGCCCGGATCACTGAGGAAGGGGGGAGGGGGAAACAGCAACGTCCAACCACACGCACGATCAGGGTTGATGGACCACTAGTGATCCGTCACGGCTAAACCCGCGGGTAGAACCGTCCGTCCTGAGCGAGGGCGCGGCTCCGTCGCCGCGCCCGAGTCGAAGGACGAGTCGAAGGCCGCGGCCCACCCACCCTTCGACTCGCCCGCCAGACGGACGAGCCCGGATTACTCATGAACAGATCGCGATTTCCATGGGGACGCCCGAGAAGTCAATCCGTCCGCCCTGAGCGAGGGGCCGGCTGTTTCGGCCCCGAGTCGAAGGGCGTACACGTTGTCGCGCCTCGCCCTTCGACTCGCCCGCCAAACGGAGGCGGGCTCGCTCAGGGCGGGCGGATTTCGAGGGATCTGCGCTGCCCGTTCACGAATAATCCGGGCTAGTGCCCCTCCCCGCCCATCAGTACCGCCGCCCGCGGCTTCACGCTCCAGATATTCTCGTTGCCGTTCAGGTCGCTGCAGAAGTAGATGCGTCCGTCCCCCCCCCAGGCGGGGGACCACTCCCCGGCCGGGTGCGAGGTGAGGCGGAGGAGCGAGGCGCCGTCGGCCTTCACGAGATAGAGGTCGTCCGCCTTGTTTGACCGCTCCGGGGCCTCGACCCCCGCCTTGTTCACCGCCGCGAAGAGGATGGTCCCGCCGTCGGGCGCCCAGGAGGGGGTGATCGCCGCCCACTGCGTGCTTTCTACGACTTCGGTGAGCATGTTCCCGGAGAGGTCGATGGTCCAGACCGCGTACCACGGATCGCCGCGCCGGCGGGCCTTCTGGAAGCAGAGCCGGTCCTGCTTCGGGTCCCACGAGGGCAGAAAACCCTCGCCGAGCGAGGTCGACTCGCGGCGCCGCGCGTCGTAAATCCAGATCGTCCATTGCCCGGTCGAGGGATCGAACGCGTTATAGGCGAGCCGCTCGCCCTCCGGCGACCAGGTGGGATGGATCTCGTCCGCCGCTCCGTCCGAAACGCGCACGGCCTGGTCGAATCCCTCGCGCCCCTTCCAGGCGCCCTCCTCGACGGGCGAGACGGCCGCGATGTAGATATCGAAGTTCCCGCGGCGGTCGGACGCGAAGGCGAGGAGGTTGGGATCGCGCGGGTTCACGGACGGGAAGCGGTCGTTCACCTCGGGCGGCTCGCCGGAGAGCCGCGTCACCGCGCGACTGTCGGGCGGCTTCCGGTAGATCTTGTAGGCCGGGCCATGGGTGTTCGAGGCGAAGTAGAGCCACGCGCCGTCCGGCGAAACGGCCGGGTCGGCGTCCGACCCGATCTCCGAGAAGGTGTGCTGGCGCAGGTCGCCGTAGAGTCCGGACTGCTTCGGATAGATCTGGAGCCGGGGTTGTCCCTCTCCGCCCGGCAGCGGGTTCGGCTCCGGCGAAGGAGTTTTCCGGAGGAGACCGCATCCCGCGTCGAGCGAGAAGAGGAGGGTCGCGGCGCCGAGGAGGAGACACCGCCGTCGGAGGCAGGGATGAAGGATCACCGGGGAAACTCCGCGTTCCGCAGGAACGCTAGCCGCCCCGCCGGGAGACGTCAAGTGTTTTCCGTTGATCCTCCCGGTGGACCGCGCTACCATCCTTCCGGGAACCGCCTCGGAGGGGCGGGGCTACACGGACAGCGACCCCAGCGGAACAGCGGTCAAGGTGGCGTAGCGTTCTGCCGATGAAGGGAGCGGATATCCGCGCACGGCCGGCGAGGCCGTGTCGCTCGTCCGCGCCGGCGGCAGGGGAGTGAACACGATGGATGCCGGCCTTCGACGGCGCTTTGGCAAGATACGGGTTCTTCTCATCGACGCCGACGGCGTCCTCACCGACGGGGCCGTCTATCTCGGCGAAGGTGGGCAGACGTTGAGACGATGCCACGAACGCGACTGGACTTCGCTCCGCGAGATGCAGCAACGCGGCATCGATGTGCTGATCTGGGTCTCGCCGGAGGACGCGCTGATCTCCGATCGTGCGCGCGCCGCAGGACTCGGAACGGCGACGATGACGCCGGAGGAGCGCGTGGCGCTGGTGCATCGGGCGGTCGCGCGATACGGTTGCGGTTACGACAATCTCGGGGTGATCTCGGCCGATCCCGCCGACCTCCCCGTCATCGGCCTGGTCGGACTCGCCTGCACGGTGGAAGGCGCCAGTCCAGGGGTACGGGAGGCCGTCGATTACGTGTCCACCGCCCGGGGAGGCGAAGGCGCTGTTCGTGAGATTGCGGAATTGATCAAGTCTCTGTCCCGACGATCCCGGGCGAGCCGGGAACAATCCCGGAACAGAGCTTGAGGCACAAGCTGAAGGCAATTCGGCCCTCTCGTTTGCCCGTTCTGTCCGGAAAGGTGGACATTGGAGGAGGAGACGAGATCGGCCGAATCGTAATATACTTGCTCCAAGGGTTTTGCGTTGCGAATCTGCGCACCTGAGTACCGCGTCACGGCACGTCGTTTGCCGTTACCATGAGGCTGGGCGGGTCGTCGTCGCTCGTTTGGGACTCGTCCGGAAGACGGAGAGGCACGGCGCAAGGAGAATGCAATGAACGCACGGCAAGGGATGCGTCTCGGGCAGTGGACGATGATCGCGGTGGCCGTTTCGTCCCTTGTCTGGTTCGCCGAGAGCGGGGGGGGGGACACCCGGTCGTCCGCGACGCGGGGCTCGCTCCGGACCGCGGAGGCGCAGCAGAACCTCACGGGGATCGTCGATCTCCCGCGGGATCACACCAATCTCTCACAACCGGGAAACACCTGGCTGGGCTCCTCCACGGGCGGGGGGAGCAATGGCGGACAGCTCGGATACTTCCCGTGGCGCGGGGCCGATCTGACCTCCAACGGATACTCGACCAGCATCTTCCTCCTCAAGCCGGATGAACTGCTCAATACCGGCGACCTCGGCGGAATCGCCTGGCAGTATGTGGCCAACACGCAGGGCGGAGGCGATCACGATGTTTCTTCAGCCGCCGTGACGTACAACGCCTTCATTCGCATCGGACGCGCACGCTCCGGCTGGGGCTCCCTCGTCCCGGCGCTCGAGCTCAATTTCGACGACAATTTCAACGTCGACTATGTCCTCAAGGCGACGGGCGCCTCGTCCCCCCTTCCCGGTGTCGTTCCCTCGAACAGTTCGTGGGGTTCCATCAGCCACAGTGGAGGCGCCCTCTTCGGCTTCCAGAGCATCGGGTTCAACTACATCCTTCCGGACTATAATGTCCCCTACGTGCTTGAGGTCATCACCGGCGGCTCCACGCCCAGTCCCACGACCACCAGCACCGTCGGTGCGAACACCTACTCCGGAAACCAGAACGGATACCAGCACGCCCACCCCGGCGGCACCTCGGAGTTCGTCGACGCCGGCGGCTGGGAGTTGAACACCACCTCCACCAACGTCAGCTCATGGGGGTTTGCCTCCAGCAGCTCCGTCAATTTTCCGCCCACTCAGGGGACGATTTCCCCCGACAAGTTTCCGACCCTGCGGCTGCTCTTTGTCTCCAAGCTGACTTCCTCGGGCGGGAACAAGCTGCACGGGGGAGGCGGGGGATCCTGCTTCGTGAATTCGACGGCCCGGCCGCCCGCCGCGATGGAAGCCGACTCGTTTGCCGGATTCCGCTCACGGTTGGCTCTGGCCGACGGGCGAGGAGGGACCGGAGGAACGGTGATCGGAGGTACGTCCCCCTCGGCCGGATTGAGCGAGGCGCTGCGCGAGAGCGGCGGGCGGAGTCCGGGCGCCGGGGCCGCCGTGGCGGGGGCGATCGTCCTGATCCTGGGCGCGGGATGGGTGGCCGTACGGCGGCTCTAGCTCCGGCCTTCCGATTGGCGCGGACTTCCATCGGGCCTGTCCCGGAAGGGACGGGCCCGTTTTGTTTCGGATCGATGTCGTTCACCGTCTCGGCGGAGGGCCGCCCCGGGTGCCCATCCGGGGGGTCGCCGGGCGGGGCGGTTCCTCGGGACGCGGCGGGAGGGCGGGGGTGCCGCTCAGGAGCAGGGGGGAGCCCGGTTCGCCGTCCTTGATCATCTCGTAGTAGGCCTTGAACGCCTCGTGCTCGCGCGGATCGTGGATCACGAGGATCACCTTCTCGATCCCCGTCTTTCCCCCGAGGTGCTTCCAGATCACCTCGAACATGATCTGGGCGCAGCGATCGGCGGAAAAGCCGGCGGTCCCCGTCCCGACCGCGGAGAAGGCGACCGTCTTCGCCCCCTTCTCGTCCGCCCGCATCAGGCTGTTCTCGCAGGCGCGGCGGATGTCGCCCGCGGTCGAAAATCCGCCCAGCTTCATGCTCGCGGCGTGGATCACCCATCGGGCCCGGAGCGTGCCGCCGGGGGTCACCGCTGCGTCCCCCATCGGGATCGCTCCGATTCGGTTGCACTCCTCCTGGATGGAGGGGCCGCCCTTCCGGCGGATCTCCCCCGAGACCCCGCCGCCGAGGATGAGGTCGTTATTGATCGCGTGGACGATGGCGTCGACGTCGTACTCCGTGACATCGCCCGCCTTGAGATCGATGCGTTCCTTGAGGCCCATCCGGTGTCTCCGGGTTCAGTCCTTTGAGGGGGTGTCGCCGAGCGGGTGCGCCACTTTAACGTCGGCGGGGATCGGAACGTCCAGGGCGGCCGGATCGAGGGGCGGGTTCACGGAGAAATCCGCCAGCGCCACCTCGATCCTGTCGCCGGAAGGTTCAGAGATCGCCAGCCGCTTCACCAGGCCGCTCTCCTCGTCCACGACGATGCGGATCCCGGCCACGATCCGGCGAACCGCCTCGCTCCGGGGGATGAGGACTTGCGACGCCTCGCCGTGCGCCGGGGCGGGGTCCGCGGATTCGGTGATTTCAAAGTCGGCTTCGATCCCGGCGGGGAGCACCGGACCGAGAAGGAGTCGGGCAAACGGTTCCTGGGCCTTTCCGAAGGGGATCTCCTCCGCCGACTTCTCCGCGGGGAGCCAGGTGAGGATGCGCTCCGGGGTGATCGAGGTGTACCCCTCCTCCGGCTCGATCGTGTGCCAGAGGATCGACGTCCGCCCCGGCTCGATCCTCATGAGGAGTTTTCCCTTCGAGACAATCGGCTCGGTGAAGATCTTCATCCGGCGGGTCTGGATGAAGGAGGCCGTGACGCTTCGCACCTCCTTCGTCTTTGCGGCCCAGCGAGCCATGACGGCGGAAGGGGAAGGCGGTTCGTCACCTCGTGCTGACAGGAAGGCCGTCAGGGGGATCAGCGCGAGGACCGCGATGATGGCGAACTGGAGTTGGCGGATGATCCGCACGTCGAGCCCCTTCACTTGCGGACGGGAGGCACCGGTTCCCGGCCGGCGGGCCCCGCCCCCGTCTCCTCCCGCCCGGCCCACGGCGGGAAGAAATTGTACCACTGGTCCGGATGGGCGGCAATCACTTGCGCGAAGGCGTCGGCGACCCGCCGGGTGAGGGTCTCGACCCGGGTCCCGCGAGGCTGATCCTCCGGGGGAGGGGCGAAGGGGGAGGTGAGCCACGCGCGGTAGCGGAGTCCGGCGCCCTTCACGACGAACGCAGCCAGGAGCGGCGCGCCCGTCAGGAGACTGAGCAGCGGGCCGCCCGGCGGGAAGAGGGCGGGATGATCGAAGAAGCGGACCGGCACCGGGCGCTCGCTGGTGGTGCGGTCGGCCAGCATGCAGAGGACGCGGCCCCGCGCGAGCGCGCCCCGCATCGACGCGAGATAGCCCGCCGGGCCCGACTCTGGCCCGGTTTCGACATAGAGCGTCTCGATCCCGTTCCGCCGCCGGGCCTCCTCGCGGATCCGGTTCATCGCGTCGTCCGCGACCCGGAGGGAGAGGACGGTGACCGGAAACCCGGCGAGGGCGAGGGCGTGCCCCCCCAGCTCCCAGAGGCCGAGGTGCGGGGTCACGACGATCGCCCCTCGCCCCGCCCCGAGCGCGGTTTCCAGGTGGCCCGAGCCGTCCAGGGACGAAAAAAAGACATCGACGGTGCCCGGGGTCACCCGGCCGAGGCAGAACGAGTCCCCGAGAAAGGTGGCAAAGTTCCCGAACGTGCGGCGGCACTCTTCCTTCGCCGGGGCGCGCCGCGCGAGCGGCGCTCCGGTGCTTTCCCCATCCGTTCGCAGCGCGAACGGGAGCGGGCCGGGTAAGGGCCCGTCGGATCCGGGGAACGCGCCGCCCGACATCCGGCCCAGATTTTCCTCCACCGTCCTCCGGGCGGCCGGGAAGAGCGCCGGGGTCACCCATCCGCTCGCCCGCGCGATCGGATGCCACACCGCGCGCGGCACGGTGGCGGCGAGCATCCGCAGCGGCGCCAGCAGGGCATGCCGGTGGAGAGGGTTCCGGGTCTGGAGAAGGATCGAATCTCGGGGCATGCCGTGGTCTCTTGTCCTCTTCTCCTCTGCTCCCCTCTTCCCCTGCCCCCTAGCCGGATTATTCATGAATGCGCGGTGCCTTCGCGCCGAGCGCCCGGCAGATCAAGCCGGCCGCCCTGGGCGGGGCGGTCGGTTGTTTCGACCGCCGAGTCGAAGGGTGAGACGGTGTTGCGGTCCGGCCCTTCGACTCGCCGGCCGGACGGAGGACGGCACGCTCAGGGCGGACGGTTTTCCGGGGAGACGCACCTCCCGTTCATGAGTA
>JACPTZ010000038.1:0-5742 GCA_016192525.1 Planctomycetota bacterium
CGCCGTCCTCGATCCGACTCGCGCCCGAGACCTGGTCCGCCGGATGGGGTGACGCGCTGTGTCACCTGGAGCGACGAAATGCGCCTTGGAAGTGACACCTTGGAGGGAGTTCTCTTCGGCGGGCCTGCCGCAAATCCGGCCAGAGGGAAGCGGATCCGGAATATTCACATTTTGACCGAACGGGAATGTGGTTTGAACGTATAAAGAGTGCAGGGGTCTCTTGTGTCGCGGCGTGTGCGAGGTTGCCGTCCTGTCCATTGTCATCCTGAGCCTCGGCCGCAGGCCGAGGCGAAGGATCACCAGCGTGTGCGGTTCGCAGACTCCGACGTTGGCGATCCTTCGCTCAGCCGGCCAAACGCCTGTCCGCCATCCGTGTGGCGGAGCGGCAGGCTGAGCTCAGGATGACAATGCGGTAGCCTCGTGCCGCGGCGTTTTCCGCAGGTTCAGGAGTTCCTCGCAGGTGGTCGTCAAGTAGGCTCACACTTGCGACGATACTCAAAGAGGGGAATGCGGAGGTTCGAGGGACCGGGGCTCGGGCCATCAGTCAGGAGGCACGCCCATGATTCGCATGGAAACGAACGTGGTGCTGAAGTACTGCGCGCTGATCGATGAGTTCATCAAGATCCGCGTGTTCACGAACGAGGAGATCGCCGAACTCCTCAAACTCCCCAAGGTGCCGAACAAGTCGGCGTACCAGCAGTTGATCGTCAACGCCTGCATCGTCAACTACAACGACGTGATTCTGCCGCACCTCCGTCGCACGGAGGACACGCAGGTTTACGTCGACTTCGAGGACGAGCTCTACCGGCTGTGCGTCGAGGTGAATCCGAATCTCGACATCAGCCGCGTCACGATCCCGGTGGGTCAGAGCGAGTCGACGGAACTGCATCTCTTCCAGCAGACGTCGCCGAAAAAGTCGGGCGAGTACGCCTCGGCGCTGAAGAACATCGAGACGGAGATCGGGGATCGCGTGGTCGGCCAGCCCGAGGCGGTCCACACCGTCGCCCGGGCCATCCGGAAGGCCGCCGCCGGACTTCGCGACCGCAACCGGCCGATCGGCACGTTCTTTTTTGTGGGGCAGACGGGCGTCGGCAAGACGGAACTGGCCAAGGCGCTCACGGAGATTCTCTACAAGGACCCGTCCCGGCTCATCCGCATCGACTGCTCCGAGTATTCCATGCCGCACGAGTATGCGAAGCTGATCGGCGCCCCGCCGGGGTACATCGGCCACAACGAGGGGGGGGTGCTCACCGAGACGATGAAGAAGAAGGGCTCGGGCGTGGTGCTGTTCGACGAGGTGGAGAAGGCCGATGCGCACGTCCACGACGTGCTGCTGCAGCTGCTCGACGAGGGATTCGTCACCGACTCGAAGGGAGTGCGGGTCGGCTTCAACGACGCTGTGGTGATCATGACGAGCAACGTTGGCGTCGAGGAGCTCGAGGCCTTCCGGTCGCATGCCGGTTTCGATTTCGGAAAGCGCCAGGTCCCGTCGCGCGACGAGCTGCTGCGGGAGACGCTCGGCGCCCTCAAGAAGCAGTTCCGGCCGGAGTTCATCAACCGCGTGGACGAGGTGGTTCTCTTCAACCCGCTGTCGATGGACGTGTGCACGCGGATCGTCGACCTGCTGCTGAAGCAGGTCCAGGCCCACGCGCAGAACGCGCGGCTGACGATCAACGTGTCGCCGAAGGCCCGGCGCTATCTCGCCGAGAAGGGATACCGGCCCGAGTTCGGCGCACGCGAGCTGAAACGCACGATCGAGGAAATGGTGGAGGCCCCGATCTCCGAGTTCCTGATCGACGGGAAGCTGCGGGAGGGAAGGACCGTCCGGGTCACGCTCAAGGCCGAGAAGCTGGCCTTCGCGTGGAACTGACCCGCTGAGGATTGACGGGGCCGACCCCCAAGGCCGTCGCTTCGGGGCTACTCCGACTTCCTCTCCGGTCCCTTGATCGAGTAGATTCCGCCTCCCTCGCGCACCAGTTTTCCCTCGGCCACGAGTTCGTCCCAGATTCCCGGCGGGAAGCCGGCAGGCGGCTGAATTCCCTCGATATCCGAGAATCGGCCCGGCGTGAGCGCCCCGCCCAGCTTCGATTCGTCGTCGAGACGATACAGCTTGAGCTTCTTCTTGAACGCCTTGAAGGCGTGGTGCAGCTCTTCCTTGGTGGACATGGGGCTCCCCGCTAAGCCATCTTCTGCCCGCACTCGGGGCAGAATTTCACCTGAGCCTTCGCCTCGGTCCCGCACTTCGGGCACTTCACCTTCGGCGAGACCGGTGCTCCGCACTCCGGACAAAACTTGCTCCCGCCCACCGGGGCGTCGCAGGAGGGGCAGCGGAGCTTGATGTTGGCGGAGAGATCGACTCCCTGCGTCTGGTCGGTCTTCGTCGCCTTCTCCTGGATTTGTTGCTTCGCCGCCTCCGCCTGGGCGGCCGCGGCCTCCTCCATCAGGTCCGGCGCGCACTGCTCGCAGAGCCCCTTGTCGGCGTTCCAGCAGGTCTCCGGGCAGACCCACAGGCCGCACCGACTGCACTTCTTGAACCGCTGCTTCGCCTGCTCGACCGACTTTCGGAGGGCGTTGTCGTGGCCCGCGCCTTGTGTGAGCCGGCGGATCTCAAACTCGCTGTCGGCCGCCTTCCGGATGACGCCCCCGAAGAGGCTCCCGGCGGCGCGCAACAGGCCGCCCGCCACGCCGGTGACCGAGGTCTCAAACTCGGAGACCCACCCGCCGCCGCACTTGTCGCAGAAGAACTTGAACTGGTAGCCGCGGTCGGTGGAGAGGTCCTCGTAGTTCTTGACGAATTCGATCAGTCCCATGTGGGATGGCCTCGGCAATAGGGAGCGGGCAGGCTACCCCGCGGGCCGGGGGAAGTCAAGGACCGGACCGCCTTCAATTCACCTTGCCATCCGCCGGGCCCGCCGGGTACGATCCGCCCCGATCCTGGACGCCCGCGCGCCGGAGGGACCGGCGGGGCGCCGCGATCCGACCCGTCCTCCTTTCGGGAGACGTCTCATGAACAGCAAGACGAAGAACCGCCGCACCCCGTCGACCCGTTCTTCGAAGCCCGCGTCCGCATCCGCCGCTGCGATGGCCGCCGAGTCCTGTTCCGAGGCCTCCTGCGCCGAGCCGGCCCGCGCGAAGGACCCGCAGCACGGCTCCATCATCCACGTCGAGTTCACGACCCCCGATCTCACCCGGGGCGCGAAGCTCTACGGCAAGCTGTTCGGCTGGCAGTTCATGCCGTTTCAGGAGAAGGAGATGTACTTCGGAACGCCCGGGAACTGGGGGCCGTGCGGCTGCATGCTTCAGGGGAAGGCGGAGGGCGACGGCCGGACGGTGATATACGTGAACGTCGATGACATCAACGCGACCCTGGTCAAGGCGAAGACGCTCGGCGCCACGGTGGTGAGGCCCAGGACGGAGATCCCGGGCGGACACGGTTTCTTCGCGATCGCGAGGATGCCGGACGGGAACACGTTCGGGGTGTACAATCGCGGGTAGTCCGCGAGGCAGGCTCATCGACGGGAGGGGGCGTCGGAAGGCGCCCCCTCCCGTTTTCATTTCCCCGTCGGCGTCTCGCACCCGTACTTCCCGGCGTACTTCTTCGCCCCGGCCTTGAGGGCCTCCTCCAGATCAATCTGTCCCCTCCAGGGGTAGCCCCAGCATCTTCCGCCACTCGTTCGCGCGACTCTCCACCATCTTCACGTCCGCCTCCGCCGCGTTCCGGTCGATCAGCGTCCGTGAGGCATACTTCGTCGCCCAGGCCTTCGGCATCTCGACGGTGAACTCTTCGAACACATTCCCCGTGCTCGTGTCGGTCAGCAGTTCGGCGTCATCCTCAAACTTCGCGCCGTCGAGCTTCGTGTTGAACTCGATCATGTCGGCTTGGAGGTTACCCTTGAAGAGGTTTTCGGCGAGGGTCACCCCCTTGGCCTTCTTCGCGTTGTAGAATCCGCAGATGTCCGAGAAGGCGAAAGTGTTGTGGCGGATCGTGAGGACGGTGTCGGCATCTACGGACAAAGCGTAACCGCCGAACGTCTCGTAAGGGTCGTGCTTCCAGGTGAACAGGACGGTGTTGTTCTCGATCGTGGACTCGCTCATCTCCCGGCCGTCCCGCGGGTGCCAGATCGTGTTGGCGTCGATTCCGTTCCCGGTGTTGTTGACGACGAGGTTGTTGCGGACGACCGCCTTCGACCCCTGCGCCCCCCAGACGGCCAGCGCCCCCGTGGTGGGGGCGCAGTTCAGGACGACGCAGTTCTCCACCCGCACCGTGCATCCCTTGCCCGCCTGCACGCGGATCCCCGCCGTCTCCGGGCTGGCGTTTTCGCCGGTCTTCGGATCGGCCTTGCGCAGGACCTTGTCCCCGTCGCCCGCGTAGCGATTGCGCCCGGCGTTGTCGACGATGATTCCGTCCACGACGATCTCCGCCGGCTCGCCCTTGTACTTCTGAAGGTCGATTTCGAGCCGCGCCTCCTTCTGGAAGTTCTTTGAGGTATTGCGGCCCGAGAGCACGGTCTTCATCGCGCCCCAGGGATCGCGTTTCGTGAAGGCGTCGTCCCACCCGCCGATGATCTTCACCGGGACGAGGAGTTCGTCCCGGCCGGACTCCGCCTTGCCGAGGTAGACCCCGCCGGCCATGTTGACGGTGTCGCCCGGCTTGAGCTTGTCGTCGATGTTCCCGATGTCCTTCGCCGGCTCCTCCTTCGTGCCCTTCTGGCCCTTGCCGGTGGCGGCGGAGACGTAGAAGTCCTCGGCCGCGGAAAGGGCAGGAGTGAGAAGGGCAAGGAGGGCGATCGACGTTCCGACGAGTGTTCTCTTCATGGGGGTGCCTCCACGAACCGGGGAAGGAAACGGTTGACGGTATCACGACGGCGCCGCCGGCGCAAGTTTGCGCTTGGAAATCTCCGCGGCGCGAGATAATCTGTAGCCCTCGGCCATCACGGGGGGAGTGACTTGTGGGGCACGATCCATCGGACCCGCCGTCGGGAGCGTCCGGGACCCGTCTGGAGCGGGCGAGGTTGCGGCACGCCCGGTCGCGCGAGGCCTTGCAGGCGGGGGACCTGAAGGCGGCCGCCCGTCACGCCACGGAGGGGGTGCGCCTTCTGACCGGCGCCGCGGAACCGCCGCCGGAAGGGGCCGGGGCGGAACTCTCCGGGGCCGAACTTGCCGGAGTACCCACCGCCGGCCCGGAGGCCGCCGAGGCGGCCCTCCTGCTCGCAAATCTCGCCTTCTGCGAGTCCGCCCTGGCTCGCAACGAGGCGGCCCTCTCCGTCATCCGGGAAGCGCACCGGATCGCGGACGGGTGCCCCGATCCGGAGGTTCTCGCGCGCGTCGCCCGGATCGAGGGGGACATCTTCGGGAACGCCGGCCGGTACCTGCTGGCCCGTTCCCGTCACGAGGTCGCCCGCACCCTCTTTCACACCCTCGGCAACCCGCTCGAGGAGGCGATGGTCCTTCACAACATGGGGAACGACTCCGCGGAGCAGGGGCGCGTCAGCGAAGCCATCGGCTGCTTCCGGGACGCTCTGCCCCTGTTCCAGGAGGCCCGCGCCCCGCGAAAGGAGGCGATGACCCTCGGCTGCCTCGCCTACGCCCGGTTCCAGGCCGGGGAGTGGGCCGAGTCGGAGGCCGCCTTCGAGCGATTGAGTGCGTCGGCGGGGACCTTCGGGGATCGGCGGTTCGAGAGTATGGTCCGGCGCTGGAGGGGGGAACTCCGCCTGGAGCAGGGGAGGCTGGAGGAAGCCCGCG
>JACPTZ010000038.1:5858-8642 GCA_016192525.1 Planctomycetota bacterium
GCATGCGGAGGCGGAGGCCACCGAACTCGATCTCTTTGCCCTGCGGAGCAACTGCCGCCGGCTGCTGGCCGATGACGCCCGGCGGCAGGGAAGGAAGGACGAGGCCTGCGAGGTCGCGAGGGCGGCCGTCGAGGAGGCGATCGCCCGCGAGTCGTGGGACGAGACCTTCGCGTGCGCGCTCCAGGCGACGGAGATCGAGGCGACGACGGGGGGCGTCGCCGCCGCCCAGCGGTACCTGTCCCAGGCCCTGGAGGCCACGGCCTTTCTCGAACTCCCGCAGGCGGCCGTGTGGGTCGAACTCGCCCGCGGTCAGATCGAGGAGGCCTCCGGCCGGCCGGAACGGGCGCTCGCGCACTTCCGGTTTGTGCTCGATGCCCAGAGAAAGAGCGAGGTCGCCCTGGACCGGGCTCGCGCGAACCTCGACATCGGACGCGTGTCGCTCCTCCTCGGCCTGCGCCCGGCGGCGCTCCGCTCCCTCCGCGCCGCCCGGACGGTCTACGCCCGCCTCGGGGCCGCGTGGCACCTCGATCGGGTGGGAGCATTGCTCGCCGAGACCGGGACATCGACCGGGCCGCCCGACGGAGCTTCCCGATGATCCATCCAGGAGAGACCCGACCGTGAACCACCGACGCCTCATTCTCACCTCTCTACTCTTCGCCGCGGGAGCGGCGATGGCCTTGAACGCCGGCGACTCGCCGAGGGTCGTCGAGGAGAAGTACGCCTCCGGGGCCCTGAAGATCAGGTACCCGGTGGACGAGGCCGGCGAGCGCCACGGCCTCTGCACCGAGTTCTACGAGGACGGGAAGACTCTCCGGACCTCCCTCTACGAGCACGGGGTGCTCTCCGGCAGGCTGGAGGAGTTCGATCCGGGCGGCTGGACCCGTCTGAAGAAGATCTACACGAACGGGCGGTTGGAGAGTCTCTCGCGCTACGATGCGATGAAGACGCTGCTCCACCACGTGAGCTTCACGTCGTCCGCGGTGCTCTATCATCCGCCGGGCGCCCGGTTCCCCGTCAACGCGCATCCGCGGTCGGTTGAGGAGATCCGGAAGCGCCTCGCCCTGCTGGAGAGCGCCGCGGGGAAGGCCACTCCGTTCGACCCCGGGCGGGAACGGTACCTCGCGGCGCATTCGCTCGTCCCCCCCCACAAGGCCGGGGCCCTGGAGCCGGACTACCTCAAGGACGCGCTGCGGTACACCCAGACGTACCGATACCTCGCCGAAGTGCCGTCCGAGCTGCTCCTCGACAAGGGGCTGTGCGACTTTGCCCAGCACGGCGCCGCCATCATCCGGATTCTCAACACCCTCACCCACGATCCCCCGCGACCGGCCGACATGGAGGAGGCCTTTCACCAGAAGGCCTTCGAAGGGGCGCACAGCGGAAACGTGGGACTCGGCTACAAGAACCTGCGCGAGGCCATCGACGGCTGGATGGACGACTCCGACGACCGGAACATCGTGTGCGTCGGTCATCGCGTGTGGCTGCTGGCTCCCCGCCTGAAGAAGATCGGATTCGGAGAGGTGGACGGGGCGCAGACGGTCTGGGTGCGTGACGAGAGCGGCTCCCCGAAGCGATCCGACATCATCTATTACCCGGCCCCCGGCTATTTCCCGGCGGAGTACTTCGGTCCCGAGGTCGCGTGGAGTCTCTCCTTCGATCCGACCCGCTTTCCGGAAACGCTCGGCAACGAGGCGAAGGCCGAGATGTGGCTGCTCGATGCGGAATACGATCTGGCGACCCCGCTCCCCTTCAATCACACCAGCTACCACCCCGCCACGTGGGGCGCCGGACTCACTCTCATCTTTCGTCCGGAGCTTCCGAAGGACTTCAAGCTGGCGGGGCAGAAGTTCCTGGTCAAGGTGGCGGGCGCCCAGTCGGTCGCGAGGACCGCGGACCGCAAGACCGGCGTCACGAAGGCGACCCGGACGGACGTCCCCATCGCGTACATCGTGGAGTTCTTCGATCCGGCGGGGGGGGGGAAGTAGGAGGGCGCCCGCGCCGGCTACCTCCGCCGCGGCGCCGGATCATCCCTCTTCTCCTTCATGGCCTTCACGTACGCCCGCCAGCGGGACTCCCACTGCGAAGGGGCCGCGGCGTCCGCAAAGGACTGCGCGTACGCCTCCTCCGCCCGCTTCCCTTCGCGGAGAAGGCCGATGTACTTCGTGAAGGCCGACTTCAGGCCGGCGTCGCCGCCCTCCATCAGGAAGTGCACCACGCTCCAGGCCTGGGCGTACTTGAACGGGGCGTCCTCGGCATAGAACTCCGGCCGCGACATCACCGCCAGCTTCTCGAACGGCACCGGTTCCCACCCCGCGCCCATCGCGTCGACGAGATCGTTGAGGCGGCCGTGATGGACCAGTCCCCGCTGCTTCACCACGCCCTTCTCGATGAGCGTCCCGCCGACGTATTCCGCCAGCCCCTCGTTCAGCCAGATCGGGAGCGTCCTGAAGACGAGCCGGCCATAGTAGTGGAAGCCCTCGTGATAGAGCACCCGGTAGGTCTCCTCCACCTTCGCGTCCTCGAAGATGTGGATCTGCCAGTAGAGCGGGTGGAAGTACCCGAGGACCGACTCCATCCGGTCGTCCAGGGTCAGTTCGGAGTAGGTGTGAAACCGCTCGTCGTCGTTGAAGACCAGGACGTCCACCGGCCGCGAGGCCGCGGGATCCACCCCGCCCACCCGCAACTTGTGGACGTAGTCCGGCACCCGCATCACACCGTGGGAGTGAACGCCCCTGAGGTCGGCCACCACCAGCGTGTCCGCCAGCAGAGCCGCGTCTTCCGCCG
>JACPTZ010000134.1 GCA_016192525.1 Planctomycetota bacterium
CGCGGAAGGGCCGCGCCCCTCCCCCTACCCCCTCCCCTACGGGGAGGGGAAACAACAACGGCAAACCACCTGCACGATTCGAGTTGAGGGATCACCAGCGCATGTCTGACAATCCGGGCAAGACGGCAGCACGGGCTTTCCAGCCGGTGTTCCGCGATCGCCGGGTTGTCAGGAGTGCTCCAGCGGGGTGTGCCCCCCGTCCTTCTCCGGCTCCCCCTCCTTTATCCCCTTCTTGAACTCGCCGATTCCCTGCCCCATGCCGCGCATCAGGGCCGGAATCTTGGCCGCGCCGAAGAGGAGGACTACGATCAAGGCGATGAGGAGCAACTCTGGCCAGCCGAGACCGAACATGTTCAGCCCTCACAACAGGTGAAAACCCGCGATTGGCGCGGAAAATGACAGCCCCCTACGATGCCGCCGCTTCACTCTTCAGCAGCTTGTACTTCTCCATCCGGTAGTGGATCTGGTCCCGGGTCATGCCGAGCAGTTCGCCCGCCTTCGTCTGGTTCCCGCCCGTCCGTTCGAGCGCCTGGATGACCAGGTCCTTTTCCAGGTCGTCGAAGGATATCCCCTTGTACGGGAGCGAGAGCAGACGCCGATCGTGCTCCGGCGCCGCCGAGGCGCGGCCCGGCGAGATGTCATCCGCCGAGATGACCGCCCCGCTCCCGAGGAGGACCGCCCGCTCCACGACGTTCTTGAGTTCACGCACATTTCCGGGCCACTCATACGCCTGGAGTTTCTGGAGGGCGTCCTGCGTGATGTCCCGCACCGGCTTCCGGAACTCGCGGGCGAAGTGACGGAGGAAGTGCTCCACGAGGAGCGGCACGTCTTCGCGCCGGTCCCGCAGCGGCGGGGCGTTGATCGTGATGATGTTCAGCCGGTAGTACAGGTCCTCCCGGAACTTCTTCTCCTCGATCAGCTTCTCGAGGTTCTGGTTCGTCGCCGCGATCACCCGCACGTCCACCCGGATGTCCACGGTTCCCCCGATCCGCTTGAAGGCCTTCTCCTCGAGGGCGCGCAGCAGTTTCGCCTGGAGCGTGGCGGACATGTCCCCGATCTCGTCCATGAAGATCGTCCCGCCGTTCGCCAGTTCGAAGAGCCCCTTCTTCTGGACCTTCGCGTCGGTGAAGGAGCCGCGCTCGTGGCCGAACAGCTCGCTCTCGAGGAGGGTGTCCTGGAGCGCGGTGCAGGTGATGTTCATGAACGGCTTGTCGGCGCGGTCCGACCCGTAGTGGATCGACTTCGCGACCATGTCCTTCCCGGTGCCGCTCTCGCCGCGGACGAGGACGGTGGTCGCCTCGCTCTGCGACACCTTGTCGATCAGCGAAATGATGTCCTGCATCGCCTTCGACTTCCCGACGAGGTTCTGCACGCCGAACCGGGCCTTCTGCTCCCGGACGTGGTCGCGCACCTCGCGGCGGAGCGAGGAGTTCTCGAGCGCGCGCTTGACCGTGATGGCGAGCTCGTCCATATTGAACGGCTTCGCCACGTAGTCGTAGGCGCCGAGCTTCATCGCCTCGACGGCCGTATCGACCGAGGAGTAGGCGGTGATGATGATGACCGGCAGGTCGGGCACGCGCCCCTGGATCTCCTTGAGGATGCTCAGCCCGTCGGTGTCGGGGAGCCGGAGATCGAGGAGGACCAGGTCGGGCGCCTCCCGCTCCAGGGCCGCGGAGGCGGCCCGGCCGTCGCCCGCCTCGGTAACGATGTACCCCTCCCGCGTCAGCCGCTCGCGGAGCGACCAGCGGATCAGCTTCTCGTCGTCGACGATCAGGATGTTCATTGCGGTAGCTCCACAAATACCGAGGTGCCGATGCCGGGTCGCGTCGCGAACCAGATCGACCCCCCGTGGGCCTCGACGATTTTCCGGGAGATGGCGAGACCGAGTCCGGTCCCCCGGGTCTTGGTTGAGAAGAACGGCCGGAACAGTTTTCCGACGTGCGCGGCGTCGATCCCCGACCCCGTGTCACGAACCTCGATGCGGATCGACTCGCCGTCGTGCACCAGGACCCGCAGTTCCCCGCCCCGCGGCATCGCCTCGATGGCGTTCTGGAACAGGTTGATCCAGACCTGCTCGAGGAGATGCGCGTCGGCCAGGAGCCTCATCCCCTCGCCGCCGGCGATCGCAAACCGCACCTCCGAGGCGCCCGGCTGCGGGGCGAGGAGCGACCAGGCCCGCGCCAGCGTCTCCCCCACGTCGATCTCCTGACGCACCGGCGCCGTGGGACGGGAGAAGGCCAGCAGATCGCGCACGGTGTTGTCCAGCCGGCGGATCTGCTCCAGGATCTCCCCCACGACCGAGCGGCGGGGGTCGCTCCGGGGAATGGCGTCCTCCAGCACCTGGATCGCCCCGCTGATCCCCGCGAGCGGGTTCTTGATCTCATGCGCCACGGTCGCCGCCAGCTCCCCCACCGCCGCGAGGCTCTGCGACTTGACGAGGTCCTCCTGCAGCTTCCGCAGCCGGGTCACATCCCGCACGATCGAGGAACGCCCGATGGCGCGACCCTGCTTGTCCCGGAGCAGGGTGGACGTGATGCTGGAGATGATCTTCCGGCCGTCCTTGGTCCGCCGGACGCACTCGTAGTCCTTGAGGAATCCGTCCCGTTCGACCTGGTCGCGGATCCGGTTCATCTCCTCCTCAGACTGCCCCTCCTCCGCAACGAGCATGCCGACGTGCTTTCCAAGGACCTCCGATTCGTCGTAACCGAAAATCCTGCGGGCCCCTTCGTTCCAGGTGCGGATCCGGTTCTCCATGTCCACCACGACGATGGCGTCCGTGGAGTTGTTCAGGATGTTCTCGAGATAGTCGGACTTCTCCCGCAGGGCGTCCATGAGGCGCGACCGCTCGATGGCCATCGCCACGTGGCCGACGATCCCCCTCAGAAACTCCTCATGGGCGGGACGATAGGCGTCCGGCAGCCGGCTGGAAAAGAACATCACCCCGATCGGCTGCCCCTCGACCAGGAGCGGCAGGGTGAGGCTGGACCGCATCCCCTCCTTCACAATGAGCCGGGTCGAATCGCTCGAGGGCTTGCGGGCGAGGTACTCCTGGAGGTCGTTGATGATCCGGGTCCGTCCCTCCCGCACCAGCGGTTCAAGGCTCGAACCCGCGATCACTCCGGTGTATCCCCGGGTCAGGACCATCTTCCCGTCCGACTTTGCCGCGGTGATGCTGAGAATCTCGCGCTTCGGATCAACCAGCGCCACCGCGATCCGGTGATATGGCACAAACTCGCGGAGTCGATCATAGATCAGGTTGAAGACCTCATCGAGCGACATCCCCGAGTTGATCTTCTGGATGATCTCGTTCAGGAGGCGCAACTCGCCGCTGGGCGGGATCACCGGCAGCGTAGCATGTTTTCCCGAAGGAGCCAAGGGCATGTGCAGTCATAACGCAATGGCCGTACCCGGTCAAAGACGGAGAATTTCGCGTCTGCGGGGAGTTTTCCGTGGAAAAAAACCCGAATGGCGCTGAAAAACCCGCACATCACCCCTCTGCGAGGGTCGCGGAGGAGTCTTGGAGAGAAAAATCGCGCTTTGGCGGCGGCACAGGCAGCCTGCGGCAGGTGCAGCAGGGCGTGCGTGGCGGACCGCCCGCACCGACGGATGACGCTTCGCTTTGGCTCTTACGGGGAAGGCGACGTCGATGAGATGCGGGCCGTATAGGGGCCCTCCGGGTCGGAATTCCTCGCGCCGCGTTGAACGGAGGCGCGGCGCACGGAATGACAAGATGCGCCTTGTGTTACGACACGGAGAGGCGATCCCCCCCCACAAACCGGCACGAATCTGTGATTATTCGTCCGGCAAGCGAATTGCGATTCTACGGGCCATGCGCGGAGGACTAGCCATGGCAACATCGTCGACCGTGCTGGAAGAGGATCTCTCGCTCAAGGAGTGGTTGCTGTTCTGCCGGAGGGTGGAGCGCTCCTGCGCCCAGTACTTCATCGATCTGGCGGAACGGGTCTCGCCGTCGGCCGATTCGTTTCACCGCGTGCTGCGGAGTCTGGCGGCGGAGGAGGAGGCGCACGCCGCCGCGCTCGACCGGTACGACGAGCATGTCCCGTGGCCGCTTATCTGGCATCTCGATGAATCGCGTCTGTCGCGCATGATGAAGGAGTACTTCCCCTCGCTCTCGGCGAAAGTCGGTAACGGGCCGCTCGCCTCCCCCGAGGCCCGCCGGCGAGCCCGCGCCATCGAGGAAGAGTCGTGGAGATTCTACCGCGAGATGGCGGCGCGGGCGAAGGACGAGCAGTCACGCCACCTGTTCCGCTCGGTCGCCGATGGAGAACAGGCGCACATGGCGCGGGTCAGGAAGGCGCATGCGTAGGAGAGGTGTCATTCCGAGGAGCCGCCCCTCCGTCGGGGGCGGCGACGAGGAATCTGGCCTGAAGAACTCTGGTCCGCGATAGGAATGTCTTTCACTCCAGATTCCTCGTGTCGCGCCGAAAGGAGGCGCGACGCCCGGAATGACACGGTGCGGCACAAGTGGCGCCGCGCGAGATCGTTTCCGGGCCGATTCTCCCCCTCGAAAGGAGCCCCTTACGGAACACCACGCATCGCCGCACCCTGCGCCCTCCCCCGCCGCCCCCCGCTTTCCCGGACTCCCCGCCACGCTGGACGGATCCGGGATGGTCGTCTGGGTGGAACGTCACATCAGCGAGGTCGCGTGCGCCTATCCGATCACCTCGTCGCAGACCATGGGCGCCGGCTTCCAGGCTGAGGTGGCAAACGGGCACAAGAACCTCTGGGGGCAGCCGCTCTCCTTCCTCGAACCGGAGTCGGAGCACAGCGCCCAGTCGGCCTGCGAGGGGGTCGCCCTCGCCGGCACCCGCGTGACCAATTTCACCTCCGGCCAGGGCCTCATCCTCATGAAGGAGGTCCTCTACGTCATCTCCGGGAAACGGCTCCCAATGGTCCTCCACATCGGCGCCCGCGCGCTGACCTCGCACGCCCTCAACGTTCACTGCGGCCACGACGACGTCATGGGGGTGGCCGACGTCGGCTGGGGCATCCTCTTCGCCCGGAACGTGCAGGACGTGGGCGACCTCACCCTCGTCGCGCGGCGGGTCACCGAGCAGACCGGCATCCCGTTCATGGTGGTTCAGGACGGGTTCCTCACGACGCACACCATCGAGTCGTGCCGGCTCCCGGAGCCCGAGCTCATGAAGGAGTTCGTGGGCGATCCGCGCGAGCGGCTGGAGAACCTGTTCGACCCGGCCCGGCCGGTGATGTCCGGCACGGTCCAGAACCAGGACGCCTACATGAAGGGGAAGATCGCCCAGCGCGAGTTCTACGCGCGGGTGCCGAAGGCGCTTCACGCCGCGATGGCCGACATCGAGCACCTCACGGGTCGGCCCTGCGGAGCGATCCAGACGCATCAGATGGCCGACGCCCGCCACGCGATCGTCGCCATGGGGACGATGTACGAGACGGCCACCACGGCGGTGGACTATCTCCGGAAGGCGCGCGGCAGCCGCATCGGCGCGGTCCACCTCACCTCCTTCCGCCCCTTCCCGGGACCGGAGCTGGTGCGGGCGCTCAAGGGGGTGAAGTCGCTCGCGGTCCTCGAGCGCTGCGACACCCCGATGGGCCAGTCCAACCCCCTGACCACCGAGATCAAGGCGGCCTTCGCGGATGCGGCCTGCGGCCATCCCGACTACCCGGCCATCACCGATGTCCCGGCGATCCTGAGCGGCGCCGCCGGTCTCGGCGGGCGCGACGTCCGCCTCTCCGACTACATCGCCGTCGTCGAGAACATGACCCGCGCCGACGGACACCGCTACTTCTCGCTGGGGATCGACCATCCCACGGCGATCCTCCCGAGCGAGCGCCCGGTGGTGCGCCCGGCGAAGGCCTTCTCCGTCCGCGGCCACTCCGTCGGCGGCTGGGGATCGATCACGACGAACAAGGTGATCGCCACGCTCATGGGGAACCTGTTCGGGCTGCACGTCCAGGCCTATCCCAAGTACGGCTCGGAGAAGAAGGGGCTGCCGACGAACTACTTCCTCATCGTGGCGAAGGAGCCGATCCGCATCCACCACGAGCTGGAGGCGGTCGATTTCGTCGCGGTCCACGACCCCTCAGCCCTCGAGGGCCCCAACCCGTTCGTCGGCCTCCGCCAGGGGGGATGGGCCTTCATCCAGTCGATGCTCCACGATCCGGGGGAGATCGCCGCGTCGCTTCCACCGCACATCCGGAAGTTCCTGTCGGAGCGGGGCGCCACGGTCCTCGCCGCGGACACCGTGAGGATCGCCGAGGCGCTGGCGCCGCGGCCGGAGTTCCAGAAGCGGATGCAGGGGATCGTGCTCCTCGGCATCTTCCTCCGGGTGATGACGCACGAGGAGGGCCACACCCGTTCCCCGGCCGATCTGATGAAGGGGGTGGAGGAGGCGCTGCGCAAGTACTTCGGCCGCCGCGGGGATGAGGTCATCAAGGCCAACCTCGAAGCGGTCAAACGCGGCCACGACGAGGTCGTCTTCGTCTCCCCCGAGTACCTGAAGGTCCCCGGAGAAGCCCATGCCTGCTCCACCGCTCATTGATGCCGACGACTTTGTCGGCCGCGTCCTGACCGCCTACGAGGGCGGAACGGCCGACCGCGGACTCCCCGCCGACTCCCCGATGGCGCGCAGCCTGATGCCGCCCTCGACGTCGGCCGTCCGCGACTTCTGGTCGATGTCGCACGAACTTCCCGAGTTCATCCCCGACGCCTGCGTGGGCTGCCTCGAGTGCGTGACGGAGTGCCCCGACACCGCCATCCTCGCCCGGGTCGTCCCCGAGCCGCGGGTGGCCGAACTCTGCAACGGGACCGCGGACGCGGGAACGAAGGCCTTCCTGGAGAAGACCTTCGCCCGCGTGCGGAAGTACGGCGACAACTTCGCCCGGCAGGGGAAGACGCCGGGGCGGTTCGGCCTCTTCATCGACCCGGCCAAGTGCAAGGGATGCGGCGAGTGCGTGGTGGTGTGCGGCGACCGCGGCGCGCTCAGGATGGTGAAGAAGTCCGACACGCTGCGGAAGCAGCACCAGGCCTCCATGGAGGTCTTCCGGAAGGTCGGCGACACCCCGAAGGAGTATCTGCTCGAGCGGTCGGTGATGGACATGATGCTCTCCGCGCCGGCGGTCTCGCTCTTCTGCGGCGGCGCGGGATCGTGCATGGGCTGCGGAGAGGCGACCTCGCTCCGGATGATGCTCTCGGCGACGGGATTCGTGCACGGAACGGAGAACATCGGGATCGTCGCCGCCACCGGCTGCAACACGGTCTACTCCTCGACCTATCCCCACAACCCCTTCCGGGTGCCCTGGACCAATTCGCTCTTCGAGAACGCCTGCACCGTGGCCATGGGGGTGCGGCTCGCCTGGGACCGGCGGGGCTGGCAGGAGAAACGGCTCTGGGCGATCGGCGGCGACGGGGCGATCTTCGACATCGGCTTCCAGTCGCTCTCCCGCATGCTGGCCTCGGGCATGGACATCAAGGTGATGGTGCTGGACACGCAGGTCTACTCGAACACCGGCGGCCAATCCTCGACCAGCACCTTTCCCGGCCAGGAGGCGAAGTACTCGGCGGTCGGATCGGTGATCGCCGGGAAGACGGAGGCGAGGAAGGAACTGGGCCTGCTCGCGATGATGCATCCGAACACCTTCGTCGCCCAGACGACGGCGGCGCATCCGAACCACTTCTACAAGGCGATCAAGGCGGCCAACGAATTCCGCGGCCCGGCCGTGATCATCACGTACGCCACCTGCCAGCCGGAGCACGGGGTCGGCGACGATCAGGCCTATCACCAGGCGAAACTCGCCGTCGAGAGCCGCGCCTTCCCGATCTACATCCACGACCCGCGGAAGGGCGCGAAGATCAAGGAGCGGCTGGACCTCTCGGGAAATCCCGCCCCGCGGGAGGACTGGACCTTCATCCCGAAGACCGGGGAGACGATCGACTTCATCACCTTCGCGAAGACGGAGGGCCGGTTCGCGCGCCAGTTCGACGCCGAAGGAAAGCCGAGCGCCGCCCTTCTCGCCGCGAAGGAGGAGCGTCTGGAGAACTGGCGGCGGCTGCAGGAGCTGGCGGGGCTGCGCTAGTGGGCCTTCAAGATTGAATGTATGGGTTGCCGGGTGGCACGGGCAGCTCGCTGCCCGTGCTCGGAGCGTGCAGGCACGGGCGGACAAGCCGCTCGTGCCACCCACAAGTTCAATCTTGAAGGCCCACTAGGGTCTCGGGTCTCGGGTTTCGGGTCTCGGGTTTCGAGTTTTTGGGTTTCGGGTTGCAGAGAGGCGCAGGGCGGGAGTGAGTCGAAGTTCCGCCCGCGAGGGCATGGCACACTTTCTTGAGGAGAGAGCGATGTCGAACACAGGAGCCGTCTTGTCGGTCTGTCTGGCCCTCACCGTGATGGCGGGATGCGCCCCGAAGCCGAAGGAGCCCGGGCCGTCCTCGTGGAAAGGGGGCAAGGAGTTCGCCCCGGCGAAGTGCGTCCCGATCGCCGACCTCAACCGGGACGCGGTGAAGCAGGTGGACAAGACCGTCCAGATCACCGGCACCGTGACAAAGGTCTGTCAGGGCTCCGGCTGCTGGGTGGAGGTCTCGGACGGAAAGGTGGCCCTGATCGCGAAGAGCCTCGGCCACAACGTCCTCTTCCCGAAGGACTGCGTCGGCAAGAAGGTGATGATCGAGGGCGTCGTGCGGCTCCATCCCGCGGACGAGTGCGACATGGACGCCGAAACGAAGAAGGACCACGAGTGTCCGAAGCCCGAGATGCTGGTCGAGGTCCTCGGGGCGAGGCTGTACTAAGGTGCATCCACAAAGTTCGGGGCCAGGCGCCGATGAATCGGCCCGCCCGCCCTGAGCGAGGCGCCCGCCATCCGTACGGCGGGCGCCGAGTCGAAGGGCGCGCCCGCGTTCGACTCGCCCCGCAGCACGTGCTGCGGGGCTCGCTCAGGACGGGCGGGTGGCTGGAAACTTTCCCGACTCAGCTTCCCCCTCCCCTCCGGGGAGGGGGAAACAACAACGGACTTCTCGTAGAACGAGGGTCGAGAGATCCGGGGTCCCCTCCCTCGATCCACCAAGACTCCCCTTCCCCCACGGGGTTGAATAGGGTACAGTCCCCCTTACCGGGAGGTCCCCCCCCATGAGCCCCATCGCCCGCTGGTGCGCCGTCCTCACGCTCCTTTCGGCCATTCCGCTCCTCGCCGACGAGAGCCTCGAAAAACTCACCGCCCCGGCCCTGCTGGTAAAGTCGATCCAGAACACGCAGAAACAGCAGGGATATCACACCACCTTGACCGTCGGCGTGGGGAAGGCGAAGGGCAGCCCGCTCGAAGGGGTGGTCCGAGGGGACATCCTGCACGTCTCCGGGGATGTCGAAGCATTCGCCCGCGGAACCACCGTGCTCGTCCAGAACTCCGACGGGGCCTGGGTGACGCGCGACAAGGCCGAGGCGAAGGTCGCGCAGCGGACGGCGGCGCTGGAGCACCCGAACATCCTCCTCGGCCTGGCGGCGAAATCGGCCAAGTCCGCCAGGTTCGACGGGGAGGGCACCGAGGAGGTGAACGGCGTCGCCTGTCGCAAGATCGTCTGCACCGGCGACAAGGAGGCCAAGAAGGCGCTCTGCGAGATTCTGAACGACCTGCGTCGTGAGACGCAGAAGGGCGGCACGGTGAACACCTCGGTCTTCGATCTCGACCGCACCTCGCTCGTCTACACCATCTACGCCAGCACGGCGGACGGACTCCTCTACCGCGTCGAGTGCGCCCTGGACGCCACGATCGACAAGAACAAGGCCCGAGCCCGGGCCTCCGCCGGCCTCCCCGGCGAGTTCTCGATGACCCGGTCGATCGACTTCAAGCAGTACAACGGCGAGATCGACTTCGAGGTTCCGCCGCCCGTCGCCGCGAAGATCGGCAGGAAGTAGTTGTGGCACAGACTTCTGAAGTCTGAACGCGCCATCCATCAAGGGGGGAGGAGGGAAGTCCCATGCCGGCCGCCATCCGTCGCCGCCGACGGGCGCTCGCCGCTCTGGCGCTCGCCGCCACGGCACTCTGCGTCCGCACCGACGCCCAGCAGGCCGGGCCGCTCACGGCCGAAGAGATCATGGACCGGGCGGCCCGCGCCCAGTGGGGCGAAAGGCCCGAAGTCCTCAAATCCTACCGGATGGAGGAGACCCTCACCTTCGCGGCGCGGCAGATCGACGGCAGAATCATCGCCCCGCCCGCCGTCGGCACGGTCCTTACGCAGGCGAAGGCGCCGGACCAGGTCTACACGAAGTTGGAGATTCCCGGCCTTCCCGTGGTTGAGGAGGGATTTGACGGGACCGTCGGATGGGTGAAGGAAGGCAAGTCCGCCGTGCGGGAAAAGGAGGGTCCGGAACTCGCCCACGCGGAGGACGCGGCCCGGTTCTACGGGATGGCCGGGTGGCGCAAACGGTACAAGCGGGTGATCCCCAGGGGGGAGGACTCTGTCGGCGGTCGCCGGTTCTACGTCTTTCAGGTGGAGGTGGAAGACCTCGAGCCGGCGATCTTGTCGATCGACGCGGACTCGTTCCTTCCGACGTCCCTCCGAAGAACGACGAAGGGCGCCCGGGGGACCATCGAGATCGAGACGAGGTTCCTGGACTACAAGCCCCTCGCGGAGGGGGAACTCGCGGGCGTACTCCTCCCCCGCCGGACCGTTCGCAGCGAGGCGGGTCAGACCTTTGAACGGGTCGTGACCCGGATCGAGCCCAACGTGCCGGTGCTCGACGCCCTCTTCCATCCGCCGAGCGAGAAGGAGTTCGAAGAGACGGAGCCGGCGAATGAGGTGTTCGGCGGCCGCCGGGGCAAGAGCGCCGAAAAGGCGGTGAAAGCCGGGGGGGGAGGCGAGACGACCGAGAGCGCCGTGATCGCCGGCCTCAAGTGGCTGGCTCGCCATCAGTCGGCCGACGGAGGCTGGAGCGGCAAGGACTTCGGCGTGCAGTGCAGAACCAGCATCTGCTCGGGCCGGGGGGACGCGGCGTACGATGTGGGGGTGACCGGCCTTGCCATTCTGGCCCTTCTCGGCGCCGGATACACCCCGGCCTCGAAGGAAGCGTACAAGGATCCCCATCTGGACCGGGAGATCTGCTGGGGCGAGGTGATCGGCCATGGCCTCCGGTGGCTGATGCGGAACCAGGACATCGACGGCTGCTTCGGGGGACAGAAGGGCGGCAAGTACATGTACAACCACCTCATCGCCGCGACGGCGATGGCCGAGGCGTACGGCATGACGCAGTCGGCGCTCCTCAAGGAGTCCGCCCAGCTGGGGGTGGACTTCACTCTCGCCGCCCAGAATCCGTACAAGGGGTGGCGCTACGCCAAGCGATGCGGCGACAACGACACGGTGGTCACCGGCTGGGCCTGCTTCAGCCTCAAGATTGCCGACTTTGCCGGGCTGGAGGTGAGCCGGGCGGGATTCGACGGGGCCCGGGCCTGGATGCAGGAGGTCACGGACGACCTGTCGTATCAGGCCGGTTACACGGCCAAGGGAACGGGCCAGGTAGTCCACGCGGAGAACCAGGGGTATGCCCCGCACGAAACGACGACCGCCATCGCCATGACCTGTCGGATGCTCCTCGACCGCGACAAGCGCGATCGCGCCCTCGAGGGAGGGATGCGCCTTCTCGCGGACGACCTCCCCTCCTGGAACCCGGCTGCGAAGAAGAATGACGCGCACTACTGGCACTGGGCCACGCTGGCCCTGTTCCATTACAACGGGCCGCGAGGTCAGTACTGGGCCGCCTGGAATAAGGCGCTCGTGGCGGCGCTCACCTGGAACCGGAACACGGCCAGGGATAGTTGCGCCGACGGCTCATGGGACGCGGAGACGCAGCAAGGGATGGACCGCTGGGGCTACGCGGGCGGACGGGTCTACGCCACCGCCATGAACACGCTGACCCTCGAGGTCTACAGCCGCTACGGGAGTTTCCTCAAGGCGACGGCCGGGGGGGACGGAAAGAAGAAGTGAGGCGCCAAGAACCCATCGCGCCGGATGAGATGCAGGGGCGGGGCTTCCGCCACACGAATGCCTGCCCGCCATCTGTGTGGCGGGGCGGACAAGTGCCCCCGCCCGCCTGTGCCGCGGTTCAGCAGGTCCACAGGCGGGCGGCCACAAGGGCCGCCCCTACGGCGTTCGCCCGCCAAACGAGGACAGACTTCGCTCAGAGGAAGACCGTCATGCCCGCGAGATTCCTGACCGTCGTCTTCCTCATCTCCCTCGCCCCCATCGCCTGCCCTCAGGAGAGCGCCAGCGCGTCGCTCGACGAGGAGGTCCGCCGGGCGCTCGCGCGGCTCCAGGCGATCCCCGATCCCTCGAAGATCCGCGTCAATCCGGAGGACTACCTCGGGCCCAGGGTGGCGGCGGACGTCGATCAGCAACTCGCGTTCATCGAGGCCCGCCTGCGCGAGGGAAAGACCCCGGGGAGCGAACGGTTCCCCGCCGGGCGGCTCTTCTGCCACACCTTCTTCGGATGCGCCCTCGTCAATGCGTGCATGATCGAGCCCGGGAATGAGGAGCGTGGGCGGAAGGCCGCCGGCACGATCAAGTGGCTGATCGAAACAATGGAGGCGGACAAGGAGATCCAGGCGTCGTTCGCCCCGTCGGAGGAACGCACCCCTCCGCGCGGGATCATCTACGAGGGAAACCTGAACCTCCTCCGGGCCGGCCTGCTGTTCCTGGAGCGCGACCCGGCCGTGGAGCACCGTTTCCGCGAGGACAGCGCCCGTCTCGCGGCCCTCTACAACGATAGTCCCACTTTCAATCTGGAGACCTGGAAGGGTGCCGTCTGGCCGGTCGACAACCTTTCGGCGATCCTCTCGCTGACGCTGTGCGACGCGCTATGCGGAACCGACTACGGGAAGGTGGGCGAAAAGTGGATCGCGTGGCAGAAGGCCCATCTCCACGCGGACACCGGTCTGATGTACGAGGGCATCGATGCGAAGACCGAAACGCCGGCGGGGCGGCCTCGGGGCTGTGCGCTCTCCTGGTCGCTCGCCTTCCTCGCCGGAATCGATCCCGCCTTCGCCGGGGAGCAGTATGCGGCGTACAGGAAGAAGATGGGAGTGTCGGTCTTCGGTCTCGCCGGATTCCGCGAATTCCCGCCGGGGGACAAGGGGACGGCGGATGCCGACTCCGGCCCGGTCCATCAGGGGGCGGGAATGGCGGCCACCGGGTTCGGGGTGGCGGCCGCGCGAGTGCTGGGGGACCGATCCCGCTTCCGCGACGGACTGATTATAGGGGAGATCGCCGGAAACCCCAGGGTGAAGGACGGAGAGAAATCATATCTCGGCGGGAACTTTCTGCTCCTGGACACACTGTATGTATGGGCGAAGACACATGGAAAGTGGAAGAGAGAGCAGGACGCAAAGTAGCCTTGCGCCATGGCGCCAGGAGGGGACAACGCCGAAGAAACAACGGTGCGCCCTCACGCCTGCCCGCCATCAGCGTGGCGGGGGACGCACTACGAGCGGCCTCGCGGGCGTTCCGTAGTGCGTCCCGTCAGGGCGCACTGCTGTTGTTGTGGTTTCTTCCGTTTCTTCCGTTTCTTTCTCTTCCTCCTTTTCCTCTTCATCACATACCCAAGAGGATGCGGAGCGTGGAATGAGCATCGTGCCGGGTGAAGCCGTCGAACGAATCCCCCTCCGGGGCGAGGAATTGCTCGCCTGGCCGGTCCTGGCGGCGATCTGCCTCACCGCTCTCAACGATCACCTCCTGAAGGCCGCGTGCCCGCCCCCCCCTACTTCCACTCCCACACCCCGGGGATCTTCGCCTTGCAGAAGCCGCAGGCCCCCTTCTCGATGTGGCTCTCGGTGGTCTTGAAGCCGAGACGCTGGATGACCTCCTTCTTGCAGGAGGCGCAGCGGGTGTTGTTCCCCTCGTGCGGGGAGACGTTGAAGATGTAGGCGTGCTCGATCCCCGCGTCCTGCGCCATCTTCCAGCAGGACTCGAGGGTGGTCACCGGGGTCCGTACGAGGTCCTTCATCCGGTAGGACGGGACGAACCGCCCGAAGTGCACCGGCACCTTCGTGCCGAGGTTCTTCACGATCCAGGCGATCATCTCCCTGTTCTTCGCGAGGTCGTCGTTGTAGCCGGGGACGATCAGCGACACGATCTCCAGCCACACCTTCTGCTCCCTGATGATCTCCAGCGCCTTCAGGACCGGCGCGAGCGACGATCCGAGCACCTTCTCGTAGTACTTCTCGTCGAACCCCTTGAGCGCCACGGCGAAGGCGTCCGTCGTCCGGCAGAGTTCCCCGAGCGGATCGGGGTTGATGTAGAGTGCCGTCGCCACCACGTTTTTCATCCCCTTCGCCCGCGCCGGGATCGAGATGTCCCGCATGTACTCGTAGAACGCCACCGGCTCCGTGTAGGTGTAGGCGAGGACCCGAAGATCCTTCTTCGAGGCGCTCTCCACCGCCTTCCCGGTGGGGAGATCGAGGTTCTTGAGATCGTCCGGCTTCGACTGCGACTCGTTCCAGTTCTGGCAGTAGAGGCACCGCAGGTTGCATCCCCCCACCGCGATCGAGAGGCTCTGCTCGCCGGGCAGGAAGTGCGCGAGCGGGAGCTTCTCGACCGGGTCGATCGTCAGGATGCAGGGGTTCCCGTAGGCGTGCGACATCAGCCGCCCGTCATGGTTCTTCCGCGTGCGGCAGAAACAGGTCTCGTCCGGGTTCAGGATGCAGTTCAGCGGACAGACCAGGCACTGGACCCGCTTGTCGCTGAACTTCTTGTAGTACCGGGCGTCCACCTCGCGGAGGAAGTTCGATTTCGCCGCGTCCTGGGCGAAGAGGTCGACGAGATTCAGCGCCGGCAGCGCCGCGATCCCCCCGGCCACTCCCCGCACGAACGCCCGGCGGCTCAGTCCTTCCATCGCAGACTCCCGACCTTGATTTTGAAGAGATCGATCCCGGATGAGCGATACTTCTCGAACTGCTCCTCGTCCAGGCACTCCTCGAGTATCGACTCCACCCCCGACTTGATCTCGACCACCCGCTCGAAGTAGGTCTGCTCGGAGTTGGGCATCGTCTCGCCGAGCACCGCGAGGGCCGGACCCTCCCTCCCGGCAAGCAGCTTCTGAAGGAACTCCTTCAGGATGTTCCGGCCGTCCTCGCGCTCCGCGGCGAGAGTGACCATCAGGTCGGCCTGCCCCCGGCCGATCGCCTCCCGGGCGGTTTCCGACTGCTCCGTGTCCAGGCCGAGCCACTCGGCGAAGTGCGCGAACTTCGGCTCGGGGCCGGGCTTCGGAACGGGCCGGGTCGACACGGCGTCGCTCCCGCGCCCGCAGTCATCGCAGGATTCCGCCGGGTCGATCCCGTCCAGGTCGACCGACGCCGAGGCCACGGCCTGTTTCAGCCGTTCCTCCAGCAACGGGACCACGCGGGGATTGAGGAGGAACTTCCCCGGCTTGGAGAGGCCGCCCTCCATCCGGAGGTGGATGCTGGTGAACTCCTGCGCCTTGTCCTGAAACTCGCGGATGGGACGGATGACGTCGAGGGCGAAGTCGCCCTTGCGAAGTTCGAACTCCTCCTCGTCGAGGGCGCGGACCTCCGTGGCGAGGGTGAGGAGACGTTCAAGTTCGGTCCGGCGCTCGTCCCTGGGGAAGGCGCCGAGGATCTTCTCTTCGAAGCCGAGGAACATCTCGAAGAGCGCTTCCGCCACCGGCTTCCAGGCCCTGTCCGGGAGATTCCGGATCGTGGCGAGGTGATCCTCCATGTCCTGCGTGGGGCTCTGCGCCTGGCCGACGCGCACCGGGTCCTTCAGTTCCTGCGGGGGGATGAGACACGGGTTGAACTGCTGGATGACATCGAGTTGCGAGGCGCGGAGCACCTTGCAGAGGCGGCGTTCCACCCCGCGCAGCCCCTCGTAGTACTTCCGCTTGGCCTCCTTGACGGCGGCCTCCCGGGAGTGCACCCGCTGTTCCAGCTCGACCGGGATCGTCCCGCCCGAGACGAGACAGCCTTTGAGTTCAACCAGGGCGCGCTCGAACGACTGCACGGTTTCGGCATGCTCCCGGATCGCGCGGTCGCGGAGTTCACCCGCCTCCTTCGCGAGGGAGATGACCTGCTTCGACTGGACCTCCGAGAGGTAGAGTCCATTCACGAGATTGAGGATCGAGGCCTCCTCGCTCAGGGTCTGGATCGAGGCGAGGCTCCGTGTCGTCGCGGGGTCGGCGGTCTCGAAGCGGTCCTCCCACTCGTCGGCCGCGGCGGTCGCGGCGGCCAGGAACAGGACGGCCCCGCAGGCCGCGCTCAGGGTTCTCACTCGCATGGTTGCTCCTCCGTTCTGTCTCAGGCGGCGGAATCGCCGGCCATGGAGGATGTTACCGCGGAAGAAGGCCGGCGGTTTCAGATACTTGATCGGGTTTCTCAGTGGGGGCGGGCCCCGCCCCACGGGTTCCGCACACGCGCCGACCTAGTGGGCCTTCAAGATTGAATCTATGGGTTGCCGGGTGGCACGGGCAGCTCGCTGCCCGTGCTCGGAGCGTGCAGGCACGGGCGGACAAGCCGCCCGTGCCACCCACAAGTTCAATCTTGAAGGCCCACTAGTCGTCGATCGCGCACTTCCCGTCCTTGCAGTGGTCGGCCGCGCTGATCGTGTCCAGATCGACCGCCTCCGGCCGGGGCGCCGCCTTGAGCTGAGCGAGACGCGTTTCGTAGAGCGACGCCGCCCGCGGATCGAGCAGGAACGCGCGGATCTTCTGGTTGATGACCGCCTCGTCGCCGAGCATCGCATCCAGCTCGTGCTTGAGGGCGTCCTTCCGGCCGAACGGCTCGAACTCCTTCGCGAAGTCGTTCTTCTGGAGTTCGAAGTCGACCGCGCTCAGGGCCCGGGCCCGCTCCAGGAGGTCCGTCATCTTCGCCAGCTTCGTCCCCCGCTCCCCGTCGGGGAACCGGCCGTTGTGCTCCTCGATCCGGGAGAGCGTCTGTTCCACGATCTCGCCGCGATTTCGCTCCCACTTCTCGGCCGGGATCTCGCGGAGCTTCGTGAGCGACTTGACCACGAGGCCGTTGTCGTGCGCCTGGCCCACCCGCACGGGATCCTTGAGGTTCTTGGGCGGGATGAGGCAGGGCTTGTAGTCGAGCAGGACCTGCCGCTGACTTTCAAAGAGGAGATCGCGGGTCTGGTCCACGAGACGGTCGATGTCCCGCCCCCCCTCGGGCGGACGGGGCCCGAGAAACTTCGGCGGAGGGAGAATCTCCTTGCGGAGCAGAAGGGCCTGGCGGACCGTCTCGCGATCCGGATCGACGTCCCGTTCGAGGGCCCCGAGCACCTCTCCGAGAAGGACGCGGTACTTTCCGGCCTTGGCGGCATCGAACTTCGGCTCCGGAGCGGCGGAAGCGAACCCGGCGCCGGCCTTTCGGCTGTAAGCGGCGAGGTGTTCGAGCTGATGGATCGAGTAGTTCATTCCGTTCGTCAGGTTGAGGAGGTTGATGTCGTCGCGCAACGCGCGGGACTGGGTCCCGCTCTCTCAGGTCATGCCGTCGCCGGTGGACAGGTCGGACCCTTCGGACGGAGTCTCCAGCTTCTCGCCCGCGCGTCCCGCCAGGACGGACGCGAAGACCGGGAGTGACAGGAGGCGCCCGAGGGGCGAGGCCGCCCCGTACTGAGCGCGGTGAATCTCGTCGAGTTCTTTCCGCAGACGTTCCGCCTCCCCCTTCGGCTTCTCGCGATCCGGAGGGCCTTCCCCCGGCAGCGGCGCCTCCTTGATCAGGACCGACCTCAAGTTCTCGGGCTTCAGCCGGCTGATGAGGGCGCGCTGCGCCTCGGTGAAGGGCGCCCGCTCCTCCAGTTCGGCGAGGTGGTCGGAGAAGGCCTTCCGGAGGTCCTTCTCGCGGTCATCGAGGCGGGAGGTGGCACGCTCGACCTCGGGGGTGAACCCCTCGTTCTCCAGGTCCTGCGTCCTGAACTCCGCAAAAACCTTCGACTGCTCCTCCTGCAGGCGAAGGAGGCGGGTCTGGAACTCCTCTCGTGCCGTCCCCGCTTCTTTCGCGAGCGGGAGAAGGGCACGGGCCTGTTCGTTCGTCAGATTGAGTTTTCGCATCAGCCCGACGGCCACCGTCCTTTGCTCCAGGGTCTCGATCTCCCTCTTCAGCAAGGCGGGATCCTGATCCTCGGCCCGGAGAGACAAGAGGGCCAGTGAGAGCAGCGCAGCGCACAGAGCGGTTCGCTTCATGTGGTTCTCCTTGGAGGGTCTAATCGTTTAACCCGACTAACCTGCTGCGAGTTTCGAGCGGACCAAATTAATTGCGCTGGGTTATATTATCCTTGCACTCCGATCAGCGACTGCGTAAAATGCCGCCATGAACAACAACTATAATCGCTTTCTCCGCAACGCCCATATCTTCGCTCGCCTCGTGGAGCAGGTCCTGGAGCGCGGATATTTACGCGAGGCCAACGGGGCGAAACTCACCTTCGATCAGATCAACCTGCTGAAGTTCCTTTGCCGACCAGGCCCGAACAACATCGGGGACGTGGCGCGTTTTCTGAACGCCTCGTATGCGGCGGCCTCCAAGGCGGTCACGCGACTGGAGAAGAAGGGAGTGCTGCGGTCGAAGATCTCGAAGAGGGATCGCCGGGCGCAGGAGCTGATGGTCACGCCGCGAGGGCACGCGCTGATCCGGAACTACGAAGAGACCAAGTCCAGCCGCCTCGCGGCCCTCTTCGGCTCCGACAATCCAGACACCCTGGCGCAGGGACTGGAGAAGGCGGTCGCAGTCCTCATCCGGGAACGCTCCGTGGCCGGCAACCCCTGCCTCGGATGTGGCGCCTACTACGCGGACGAATGCGTGGTCCGACTCCACAATCAGACCTGCCCCTGCCAACGATAGCACCTGCAACCACCTGAAGTTATCCACACCCCCGCGGACTATTCAGCACTCCGCCGAATAGCCTTTCCTGCCCGCCTCGTAGGGCAGGCACAGCGATTGCGCCCACCTGCCCAAGGCTGGGGCTTCCGGCATCACAGATACGGGACGCGTGCTGGGTGAGCGGTCAGGACCGAATCCGCGGGTCAAAGGGTAGCACGGGCAGATTGCTACGCGTGCCCGCGGCGCGAAGCACGGGCGGACGAGCGGCCCGTGTCACCCGCAGGTCCGACCGTATGAGGTTACCGCATTGTCATCCTGAGCCTTGCCCGCCGGAGCCTGCCCTGAGCTTGCCAAAGGGTCCGGCGGGCAGGGCGAAGGATCACCAGTACTGGAGCGGGTTTGGCGCATGCGATGGTGATCCTTCGCGTCCGCCTGCGGCGGACGCTCAGGATGACAAGAGCCCGGCACTTGTCGTCCTGGCGCACCGCTTCACAGGCTCTCAGAATGACAACGTAAGGGGCTGTAGCCTCGTGCATCCAACCTTGACGGCCAATCAGACCACTTTGGAGAGACTCTCATGCTCACCGAGATCCTGAGCCGGGAGCACCTGGTCGTGCTCCAGAAGCTGGCCGTCCTGGAGCAGGCCTTGGCGCCGTTTGATGAGGCGAAGGTCCGGGAGGTGCTGCACTTCTTCGATCACCAGATCGTGCTTCACCGCCGGAAGGAGGAGGAGATCCTGTTCCCGCGACTCGCCAGCCATTTCCCGGAGAACGCAGGCCCGGTCTTCGTGATGCTGGAGGAGCATCGCGAGGAGAAGCGCCACATCGAGGGGATGCGAAGCAGCCTGGGGGCAGGCGATTCCGCGGCGGTCGCGATGCACGCCCGGCACATCCTCGACCTGCTCCGTCAGCACATCGCGAAGGAGGACCAGGTGCTCTTTCCGATGGCGGAGGAGATGCTCGCCGACGCGGAACGGCCCGCGGTGGAGCGGGGCTTCCGGGAGATCGGCACCTTCTCCCCGGTGGGGGTGGCGGTCGCCGCGGTGGGCGCGAAGCCGCACCCGATGTGTCCGAACGGGCCGTAGTCAGACGCCTGCGATCCGCCCGCGCCTGCCCGGCCCGAGCACGGGCAGCAAGCGGCCCCTGCCACCCAGGGCGCAGGGTCGACCACCCGGCATCCCGTTTGCGCTCCAACCGTTCATGAAGAGCGTCACCTCCTTCCTGGGCGCATTTCGCGATCGGTTCACCTACGACGTCCGGCACAACGTCTACCTCTGGTTCGGCGTGCTCTGGGGCATCCCGGTCCCGTGTTTCTCGGTCGCGATCCACGCGGTGGTCGCGGGGGAGCCGCTCGGGATCGATCTCCTCCTCCGGCACCCCTGGCACCTCATCTTCCTCCTCCACCCTCCGATCTTCGGGCTGGTCTTCGGCGCGATGGGCACGGTGCGGCGGAATCTCGAACGGGAGAACGAGCGTCTCATCGAGACCCTCCGCGGAATGGCGATGACCGACCCGCTCACGGGCCTCTACAATCGACGCTATCTGCTCGACCAGCTCCGGCACATGGTCGCCGCCTCGCTCCGGACACGGCAGCCGACGGCGGTGGTGATGTTCGATCTCGACGGGTTCAAGTCGGTGAACGACACCCAGGGCCACCTCGCGGGGGACCGGGTGCTCCGCGCCGTCGCCGCCTCCCTTCAGTCGGCCACCCGCCAAAGCGACGTCCTGGGGCGCTACGGCGGCGACGAGTTCCTGATGGTGGTTCAGGGCCACCGCGACGGCGCGGCGCTGCTGGCCGAGAGAGCGGCTGAGGCGGTGAAGCGCCAGACGACGATGTCGATCAGCAGCGGCCACGCGGTGGCGCCGTCCGACGGCGCCACTCCGGAGGAGCTGATCGGCGCCGCCGACGCGATGCTGGCGACCGTCAAGCGGAGCCGCCGGGAGGGGCGCGGATCGGCGAGGGGGCCCCAGTGAGCACTCCCACCCCCTCCGGTGAACCTCCCGCTGAATCCCTCCCCGCCCCCCGCCGCGGAACCTCCATCCGCGAATTCCTCAGCGCCCTCGGCGACCGGGTCACCTACACGCCGACCCGGAACAGCTACGCCATTTTCGGTTTCCTCTGGGGCCTCCCGATTCCGGTCTTCTCGATCGGCCTCCACTGCTGGCTCGCGCGGCATCCCCCGGAGCTCTCGATGCTCTGGGAGCATCCGGTCCACCTCATCTTCCTCGCTCACCCCCTGCTCTTCGCAGTCGTCTTCGGCGCCATGGGGACGGTCCGAATCCGGAAGAACGCGGAGATCCGGCGTCTCGTCGGCGAACTCGAACGCCACGTGGCGGAGCTCGCCGAGGCCAACGACAAGCTGAAGGAACTCGACCGGATGAAGTCGCAGTTCATGGCCAATGTCACGCACGAACTGAAGACGCCGCTCGTGGCGATCCGCGGTTACAACGAGTCGATCCTTGAAGGACGGTTCGGCCCGCTCAGCGAGAAGCAGCGCGACGGCCTCACGGTGGCGGTCCGGAATATCGATCGGCTGCAGCGGCTGATCGAGGAACTCCTGGAGTTCGAGCGGATCGACGCGGGGGCGTTCAGGCCGGAGCCGACCGATTTCGATCTGGTGCCGCTGATCCGAGGCACCCTCCAGAATTTTCAGCCCCAGATCGAGGAAAAGGGCCTCGTCCCCGAACCCCGACTCCCGGAGATGCTCTTCGTCCGGGCGGACCGTGAGAAGATCGGCCGGGTGCTCCTCAACCTGCTCTCCAACGCCGTCAAGTTCTCGGAAAAGCAAAGTGCGATCGGCATCGACGCAACCCGCGACGAGAACAAGGGTCTCGCCGAGGTGGCCGTGTGGGACCGCGGGATCGGCATCCCGGACGCCGTCCAGAAATACCTGTTCACGAGGTTCTGGCAGGCCGACGGATCGTCAAGACGCCGCCACGGCGGAACGGGCCTCGGGCTCGCCATTTGCAAAGGTATTCTGGATGCCCACGGGGCGAGTCTCCGGATCGAATCGACCGAGGGCCGGGGGACGTGCGCCGTCTTTTCCCTGCCCCTGGCGGGGAGGGAGCGAATGTCGGAGGGACCTGGTCATGATCAACGGAAAACCGCTGATTCTCGTCGTTGACGACGAACTCGACGCCCGCCTCTTCCTCTTCTCACTCCTCGAAAGCGACGGTTTCCTCGTGGCGACCAGTTCGTCCGCGGACGAGGCGTTGAAATACGTGGCCAGGAACCACCCGGACCTGGTCCTGAGCGACGTCCGCATGCCCGATGTGGAGGGGCTCGAGCTCCTCTCGGAGATCAAGCGTCTGTCCCCGCGGACGCGCGTCGTCCTCCTGAGCGCCTACGCCGATTGGCCGATGTACTCGGAGGCGGTGGAGAAGGGGGGGGACGATCTCCTCCTGAAGCCGTCCAAGAACGAGGAGATTCTCCGAACGGTGCATCGGGTCCTGGAGGAGGCGCGGGTGTGATCACCGACCCCCTGGCCGCCGATCATGGCGCGCTCTCGGACGCCCTGGCGGGCGTGATCGAGGCGCTCCGGACGTATCCCGGCGTCGCGGTCGGAGAGGGGATGGTGGCGGGTCCTGCGGGCCGGTCCTCGACGATCGAGTCGCAGGTGGAGGGGTTTGTCAAGCATCTCGCCGAGCACATGCGGGAGGAGGAGGACGTGCTCTTCCCGGCGCTGCTCGCCGTCTCCCCGGAGGCCGAGCCGGAGATTGAACAGCTCGCCGAGGAGCACTGGCCGATTCACCTCACCGCCCGCGAGTTCTCCGTCCGGTTTACCTCCGGGGACGTGGAGGGGGCCTGCCGGGTGGCCCGGGTCTTCCTGGCGGAACTCCTCTCCCACGTGGGACACGAAACGCGCGTCATCCGGAGGATTCTCGACTCCGCCGGGCCGGAGGCGCTCCGCGGGACGGAGAATCTCTTCTTCGAGTGGCGCGTCCGGTCGACGGCCGCGGAGCTCGCGCCCCTCCTCCGCGAGTGGGACTCCACGCTGGAGATCGTGGAGGCCCGGGACGGCGTCGTGAGCGTGCAGGTCGGCCCGGACGCGCCGTCCCGGCGCCCCCTCCAGACCCAGATTTCGCGCTTCCTGAAGGCCCGTATTCCGGACGTCCTCCGGGTGGAGTTCGAGGATGCGCATCCTGGTGGTCGATGACGAGGCCGACACGCGATCCCTGCTGCAGGACCTGCTCGAGCCGGCCGGACATCAGGTCACCCTGGCCGCGGCGGCCTCCGAGGCCCTCGTCCACATCCAGATGAAGAAGTTCGACCTCATCTTCCTCGACGTCATGATGCCGGGGGTGGACGGCCACGCCCTCGCGCAATTCCTCTCCAACCAGTGGGACACTTTCGACATCCCCCTCGTCATGATCTCCTGCCGCCACGATCGAGAAAGCAAGGGGTGGGCGCGGGTGAACGGCTGCCGGCGCTACCTGGAGAAGCCCTTCACCACCACCGAGCTGTTCGATACCATCGACGAGATCGAGCGGACCCGGGTCGAGGACCCGGTGGAGCCGCGGTGAGCGCAGGCGCGGATTCGACCGCATCGTGTCCCGGGCCCCGGGGAGTCACTCCCCACCGCCCGCCGCGCGGCGAATCTCGGCGAGCGACAGAAACATCGTCCTTGACCCCGAAGTCCTCGAGGGTTATACTCCGGGTATGAAAACAGCCATTTCGATCCCGAACGAGGTCTTTCAGGAGGCCGAACGACTGGCCAAGCGCACCCGAAGGTCGCGCAGCAGCCTCTTCACGGAGGCCATCCGGGAATATGTCGCCCGCCACTCCCCCGATGAGGTCACGGAGGCGTTCGATCGCGTCCTCGCCGAGATCGGAAACAAACCCGACCCGTTCGTCTCTGCGGCGGCGCGTCGAGTCCTGAGGCGGAGCGAATGGTGATCTCTCAGGGCGAAGTCTGGTGGGCCGATCTTCCCGATCCCATGGGGTCCGGGCCCGGGTTCAGACGTCCGGTGGTGGTCATTCAGGGCGACGCCCTCAACAGAACCCGCATTTCCACGGTCGTGTGCATCCCGCTCACCAGCAACATGAAGTGGGCGAACGCCCCGGGGAATCTCGCCCTGACGGCCCGAATCACGGGACTGCCGAAGAACGCGGCGGCGAACTGCTCGCAGATCATCGCCGTGGACAGGGTCCTGTTGACTCGTCGGGCCGGGAAGATCCCGCGAGCCACCGTCGAGGCACTCCTGTCGGGAATCGATGTCGTGTTGGGCCGATGAATCGGCCGGGTCTTGGGCGCACCTCAAGCCTCCGACCCGCCCGTAATTTCCCGCTCCAAGCGGGGAAAATGCCACAAGGTACCCCCGAAAACAGGGCAATATCCCGCCTTGAGGGCTGGCAGGGAGTTTGCGTTTCTCCCGCGCATGGAAAACCTTGCGCGTCGAATCGAACGGCCGTCTCGGAGCCGTCAGGGATTCTCCCCGATCGTGAAGGGGGCCCGTCCCGGAAACCCCCTGGCCCCGAGAGCGCGACCCGGGGCGCCGTCGTCTCGTTCGGGCCGCCAGGCGGGTGACGTGCCCGGCGACTCGGCTGCGGGCGATCCGGTTCTCCCCTTCCCCCCCAAGATCCTCTGCGAGCACCCGTGGGGCTAACCATGCGCCGACGCTGGGTCGTCAAGCACCTCGATCGTCTCCAGGGCGAAGTCCGCGACGACGCCTTCGTGGTCCCGTGCGCCGGGGCTGAGGAGCTCAGGAACGTCGACCTGGAATACACCGTGGTGAAGCCCGGGAAGACCGTCTTCCCCCACCACCACGACCGCGCCACCTGCTTCGTCTTCATCGTCGACGGGCATGGCCATGCCCTGCTTGACGGGAAGCGGGTCCGGGTCCGCATGAACGATTTCGTCCTGGTCCCGCCGGGGGTGTCGCACGGTTTCGAGGCCGGCGACGTCGAGTTGACGCTGTACGCGCTTCACACCCCGCCGCTCTCCCTGCGGTCGTCCCAACCCGACCTCCACTATCGCTCCGAGGGCGTCTCCCGATGCGTCGCCTCCCGAAGTCGTACCGCACCCTCCAACGGCTCCACCCGGGCGTAACGAAGAGCCATGCCCGGCTGGTGAAGGCGTGCCTGAAGGCGGGGCCGCTGGCGCCCCGCTGGGCGGAACTCGTCAAGCTCGGGATCTCGCTCGGCGCCGGGCTGGAGGGGGGGACGCATTCGCACACCCACCAGGCGATCGAGGCCGGGGCGAAGCCGTCGGAGATCCGACACGCGGTGATCCTCTCGACGAGCATGATCGGGATGTCGCGCATGATGCAGGCGCGGAAGTGGGTGGAGGAAACCCTGAAGGAGCACCGGAAGTGACCGTCGAAGTTTCCTCCCTCGTCTCGGACGCCATCCGCGCCCTGAACGCCCGCGAGCCGCGCGAGGCGACGACCGCCTTCGGGCGGCTGGAGTCGTTCCTGCGGGAGTCGTCGAAGCCCGATCCGGCCGCCCTCGGCGAGGTCTGGGACTCCTTCATCCTGCTCCTCGGGCGCCGCGGGTACTTCGTGTCGAATGCAGAGGAGCTCGCCGGATCGTTGGACGAGATCCACGCCACGGGTCTCGGCTTCGATCTCTACGAGCTGGCCGCGGCGATCGCCCGGTGCGACGCCACGCTGACCGAGTGCCGCCGGACGGTTTCGCGGAGGATGTTCCCCGCGCTTGAACCGTTCACCCCGCCCTGCAAGTGCGGGGGACATCACCATGCCCCGTAACCTCGAACAGATCGTCGAAGACTGCGGGGCCCTGTCGCTCGGGGAATCCGTGGCGGCGTGGAAACGGGAGACGAACGGGAAGGCGATCGGATGCTTCCCCGTCTACGTTCCCGAGGAGATCCTCCACGCGGGGGGAATCCTCCCCGTCGGCATCCTCGGCGAAGACGGCGCCTCCACGGAACGGGCCGACACCCGGCTCCCCTCCTTCGTCTGCGCCATCGCGCGTCGAACCCTCGACCGCGCCCTGCGGCACGACCTGAACGCCCTCGACGGGATGCTCTTCCCGGGCTCGTGCGACGTGGCCCGGCACCTGGCCGGCATCTGGCACCGGAACTTCCCCGAGCGGCTCGTCGAGACGGTGCACCTCCCGCAGAACCCGGACTCGCGGCACTCGGTCGACTTCCTGAAGGGCGAATTCGACCGTCTGCGGAGGGTGTTCGGCCACCTCGCCGGGGTGCGCATCACCGACCGCCAGATCCGGGCCGCGATCCGCACCTTCGATGAGAACCGGGGGCTGATCTCCGAGCTCTACGCCGTCCGGCGCGAGGCGCCGTGGCGGATCCGGCACTCCGAGATCCGCCAGCTCCTCCGCGCCGGCGCCTTCATGCCGCGCGACCGGCACTCGGGCCTCCTGCGGGAGGCGCTGGCCTCGCTGCAGGGCGGGGATCGCCGGCGGAGGGACGGACTGCGGGTCGTCCTCGAAGGCGGATTCTGCGAGCCCCCTCCCGCCGATCTCCTCGAGGCACTCGAGGAGGCCGGCTGCCTCGTGGTGGACGACGACCTGATGCAGGGGCGCCGCTGGTTCGAGTGCGCCATCGACGCGGACGGCGACCCGCTCGCCTCCCTGGCCGGCGCCTGGCTCCGGCATTCGGTTCCCTCGAGCGTGCGCTACGGCGGCGCCCTCCCCCGGGCCGAGGCGCTGGTGGCCAAGGTGAAGCGGACGCACGCCGGCGGTGTCGTCTTCGCCGCCGCCAAGTTCTGCGAGCCGGCCTCTTTCGATTCCCCCCCGCTCCGCACCGCGCTGGAACGCGAGGGGATCCCATGGATCGCGGTGGAGTATGAGGACAAGTCGAGCGGCTTCGACGCCGTCCGGTCGCAGGCGGAGGCGTTCGTCGAGTCCTCACTGTTCTTCGCATGAGCGAGATCCTCGAAGGCGCCGGACGCGACCTTCAGAAGAAGCTGCTCACCGACTGGTACGCCGACCTGGAGAAGGGCGAGGGTCCGGTGGCGTATCTCCTCATCGGGGGGAACCCGATCGAGGTCCTGCATGCCGCCGGGTTCCGCACGGTCTTCCCGGAGGTGAACGCCCTCCAGTGCGGCGTGCGGAAGGTGGCGGGCGACCTCATTCTCAAGGCCGAGGAGCAGGGGTATCCCGCCGACGCCTGCGGGTACGTGAAGAATGATCTGGGGCTGACCGCCTCCGGCGGCGCGGGGCCGTTCGGTCAGATGCCCCGTCCGGACCTCCTCGTCTGCACCTATGCCGGCTGCGGCACTACCCTCAAGTGGTTCGAGACGCTGGCCCGGCACTTCAACGCCCCGCTTGTCGTGGTGGATGTCCCCGCCCTCCGGGAGGGAACGCCCGACCCCCACGCGGTGCGGTATGTGGCCGGCCAGTTCGAGGAGCTCACCCAGACGTGCGCAAAGATCACGGGCCGGACATTTCAGCATGACCGGCTGGCCGAGAATCTGGACCGATCCCGACAGGCCGAGAACCTGTGGGTTTCGATCCTGGAGAGCTGCCGCCAGACGCCTTCCCCCTTCGACGCCTTCTTCGAGGCGGTTTTCTTCATGGCGCCGATTTACGTCCTTCGCGGGTCCGCCGCTTGCGTGGACTACTACCGGACGGCCCTCGATGAGATCCGTCGCCGCGCCGAGGCGCGAACGGGGCCGGTCCCGCGGGAGCGTCACCGGATCGTGATCGACGGCCCCCCGCCCTGGCCCCACTTCCGGGCCTTCTGGGAGATGTTCAAGCGGTGGGACGCCTGCTGTGTGAGTTCCACCTACTCTCGCGTCGGCGGGGCGTGGGACGATGGCGTCCGGCACGATCCGGCCCGGCCGTTCGAGTCGATGGCGGAGTACGCCCTGCGCTGCTACACGAACCTGACGCTCCGTCGCCGGAGGGACCTCCTGCAGCGGGAGATCGAGCGGCACCGGGCGGATGCGCTGGTGATGCATGCGGTGCGCTCCTGCCGGCCGTTCTCGGTGGGGCAGCCGGACACGCGCGAGTTCTTCTCCCGTGAGAAGGGGATTCCCACGCTCTATCTGGAGAGCGATCTGGCCGATCCGCGGTACTTCAGCGAGACCGAGATGCGGAACCGCATCGACGCCTTCTTTGAAACGCTGGAACACCGCTCCGCGGCCGCGAAGGGGTGACGACCGCGAATTACGCGAATTGCGCGAATTCAAGAAACGGAAGGAGAGAAAACAGATTCAACGCGAAGGCGCAAAGATGCGGAGTCGCGAAGAACAACCACAGAGAAGGATTCCTTGGGGGAACAACAGAAACAGCGGAGGGTGAGTGGGTTCTAACCCCGCAAGGTCCAAGGGTGCATCCTCCGGTGTTGTTGACCCCTGGAAAGTCCGCTTCCGTTGCGCTCTGCACCTTGGCGCCTTGGCGCCTTTGCGTTGAATCGGTAGCCTGATCAGCACTCTGTCAGTACCTCGACAGTATTTGCTCAATTGCTGGACGAGCCTCCCTTCTGTTGTGCCGTTGCTGCTGTTGCCGCCGTTGATGTCGCCGTTGTTATGGTTTCCGTTGTCTCCGTTGTTTCCGTTGTTTCCGTTGTCTCCGTTGTTTCCGTTGTCTCCGTTGTTTCCGTTGTCTCCGTTGTCTCCGTTGTTTCCGTTGTCTCCGTTGTTTCCGTTGTCTCCGTTGTTTCCGTTGTCTCCGTTGTTTCCGTTGTCTCCGTTGTCTCCGTTGTTTCCGTTGTCTCCGTTGTTTCCGTTGTC
>JACPTZ010000135.1 GCA_016192525.1 Planctomycetota bacterium
CCGAGGCCCCGAGTAGGCCCCGCAGCACGTGCTGCGGGGCCGTAACGAGGGGCCGGTCCTGCGCGCGGGGCACCTTCGCCTGGCCCGCCCCTCGTTGCGCGGCCGGAGCCTGCCCTGAGCGAAGCCGAAGGGGGCCGTTACTCGGGGCTACGGTGTTCCACTCACGAATAGCCCGGGCTAGTGATCCGTCAACGCTTATCCAGCGGGTAGACCCGCCCACCCTGAGCGAGCCCGCCTCCGTCCGGCGGGCGAGTCGAAGGGTGGGTGGGCCGCGGCCTTCGACTCGTCCTTCGACTCGGGCGCGGCGACGGAGCCGCGCCCTCGCTCAGGACGGACGGTTTTACCCGCGGGTTTAGCCGTGACGGATCACTAGGAGCGTGTCTGACAGTTGCCCAACCGATGTCGGTAACCGTGGGACAGGCTTTCCAGCCCGTCCCGCACAGGCTGGAAGGCCTGTGCTACCGTCTCTTCCCGAATAGTCAGACACGCTCATGGTTCATATGGAAGTCACGACGATCGGGGCCCATGAGGCCAAGGCGCACCTGTTCAAACTGCTGGAGCAGGTGAAGAGAGGGCGGACCTTTCTGATCACCCGGCGCGGGCGTCCGGTCGCGGAACTGCGACCCGTGGCCGTCGCCGATCGCCGTCCCCGCTACGGGTGCGATCGCGGACGCGTTCGCCTCTCCCCGGATTTCGACGCCCCGCTTCCGACTTTCGACTTCTGACTTTCGACTACTCCAGCAACCCCCACGTCTGCAGCAGGTCCCCGTCCCGCGCCCATCGCTCGCCGATGTCAGTCCGGTAGAACATGTTCGGGATGATGATGCTCTTCACCCGGTTGTAGGCCTCCTTCCGGGCGTCCTGCATCGTGGGACCGGAGCCGGTCACGATCAGCGCGTAGCCTGAGTTTCCGGCCAGGGTCCACTCCCCGTCGACCATCTTCACATCCCCGAGGTGTACCCCCTCCGGAAGTTCGCGTTTGAAGATCACAGCCGCCCCCTCGCTGAACTTGCGGAAGGCGTCGGGGTCGGTGAACGGGAACGGAGGCACCGCCACCACCACGCCCACCTGGAAGCCGCGCTTGGTGCGGAGCGCGCATGGCTCGCCCTTCGCCAGCGCGAGGAGGAACTCGCCCCGCCTGGAGAGCATCCCCTCCAGCTGGATGTTGATGGTCGGATACCCGAAGCGTGACGTGAACTCGAGCGGGTGAATCCCGCGCGAATTGACGATGCAGTTGAGATCGAAGTAGCCCGTGTAGCTGCTCCCGGCGAGCCGGTCCCTCATTTTCGCGAGCGTGGCGTTGAAAAAGGCGGGGACGTTCGACCAGAACATGCTCGTCCCCATCTCGCCGGTGCTGGGTCCGATCTCGTCGTTGAACATCCGCTTGTGCTCGAAGTTCACGCAGGCCGGCAGGATGAACTCCCGGCCGTTGAAGAAGGCCCCGATCGCCACCTCCACTCCGGCCACGTATTTCTGGATCTGGAAGGACTTGATCTTCGTGCTCCAGGCCTTCCGGTAGCGCTCGAGCATCGTAACGATGTCACGGCCGTCCTCCTCCTGGCCGACGAACGAGAGCACCTTCTCGTTCTGCGCCTTCCCGTTCGGCTTCACGACGTACCGCTCCGGGTTCTTCTTCACGAACTCGATCGCCGGATCGAAGCCGTCGAAGTCCCACTTCGGCAGGATCGGGAGCCCCGCCGCCTTCATCTCCTCCTGGCCGAAGTCGCGGTCGTCTTCGAGCCGGTCCGCGTAGGTCGATCCGCCCACGACCGGCTTCCCCGCCTTTCGCCATCGCTCCGCCGCGGCGCCGAAGTCGTTGTCGTCGAAGACCACCACCTCGGCCCAGTCGGTCTCCTTCTCCCAGTCGTCGCACTTGGGCACAAAGCCGTCGGCGACATCCCGGTCGGCCTTCGACTGGATCCAGTACTTGACCTCGTGCCCCTCCTTCTGCACCTCCCAGGCGAGGTCGTGGATGAGGGCGTGGCGTGAGACGAAGAGGAATCGGGTCATGGGGTCGTTTCCGGCGCACGGGGCCTTCTGTCCTTCCCGGGCCGTGTCAGTCTAGGGGTGGAGGTGGCGACGGGCAAGCAGAATTGTCTGCCGGCGTGAGCCTCTGGAGCGTCCGTGACCCGCCGCCGGTCCTTGACAGTGTTCTTCAGGCGAAGTAGTCTGTTCCACCAACCTCGTGGTTCGGGAGGCGGTCGAACCCGGCGGTCGGCGGAGGGAGGCGCGATGAGCGAGTCGTCCCGCAACTCCACCGGCCCGTCGAATCCGCCGGAATCGCCTCAACCTTCCCCGGAGGCCTCGGAAGCCGCGCGGCGGAAGTCGGATCCCGCGCGCGGGGCTTCGGCGCCTCCTCCCTCCACCGATTCGTCGAAGCTGTCGCCGGCGTCCCTCGAGGCGACGCGGATCAGGCCCGACACCTCCCATGGGACGCCATCGTCGGCCTCCCCGGGCGCCTCCGCAGGATCGCCGCCGGGAAAAAGGGGACCGGTCCGCCTCGGGAAGTTCCTCCTCCAGAAGCGGCTCGGGAGCGGGGGGATGGGGGCGGTCTACCAGGCCAGGGACGAGCAGCTCAACCGGACCGTGGCGCTGAAAACGATTCTTCCGGAGGCCCGCGGCGATCCCGGATTGAGGGCCCGTCTGATCTCGGAAGCGCGGTCCGTCGCCAAACTCAAGCACCCCGGCATCATCTCGATTCACGAGCTCGGGGAGATTCAGGGGATTCCCTATCTGGCGATGGAACTCATCGAGGGCGAAGATCTGGCGCACCACGCGGCGCGGCGGGTGAAACCGCAGCGGGCCGTGGATATCGTCATCAGGGTCGCGGAAGCCGTCGGCTTCGCGCACCAGCATGGGGTGATTCACCGAGACCTGAAGCCGGCCAACATCATGATCCGCCGGAACGGGGCGCCGGTGGTCATGGACTTCGGTCTGGCGAAGGACATGGACAAGTCCGGTCGCGAGGCGAGTCTCACCCGCACCGGGGATGCCCTCGGGACGCCGATGTACATGCCTCCGGAGCAGGTGAAGGGGGACAAGAAGGCCATGGGGCCCGCTACCGACGTCTACGCGCTGGGCGCCATCCTCTACGAACTGATCGTCGGCAAGCCTCCGTTCCTCGCCGAGACTGTCGGCACGCTTTTCGCCAGGATTCTCACGGAGGCCCCTCCCCGACTGCGTCCGGGAATCTACGGACTGCCTTCCGACCTTGAGATCGTCGTCCATCGGTGCATGAACAAGGATCCTGAGAAGCGATATCGGGACGCGAGTCTCCTGGCCCGGTCACTGAAGGAAGTCATGAAGGGGAAGGCCGCGCTGGAAGACGACCTCCTTCTGCCGCTGGACCCGCCGAGTCCGACGGCATCCTCAGGGGGTCAGGATTCCTCCCCCCTCCCCGGGGTTCCAGCGTTTGCGGGACTCCCCGGCGACACGGACGCCCGCGAAGGGAGAGACCGTCGGGGCCACTGGTCCGGGCGGGTCAAGTCGATCCTCGACTGGAGGCTGGCGGTCAGGGGCGCCGCCGCGCTGCTGCTTCTCTGGGGGGGGTGGCGGCTTTACAGCGGAGTGTCCGGGGTGCTCGGGGGGGACTGGCAGAGCGCCTTCGAGGCCCGCCGCTTCGACGAGGCCCTGGCCCGCCTCGAGTCCAGCCGCCCCTCCGACTTCGATCTCAGAAAGAGACAGGTACAGTGGGAGACTCTGCGGGAACGCAACGGCGAGACCGCGCTCAAGAAGTGTCTGCGCCTGGACATCAGGGAAGTCTGGTTCTTCACCAACCAGGGACGGACCTGCTTCGTGCTGGCGGAAGCGGTCAACGAACACTCCGAACCGGTCGATGTCCGCCTGTCGCACTTCTACTTGCGCGCCCAGGACGGGATCCGGCTCGCGACCGCGGGGCACGGGGTTGGCTTTCCGGAGGGGCTGCTGGCGCCGGGCGGGCGCGCCGCCGGCGGCCTGGCGTTTCCGCGCCTCCCCCGGGGCATGCAGCCGTTCGATCTGATCTTCAACGACGGTCACTGGTACCAGACGGAACTGGTGGGTACGGAAGCCCGGATGAGGGCGGCCGGCAGCGGCACGTTCCTGGGCCCCGAGTGGCTGGGGACATTGTCCGGGGGGTCCGCTTCCGCAACACCCGCGTCCCCGGGGACGGGGGCCGCCACGCCGAGGGACGTCCCCGCGAGAGGTCCGATCGCTTCTTCGCCGTCGGGGCATGGAACGTCGCCTGCCCCCGTCAGGATCGTCCCTCCGATCGTGCCGGACATCCGCAAGGAGGACTCCCTGCTGCTGAAGATCCCGCGGGACGACGGCGTCCATTGGCCCACCGTGAGTCCAACGGGTCAATCCGCCGTCTACGGCGCCGTGCGATCCTCGTCCTGGGGGGACAATGTGCGACTGATCAGCGGCGACTGGATGAGCGAGGAGGTGAAGGAGATCGGCGAGCCGATCTACAGCGCCGACGGAACGCAATTCGCGTGCACGGCGAAGAACTGGGACGGCAAGGAGTTCGTGATCTGGCGGGGAGGTCGCAGCCGGCCCTGCGACGATGTGCGCGATCCGGTCCTGAGCGAGGACGGCTCCGTGGTGGCCTTCGTTATGCGCGACGGGGGACTGGTGTCGGTCGCAGAAAACGGAGTTCCGGGCCCGGGGTACGTCGATGTCCGGGATGTGACCGTGCATCGGGGCAGGAAGCACGCTTCGTTCTACGCCTGCGACTCGGATCGACAAACCTGGTTCCCCGTCGTGGGGGGAGTCGAGGAAAGACTGGAGGGATTCACCCCCCGCGGCACGCAGCTCGTGATGGGGGCGGGTGGACAGGCCTACGCCTATACCATTCTCGACCCGGGAGGGAGCCGGTCGACGCTGATGTGGCAGGGGCGCCGGAGCAAGCCGTTCAGGACCATCGTCGGGATGACGATCAGCGAGGACGGCTCCACGGTGGCCTTCGCGTGTGAGGACGACGGAAAGAACATGATCGAGGTCGGGGGTCGAAAGGCGGCCGATCTTCCTTCAGGCTCGCTCCTGGGGGTCCAGATCGCCCTGTCCGGGGACGGCCGGACGCTCTGCCACGGGTGGGAGTCCGGCCCCCTGGTGTGGGGGGGGGAGAAGATCGACGACCCGCCGCCGTCTCTCTCGCGCGTCAGCAGGTTCTTCCTGAGCGCGGACGGCTCCGTTCTGCTCTACCCGTCGACCTCGGGGTGGGTGTTGCGGAGCAGGACCACGACGCTTCGGCGTGTAGGGATCTACAGCGATGACAAGGGTCCGCGGTTTGCCTTTTCGCCCGTCGATCGAAAGGTGGCGTGGATCCAGCTCGTGCGCGACGCCTCCTTCGGCGGAAGAGGCGATCGGTGGGTGATGGCCTGTGCCGACATGAGCCACACCGGGGCGTCCGTCCTGTCCTCGGATCTGTTCCCGCCGCAGACAGGAGTCAAGGACGTGAACTTCCTGACCCCCCCGCATTTCGATCGCCCCGGAAAGGTCGTGGGGGTCGGCCTGGCGATCCGGCTTGAAGAAGGAGGGCTCGAACTGCGATGGCGTACGGTGGAGGTGCAGACACTCCTGGAACGTCCGGGTGCATCGACTGCAGCACCTTCCGGGTCTCCGGCGGCCGCTGAAGACGACTCGAAGTCACCTCCTCCTGCACCCCCCCCGCCCGTTTCTCCCCCGGAGCGTCCTCCAGCCGCCGGCGGCGAGGACAAGGCGAAGGCGCCGGGAGGATCGTCCCCCCCTCCGTCGGAGGAATCCCCGGAGGAGGACGGCGAGCCGGTTGAGGTGCTGATGAGGGACGGGCGCGTCCTGAAGGGGCGCCTCGTGTCCGAAACGGATGACCACATCATCGTGAACATCGGGACCGGCGGGCGCAAGATGAACGTCAAGCTGAGTCGCAAAGACATCCAGGCGATCGCGAAGGGCGGCGACGAGTAGTCACGAAAGGATTCCCCCATGACCGGAGCCCACAGCCTCTTCATCCGTCCTCACCTCGTCCTGCTGGGCGCACTTCTCTGTGCGCCGCCGCTCCTCGGGGACGTGATCCACCTGAAGGACGGCCGAACCTACGCCGGAACGCTCGCCCAGGAAACGGACGACAGCATTGTCTTCCTCGTGAAGAAGGGCACCATCGAGGCCCGGATGACCTTTCGGCGGGCCGAGGTGGAGCGTTTCGAGACGACCGCCTCCATGGCGAAGCGCCTCGATTCGCTCTCGGCGCCCAGGGAGGCGGTTGCGTTCTGGAGGGAGATGGCGAAGCACCCCGGCCACGAAAGTCTGCAGAAGAAGGCGCAGGAGAGAGTCGAGAAACTGCTCCAGAAGCGGCTGGAGGGGGAGCCCGGCGAGGACGCGCTCCTGGAGGCTTCCACTCTGGCTCGCGAAGTGGGATCGCTTGAACTCGCCCGGTCGGCCGCGGGCCGGCTTCAGGGGCTGCTGCTGAAACGGGTCTCGCTCGAACGCCCTCCGCCTCATTCCATCGCCGACGTGAAACGGCTGTTCGCCTGCTCCTTCCCGGACCTGACGCTTGAACTCGCCCGGAAGGTGTGGGAGGCCTATCCGGAGATGCTGAGTCACCGCGAGAAGGACAAGGACCCGGGCTGGACGGACTTCTGGAATCGGGCCGTGATCGAGGAGAGACTCTCGAAGGCGGCGTCGGCCGCGGAATGCGGGGAGGCGGCGAAGTGGTGCGCGGAGGGGAATCTGGAGTCTCTGGCCCTGGCCTGCCACCTGAAAGCGACCGGGTTCGATCCCGCCTTCGCCGCGAGCGTGGCTTATCTGAAGTCCCGCGGTTACTTCCTGGAGGACGAGAAGTGGGTTCCGGGATTCTCCTTCTGGCTGACGGATCACATCGTCGGCGGCCCCGGCTACGGATACGACTCCACACGGCTGAACGACCCCACACACTCGCGCAAGTTCGGTCTGGTCGTCATCGACGACGACGCCGTCATGGAGCGATTCACCCGGCCGGATGGAATAGACGAGAAGTCCCTGCTCGCCGCCTTCGTCCTGGTGGACCGCGGCGGGAGGGAACATGCCCCGGAAGAGGTCCTCGGTCCCCGTTGCAGGATGCTCAAGTTCGTGGTCCCGATTGCCGGCGTTCCCTTCCGCCTGAGATGCCGGGCCGAGCCGAAGTTCGAACTGCCGTTGACGGTGGAGGAGTGATCGATCCGGGAGGGAGGAGCCGAACCCCTCTGGGGGGGGCTTGGTCCGGATTATTCATGAGAGGAACACCGCAGCCCCGAGTAGCGGCCCCCTTCGGCTTCGCTCAGGGCAGGCTCCGGCCGCGTAACGA
>JACPTZ010000136.1 GCA_016192525.1 Planctomycetota bacterium
GAAATGGGATTCCTACAAGCCGACCGCAACGAAGGGGAAGGTCGAGGGAACGCCCCTCTACATGTCCCCGGAGCAGATCCGCGGGGAGGCGATCGATCCCCGGGCCGACCAGTACGCCCTCGGAGCGGTGGCCTACGAACTCTACACCAAACGACCGCCGTTCGTCGGCACGAGCCAGACGTCGATCCTCGACAAGCACCTCAAAGAGACGCCGGCGACGATGCGGTCCCTGAATCAGACCGTTCCGCCGGAACTCGACGAACTCGTCCTGAAGATGCTCTCGAAGAAGCGGGAGCAGCGGTTCGATGACCTCAGCACGATCATGCTGGCCCTGTCCCGGATCGCCAAGCGCGAGGAGGAGGCCCGCCAGACCGCGGAGGTTCAGAAGCGCCGCGCGGCGGCGCGGGCGGCCGAAAGGGCAGGACTCCCTCCCCCGCCGGGAACCGGGCAGGTCCGCCCCTCGCCGGGTCCGCTCCCGGCCGTCGGGGCCGGTCTTCCTCCGCCTCCGCCGAGGACATCGACGCGTCCGACGCCCGGTCCGCTCCGCGCGCCGGGCTCGCTCCCCGCGCCCGCGCCGTTCGTCTCCGCCCGACCGACCCCGGCCGTGCTGCGGGCGGTGTCCGATCCCAAGCTGCCGGCGCCGCCGGCGTCCGGGGCGGCCCGTCCGACGCCCTCGGGACTGCGCGCGGTGCCCGGCCCGCTCCCGCCGCCGCCGGTGACGGACCCGACCAAGACGAAAACGGAGATTCTGCCGGCGGCCCGGCCGGTCGATGATGAGGAGGGGAGCAAGTGAGTAAGGGAGTAATGGAGTAACGGAGTAAGGGGTAAGGGAAGTGGGCTTCAGGCGAGCGGTCGCCGCCCGATGAGTGGTCCGGTGGAGGCTTCGCCCCGGAATGGGAAACAACCCGTCGCAGGAATTCGAGCAGCCGATCTACGAGCTGGAGCGGAAGATCGCGGAGCTCGAGGCCTTTTCGGCCCGGAACAAGGTCGATCTCTCGACCGAGATCTCGATCTTTCGCGCGCGCCTCGAGACGGTGCGGAAGAGCGTCTTCGCCGGGCTCACGGCCTGGCAGCGGGTCCAGCTCGCGCGCGACAAGAACCGCCCGCTGAGCACCGACTACATCCATCACCTGTTCAGCGACTTCGTGGAACTCCACGGCGACCGCGCCTTCGCGGACGACGCCGCGATCGTCACCGGCTTCGGCCGGATCAACGGGCACAAGGTCCTGCTGGTCGGGCATCGCAAGGGAAAGACCACCCGCGAGCGGTCCGCCTGCAACTTTGGAAGCGCCCACCCCGAGGGATACCGGAAGGCGCTGCTGAAGATGCGTCTCGCGGAGAAATTCCGGCTGCCGATCGTCTGTCTGATCGACACCCCCGGCGCGTATCCCGGGATCGGGGCGGAGGAGCGGGGACAATCCTCCGCGATCGCCGTCAACCTGCTCGAGATGTCCCGGCTTCAAACGCCGATCGTCTGCATCGTGATCGGAGAGGGGGGAAGCGGCGGCGCGCTGGGCATCGGCGTGGGCGACCGCCTCTCCATCATGGAGAACGCCTACTTTTCCGTGATTTCGCCCGAGGGATGCGCCGCCATCCTCTGGAAGGACGGGGCGAAGGCGTCGTTTGCCGCGGAGGTGCTGAAGCTCACGCCGAGGGACCTGCACGCCCTCGGCATCATGGACGAGATCATCCCCGAGCCGCCGGGCGGGGCCCATCGCGATCATGCGGGGGCGGCCGCCAACCTGCGATCCTTCCTCATGCGCACGCTCGACGAACTGTGCGCGCTGCCGATGGAGGCGCTGCTCCAGCGCCGCTACGAGCGACACCGCCGGATCGGGAAGTTCCTGGAGGGGGAACAGACGAGGGTGGGATCCGCCCCTTCACCGGCCGCCGCCAGACCCGCGGGAACGGCCTAGTGCTTCCGGCGAAGCCGCTTCTGCTTCTCGCGCCACTTCTTGAAATAGTTGGGGTGGGTCTTTCGCCAGGAGGAGAGATACTGGCGCTGACGCTCCGTCTTCCAGTAGTCGGGGTGCCGGCGGCGCCACACGTCCATGTAACGCTTCAGATACTCGGCGCGCCGCTCGGAGAAACACGCGGTGCGCGTGCAGAACTTCTGAAGCCGGTTTCGCGGGGTGAACGCCCCTCCGCAGCCGCGGCAGGCCTTCGCCCCCTCGGGCAGCCGACCTCTCGGCGCAGAGACGCTCTTTCCCTTGCGAGGATCGCGGGCCATCCGGACGCTCCTCCCTCGGGACCGGTCGCCGGGCGCGCTGCGCCCCGCCGGTCCCCGGGTGCCGTGGCTACGACCCTTCGCCTACCCGCCGGGAGTCGAAAGTCAAAAGTCGAAAGTCAGAAGTCGACCGTTGACCGCCGCGCCCACTCTCGATGACGCCCGACGCCACCCCACTCTTCGACCATCGACTTGGAGCCGATCCCGACAGGGCAAGTCCGTGTAGGGGCGGCCCTTGCGGCCGCCCGCCTGCAGGCCGGCTGTGCCGCGCAACGGCCGGGCGGGGGCAAGCCCCGCCCCTACATTTCGCCTACCGGGACAGGCTCCTGAGACTGTCGGCTTCCGGCTTCAAACCGCCTCTTCGACGTCTTCCCGGGCGTCGAAGATCCACCGGTCGTCCGGCAACTCGTACGACACCAGATCGGACTTCTCGAAGAAAATCGGCAACTCGCGCTTCGCCGACTCGGCCGAGTCGGAACCGTGGATGAGATTGAAACTCTTGGACAGTCCGAGGTCCCCTCGGATCGTCCCCGGCTCCGCATCATAGCCGAAGGTCTTGCCCATCAGCTTCCGGACGACGGCGATCGCCCGCGGTCCCTCGAGGCACATCACACAGACGGGTCCCGAGGTGATGAACTTCATCAGGCTGTCGTAGAACGGCTTCCCCTTGTGGACGCTGTAGAGCGTGGAGGCCTGCTTCTGGCTCACGCTGAGGAGCCGGAGGCCGACGACCTTGATCCCCTTCCGTTCGAAACGCGAGAGGATGTTCCCGACGAGCTGCCGCTGCACGCCGTCCGGTTTCACGATGACGAGGGTCTGCTGCATGGTGCCGGGGCCTCACTCGTTCCTTCGGTGTCCCTCCCCGCAGGGCGCTCCGACGCGACCGGCAGGACCCGGCACCCTAGCACGTTTTATTTTCGCCGTCAACGGATTTTCCGGAAATAAAACCGCGAGAGGCTACTCCCCCGCCCGCTTCATCGCCTCCAGCACCTCGCGGTCCTCGCCCGGGAGCAGGGTCCGCGGATCGAGGCAGACCCGGTCCTTCTTCACGCGGGTGAAGACGGGGGGACGGCCGGTGCGGAGGCGGTCGGCGAGGGCCTGCGCCGGATGGCGGGCGGCGAGACAGGCGACCACCGTGGTGGGAAGATCGTTGCCGGGAAGGGAGCCGCCGCCGACCTGGGAGACGTCGGGCCAGCACTCCGCCTTCAGGCCGGGGATCTTCGAGATGGCCCGGGCCAGCCGCCTCGCGCGGCGGGCGATGGAGTCCGGAGGGGCCGTGAGCATCCGCCAGGTCGGACTCTCACGGCGGGCCCGCTCCGGGTCGCGGTAGAGATTCAGCGTCGCCTCGAGCGCGGTGAGCGTGAGTTTGTCCACCCGCAGCGCCCGGAAGAGCGGGTGGCGGCGAATCGTGGCGATCACGTCCTTTCGCCCGACGAGGATTCCGGCCTGCGGGCCCCCGAGGAGTTTGTCGCCACTGAAACAGACGACGTCCGACCCCGCCTTCACGCTCCGCTGCACCTGCGGTTCGTCCCCCACCCCGAGCGCCGCGGGATCCAGCAGCGAGCCGGAGCCGAGGTCGTCGATCACCGGCAGGCCGCGCCGGCGTCCGAGCGCCACGAGTTCCTCAACCGTCACCTCCGCCGTGAACCCGACGACACGGAAATTCGAGGTGTGCACGTGGAGGAGCGCGCCGGTATCGGGCGTGATAGCCGATTCGTAGTCGGAGAGATATGTCTTGTTGGTGGTCCCGATCTCGACGAGCCGGGCGCCGCTCTGCGCCATGACCTCGGGGATGCGGAACGCCCCGCCGATCTCGACGCACTGACCCCGCGAGACGATGACCTCTTTTCCCCGCGCCAGGGCGGCGAGGGCCAGCAGCGTGGCCGCCGCGTTGTTGTTCACGACGGTCGCGGCCTCCGCCCCGCTCACGCGGGTGAGCAGGTCCCGGACGCACTGTTCGCGCTGGCTGCGTTCGCCGGTGACGCCGTCGACCTCCAGCAGCGAGTAGCCGCGCTGCTCGCGCGAGATCGCCTCGATGGCGGCCTCCGGGAGAACGGCCCGGCCGAGACCGGTGTGGAGCACGATTCCGGTGGCGTTGATGACGCGGGACAGGCGGGGCCGCTCGGCCTCCGAGAGTCGCGAGGCCGCCGCCGCGAGAATCTTCCCGATCGCGACCTCCTCCGCCAGCCGATCGGCCCGCTCGCCCTTCCGTCGGATCCGTTCCCGGAGCGCGTCGAGCACGTGACGACAGGCGTCGGTGAACGCCTCACGGCCGTGCCGGGAACAGAGACCGGCGGCCTCGGGATCCGAGAGGCAGGCGTCGATGGAAGGGAGCTGGCGCAGGAGCGAGGCGGCGGGAGACGCGGGTCGTGACATGGGCGGCGGGCAGGCTCCTCATGTTCCGTACACCCGAAAGCCGTCAGGCGGAGATGTCGTGAACCGCTACGCCGTCGCGGAACTCTCCGCCCCCATCTCGAACCCGTCGTCGCCCTCGATGAGTTCGACCGGCCTGTAGCCGGGGAGTTTCGACCGCTCCAGCTCGGTCTGATAGGCGACGAGTATCTGCCTCTGAAGCGCCTCGCGGCTGCGCGCGTTGATCGGATGGACGACGTCCGTATGCAGCTTCACCCGGCCGTCCGGCCCGCGCGGCGCCCGGCCGCCGTCCATCTTGGCGCCGCAGTCGTTGCAGTGGACGGCGCGCAGGTGGTTCTTCCCGCCGCAGCGGGAGCAGCGGTCCATCAGCTTCCGGCTGGGCATCGCCACGAAGACGCCTTTGGCGCCTTCGATGATCCGGACGTCGTGGACGACCAGTGCATTCTCGAAGGTCACGCTGCAGAATCCGCGCAGCTTGTCGTCCCGTCCCTGGACGAGTTTGACCTTTACCTCGGTGACATTCACGGTGTCCTCGACGGCGCCTCCCCGGCGGCAGGCGCTCCTCCCGGATCGGCCCAGGGACGGAGTCCGCGGGCAGCGATCGACCATCCCTCAAGCCGCGACGTCCACTCGCGGGCCGCCGCCGTCGCCTCCCCCGGCGACCGGCAGAGCCCGAAGCACGCGGCGCCACTTCCCGTCATCCGACCCCCCGGAAGTCCCATGCCTCCGAGGGCCTGCAGCATCATCGCGACCTTCGGGGCGATCCGGGCCGCCGCTGCTTCCAGTCTGTTGAAGCAGGCGGCGCCGATCGCCGCGGGGTCTCCCCGCCGCAGAGTGGCCACGAAAAGTCTAGCATCGGCCCGGGGGGGTGTCAATTCGTTCCCCAGCGCCCCGTACACCTCCCGGGGGGAGAGCGAAACGCCGGAGGGCATGGCGAGCGCGAGGTCGAGCAAAGGGGCCTCCGGGATCGGTTCGACGGTCTCGCCGCGCCCGGTGCACAGGGCCGTTCCCCCGAGGAGGAAGAAGGGGACGTCCGAGCCGATCGAGGCCGCCATTCGGTGCATGGCCTCCGCCGGGAGCCCGAGCCCCCACCACCGATCGAGGGCGAGGAGCACCGCGGCCGCGTCGCTGCTCCCCCCGCCGAGTCCCGCCCCCATGGGAATCCGCTTCGTCAGGCGCATCGCCGCGCCGCGCCTCACGCCGGTCTCCGCCAGCATCGCCCGGGCAGCGCGAACGGCCAGATTGCTTTCGTCCGCCGCCAGCCCGGGGGCGTCGGTGCTCAGGCTCACCTCCCCGGACGGCGCGTCGCGAAGTTCGATCTCGTCGCAGAGGTCGACCGCCTGCATCACCGTGGCGATTTCGTGGTAGCCGTCGGGTCGCTTTGCGAGAACTTCGAGGAACAGGTTCACTTTCGCGGGGGCGGTGATCCGGCAGCCGCCGTCAAACGCGTGATAACGCTCGGGATGCAGGGGAATGGTTCACTCTCCCAGAATCGCGTTGTCGATCAGCCGGGCCGGACCGATCCGCACGGCGAGCAGGGCGACGGACGAGGGGGTCGCCTGCTCCACGTCGCGCAGTGTCTCGGGATCCACGATCGAGATGTAGTCGATCCGCGCCCCGGAGACGGCGCGGACGATCCGCTTCATCGCCCGTCGGAGTCGTCCGGCGCGACGTTCCCCCCCCCGGAGGAGCCGGCGGGCCTCGGTCAGCGCCTGGGAGAGGCACAGCGCCTGCGACCGCTCCTCGGGAGAAAGATAGGCGTTTCGCGAGGACATCGCGAGCCCGTCCGGTTCGCGGACGATCGGGCATCGGACGATCCGGATCGGAAAGTCGAGATCGCGCGCCATCTGCTTCAGGATGGCCGCCTGCTGGAAGTCCTTCTGGCCGAAAAAAGCGGCGTCGGGCTGGACCTGGAGAAAGAGCTTGGCCACCACGGTCATCACGCCGCGGAAGTGTCCGGGACGGAACCGCCCGCAGAGCGGTTCCGTGAGGTCTCGCATGTCCACGCAGGTCTTGAATCCGGGAGGGTACATCGCCTCGACCGACGGCGCGAAGATGGCGTCCACCCCCGCGCTGGAGCAGAGCCGGGCGTCTCCGGCGAGGTCCCGCGGATACTTCGAGAAATCCTCCCGCGGGCCGAACTGCATCGGATTGACGAAGATGCTGACGAGGACGACGTCGCACTCCCGCTTCGCGCGTCGCATGAGCGAGAGGTGTCCCTCGTGCAGCGCGCCCATGGTGGGCACGAAACCGATCGAACGCCCGGCCCGGCGCGCGGCGGCCACGTACCGGCGGAGGGCGGCGACGGTGCGCAGGATCCTCGCCGGGGCGCGGCGCGCCCCATCACTCTGGCGCCGGGCGATGCGCTCCCCCAGGAACTTCCACGTTCTCGGGACCGGCTTCATCACGCTCACCTCCTGTCCTCGCACTTCGGGTGCGGCTCGATCGCGCAGCGCCTCGAGGGTGCATCCGCGAACCGGGTCCCGGAACGACGCAGCCACTTCCGCGAGGGGATCGAGTACGAACCGGCGTTCGGCGATCCGCGGATGAGGAAGATCGAGCGACCCGTTCCGGACGACGGCCTCTCCCCAGTACAGCAGGTCCGCGTCGATCCGGCGGGGACCCCACCGGAGTCCCGGAACGCGCCCGAGGTCGCGCTCGATGCGCTTCAGTTTCCGCAGGAGCGGCCCGGGCCGGATTCCGGTCTCCACCCGGAGGACGGCGTTGACGAACGGGCGCTGGGGGGGGCCGCCGATCGGGGCGCTCTCCACGAGACGGCTGAGGGCGACGAGTCGAGTCTGCGGAAGCCGGTCGATGAGCGAGGCGGCCCGGGCGCACGCGGCGGCCCGGGCGCCGAGATTGGATCCGAGCCCGATGAGGGCGGTCGGCATTTCAGAACATCGTCTCCTCATCGTCCCGTGCGCCGGAGGCGTCAGGCGCGGCCGGCGGTGCTCCGGCGGGCGCCACGGGGCGCTCGGGGAGGGACTCCGGGGCCGCCAGTCGCTGCCAGAGCATCTGGGCCGGTCCGGAAGCCGCATATCCCACAAAGAGGAGCGGGATCGCATTCTCCGGCATGAGCGCAATGAGCAGCAGGGCAAACACGGAGGCGACGAGGGACGCGAACGACCGGTGCCCGCGGAACATGGTGTTCATGACGTGGACATACCGGACGCGGCTCACCATGAGGAGTCCGAGGACCAGCATCCCGAAGGGGATCGCCTTGAGGAGCAGGGTCGAGTAGGCCGGAAAGTGGCCGAGATCGATCACGCGGTTTGTGGCGGGGTCGGTCACCCACTGGAGCAGGACCATGTTGATCCCGACCAGCGTTCCCGCCGCGGCCGGCGACGGAAGTCCGGCGAAACTCTGGTGCGCGTCCTCGTCGGGCGAATTCTCCGCGTTGAACCGCGCGAGCCGGATCGCCGCGCAGGAGAGATAGAGGGCCGAGAGCGTCAGGAGCACCCGCTGGGGAAGGAATGGCGAGGCGACCGTGGTGACGAGGGCGTACGTGAGGTAGGCCGGGGCGAGACCGAAGGAGATCACGTCGCACAGCGAGTCGAGTTCGCCTCCGAACTTGCTCGCCGCTCCGGTGAGGCGGGCCACCTTGCCGTCGAGAGCGTCGAAGATCATCGCGATGAAGATCAGCCAGATCGCCACCTCGATTTTCCAGACGATCCCCCCCTCCCGCATCGCATCGCTCGCCAGAACAATCGCGGCAAATCCGCTGATCGCGTTCCCGAGCGTCAGCAGACTCGGCAGGATCGCCACGGCCCGGACCCGGCGCTGGGTCGGCGGTCCGTATCGGTGACGCCGGCGGAAAGGGAATCTCATGTCAGGCCACCCTCCCCAGAATGGACTTGCCGCCGCGAACCTTGTCCCCCAGCCTCACCTCGGGGCGGAATCCGGCGCCCGCCGGGAGATACAATTCCGTGCGGGAGCCGAACTTGATCATCCCGATGCGGGTCCCGCGTTCGAGCCGGTCCTCCACCGCACAGGCGCAGATGATCCGACGGGCGATCAGACCGGCGATCTGCTTCACGCCCACCCGCAGGCCGCCGGCGTCGGTGTCGATCAGTCCGATGTAGTTGTTCTCGTTCCGGGAGGAGGACTCGAGATTCATCGCATTCAGGAACTTCCCGGGACGGTAGCGGACATACCCCACGCGTCCGGCGCACGGCGCGCGATTGACGTGACAATTGAATACGGACAGGAAGATGCCGATTTTGTGCGCCTTTCCGCCGATGAATTCCGGTTCGTCCACCTCGGCGATCTCGGTCACGGTGCCGTCGGCGGGCGAGACGAGCAGGCCGGGTCCGGCGGGGATGCTCCGCTCGGGATCGCGAAAGAACCATGCCGTGAAGGCCACAGGAAGGAGGGACGCAGCGGCGAGAGGGGGGGCCAGTTGCCACGCCCCGACCGCGAGGGCCGCCGACCCCAAGGCGGCCCCGCCGAGTTCCAGCCGGCCGTATTCCGCAAGCGGTACCCGCATCAGGCCGGCTCCTCCGGATCACGCCCGGTCAAGGCCGAATCGGCAATGCCCGATAGCATTGAGAGATAGGGCGAGCGACACAACCCTAGCACCGCTCTCCCCGGCCTGTCAACCAAAGAAAAGGCCGGGAACTCGCCTTGACTTGGCCCGGAGATAGTCTATAATGAAGTTGGACTTGGGGTTCCGTCTTCCCCGACAGGCGCCTGTCATGCTCGTATTCGTGGCGGGCGTGGCGCTGGCCGTCACCTGGTTGCGTGGAGGGGCGGAGGCCCTCGCCCGAAACCGCCTGCTCCTGGCGGAGTGTGACCGTCTCTCCGTGGAGCAGGAGCGGCTCCAGCGGGAGAATCTCCAGCTTCGCCGGGAACGGGCGGCGCTGGGGCAGGATACGTACTACATTGAAAGGGTGATTCGGGAAGATCGCGGACTCCTGGCGCCGGGAGAGGTGCGGCTCGACCCGCTCCCCCCAGCCGCGCCGCCCGTGCGACGTCTCCAGCTGGAGCCGCCGAAACGCACGGCCCTCAACGTCCCGTCTCCCTCGCCCGCACCCCGACGCCC
>JACPTZ010000137.1 GCA_016192525.1 Planctomycetota bacterium
AGATCACGTCCTCGTCCTGTGGTTGCCGAAGTACAGCCCTCAATTGAATGCGATCGAAGGACTCTGGGGCTACCTCAAGCGCAGCGCCCTAAACAACTACTTCTTCGGGGACGTTCCCAGCCTGCAAGCCGCCATGGTGGGCGCCTTCAATGTCTTAAACCAGAATCCGAAGACGACCCTCTCGCTGGCGTACAGAACTTCTCAGAATTTAGGTAAGATCGCTTAGTTGTAACAACCGCCCGCCCCTCCGGCGGCACAACGCCGCCCGGCCGAGTTGATCCTGCCGATTCGTGGCGTGGAGCGGGAGGCCCGCACAAGTCGCGTCCTCGCGGATGGCCTGCGGCGATCTGACCGCGCGGTCGGAGGGCCAACTGAGCGCGCCCAACAGATGAACGCCCTTCAGTCGGGCCCGGCAGAGCCTCGCGGTACACCGCGACGACCCCTCGTTGCATTCACACCTTGACATCATGTGATATCTCTGGTTAACTAACCTGTTCCACCGCGCCTCCGGGCGCGCCGCCATGTCTCAGGCCCGTTCCGAAGTCGCTCGCGCGAGGGGCGCGACGGGGACGGGCACGGACCCAGACCCCTGTCCCGCGGACGAGGCCTCTCCTGATTGAGGCCGGCCGCAAGGAGCCTCCCATGAACACCCGGACTCCGGCGTTCCTGCGCACCTCCCTCTTCCTGGCGGCCCTGATCGGTCTCGGCGGAGGCGCGACGGCCTTCGCGCAGGGCTCCTACGACTGGAACGGGACCGTGAACAGCAACTGGTCCACCCCCGGCAACTGGACTCCGGCGGGTCCCCCCGGACCCACCGATGACGTCACGATCGACGGCGGATTCTACAGCCCCAACCCGGATCCCGTTCTCGATGCGAACGCCACGTGCAACTCGATCAACATCCTCGGGGGCGGCATCCTCTCCACGGGCGCCTTCTTCCTGACGGTGTCCGGGGGGGTCTCGGTCGATCTCGGAAGCACTCTGAACCTCGGCCCCTCGGGTACGTTGACCGTCGACGGGACCTGCACCTGGGACGACGGCTCCACGCTGGGAGTCGTCGCGGCGGACCCCTCGTCCTTCCTGATTCTGAACGGATCCGGGCCCCAGACCCTTCCCGCCGGGACTTACGGGTACATCGAGTACTCCGGCACCAGCACTCTCACGTTCGCGGGATCGACCGCGGTCGCCATCGCCGACTTCCACATCATCACCGGGAACTTCGTCGTCTCGTCCGGCGTCTTCAGTGTCGGCGGGAACCTCATTGCCGATGCCGGAAGCACCCTCACGGTCTCCGGGGGGGCGGAGCTGCAGGTGACCGGGGTCTGCGGATGGGGACCGGCTGCTCCGCTCACCGCGAACGCCGGCAGCACCGTGCGCCTGAGCGGGAGCGGACAGAGCCTCCCGGAGGGTGGCTACGGCGACCTCGTCATCGACGGTCCGGGGACGATGATCGGCGCCAACACCTGGGCCGATTCCCTCACCGTCATGCCGCCCGGAGACCTCACCCTCACCGGGGGCTGGCTCTCCCTGACCGATCTGCATCTCCAGTCGGGCACCAGTCTCACCCTCGGGTCCGGGCTGACCCTCTATGTGGCGGGTTTCTGCGACTGGGGAACGAGCGTGGGGGGCGGCGATCTGTACATGGACCCCGGCGCTGTTCTGGATCTCGACGGGGCGGGTCCGCAGACCTTGCCCTCGCAACCTGTCCCCTACGCCGACGTGACCATCGACAACCCGTCCACCGATATCGACGGGAACGTCACCCTCGACAATCTGTCCCTGTCGTCCGGGACTTCCATGACCACTTCCGGTTACACCGTCACGGTCACGAACGACGTTACGGTCGATTCCAGCGCCACCCTCACCGTCGAGATCGGGGGGATGACCCTGATCGTCGGGGGGGACTGCTTCTGGGGCGGATACGGGGGCTTCACCGGCGTCCTCGCGATGGACCCGGGATCGCTCCTCCGGCTGAACGGGACGTCGCCACAGACCCTTCCGGCCGGGACCTACGCGGACGTGGCGATCCAGAATTCCACGGGGGTCCAGCTCGACGGAAACGTGACGGTGGAGGACTTCCTGCTGGAGTCGGGAAGCACGCTCAACACGAATTACAACATGATGACGGTCACGGGAAACATCGTGACGGCGGCCTTCGACGGCGGCACCATCGTGGCCCTTCTGCCCACCGGCTCACCCCCCCCTCCGGGCGACTTTGCGTTCCCGGCCGTGACCGCCTCCGACCTCCTCATGGGAAACGGGAGCAGCCTCACCCTCGACGGGGAAGGTCGCGTCACCCTCCAGCAGTGCACGATCGGCATGGGGGCCACCTTGATCGCCTCCCAGGGCACCCCGGGAGTTTCCGACGACGGGATTCTCGAGGTCCTCGGGGACTGGTTGATGTCCGGCTCCTTCGCTCCTGGACCCGAGGGGGAGGTCGTCATCAGCGGGTCCGGCAGCACGACCTTCGCCGGGGACCCGATCACGTTCTTTGATCTGTCGCTTCAGAAGGCGGCCCCCACGACGGTGACCGCCACGGCGGACATCACGATCGAAGGGTCGTTCTGGATCGGACCGGATGTGACCTTCAGCTCGACCGCGACGTTCTACACCGGGGGCGCCGGAGGCGTGGACCTGGAAGACGCCTCGATCGGGGCGACCTTCTACAACTTCACCGCGGGCGCCGTGGGCGGAACGAACCTCACCGGGAGCGGGATGAGCTGGGTCATCGACAACAGCCTGACCGTCTCAGCCCCGCTCGATCTCGGCGTGGGGAACAATCTGACGCTTCAGGCGACGGTGTCCGGCGTTTCGGTGGACAGCCTGCTGAATCTCAACGAGAGTTTCCTCAACCATCTCTCCGCGTCCGCGTCGTTCGACGTCAACTCCGGCGGATGGCTCGATCTCGGCCCGGCGGGCGTGTTCCAGTTGAACGCCCCCACGGCGCTCTATGTCAACACCGGCGGGGTGCTGGACGGCAACACGGGCGGATCGCTCATCATCGGGGACTCTTCCGCGTATGTCTCGATCGACGGCGGATCGTTCGTGACCCCGCCGGGCGGGTCCAGCGTCTTCGCCAGCAGTTCGCCGGGAGTGGTCACCCCTTACTTCGAGGTCTACGACGGGTTTCTGGATCTTCAATCCGGGATCTTCAGCGGGCTCGATTCCAACGGCCTGTACATCGAGGAGTATGTCACGATCGTCAATCTGGCCAATGTCACCTTCACCAATGCCACGCCCGGCGGCAACCACATCTCGCTCTACCGGAATGAGAGTTCCGGGGATGTGACCCTCACCTGGCCCGGCCTTCAAATGGACGACTCGTTCGGTCCCGGCTCGGGGTACAACATCTACGCCGAGAACTACGGCTCGTCTCTCGTGACGATCGAGGTTTCCGGGGCGGTGGGGGCGGGCGTGGGCGATGTGAATGAATCCGAAGGGCCCCAGACGGTCATCAACTGGGGGCCCGGCGGCGGCGGCGGATTCCCGAGCGCGACCGAGTTCACCGACGCGCTGGGAGGGGGCATGACCGACTACGTCATCGGCGTGAATGAGGTCTATGTCACCGTGACCGATCTCGATCAGGACACGAACCCCGGGCTCGTCGAGACGGTGGACGTCGAAATCACTACGGATCTCACCAGCGACTACGAGTTCATCGTGCTCCAGGAGACGGGGCCGAACACCGGGGTGTTCCGAAATACGGGCGGGATTCCGCTCGTCGACGCCTCCTCGACCTCCGACGACGGGATCCTTCAGGTCTGCAGCAGCTGCATCCTGACAGTCGTCTACACCGATCCTGACGATCTGTCCGACAGCACGAGCGACACGGCCGATGTGCTGACCTCCGGCGGCGGAGGCGCGGGGCCGATCATCGACGAACTCGAACCGGACTTCGGCACGACGGCGGGCGGGAGCTACGTCAAGATCTGGGGTCAGGGCTTCGATTCAGGCGCCACGGTGACCATCGGCGGTTCGGCGGCGAACGGGGTGACGGTGGTCGGGTCGGAACTGATCACCTGCTATGCGCCGTCCGGCAGCGTGGGGCCGACCTCGCTGGTGGTGACGAACCCGGACACCTCCTCCGACTCCCGGGTCTTCTTCTACTCGACGCCCAGCAGTGTCACCGGCTCGGCGCCTTCCGGCACTTCCGCGGCCGATTACCGGATGGTCTCCGTCCCCGGGTTCATCACGGCGCACGAGCTGGGCGAAGCCCTCGAATCATCCCTCGGCCCCTGGGATCCCGCCTCGTGGCGCTGCTTCAATTACGAGCCGGAGTGGGGCGGGTATGAGGAGAAGACCCCGTCCGTCACACAATACGACGAGAGTTCCCCGACCGGCTCCTCTTTCTGGCTGCTCTCGCGGAATGGAGGGACGATCTCCGTAAACACTCTCACGACCGCCACCATGCCCGACATTGAGGTCCACTTCGACGCCGGCTGGAATCAGATCGGGAACCCCTACTCGGCCCCGGTATCCTGGGGCGCCGTGCTGGTGCAGGACATCGACCCCTCGACCGGCGATCCGAACGGCCCGCCCGTCCCGGCTACCTCCTCCCCGGTCATCGACCACACGCTCTTCTACTGGAACGGCTCCGACTATGTCTCGTCCAGCATGATGGTCCCCGGGGCCGGCTACTGGATGTACAATGCGTCCGGGCACGAGATCGAGATTATCTACCAGAATCCGGGCGGGGCGACGAAACCGAACGGGGAGCCCGAGTTCACCCCCCTCCAGGCCCCGTCGATCGCGCCGCCTCCGCCGCCGGGGGCCACACTCACTTCATCGGGCGGCGGCGGGTCCGCCTCCGCCGGCGGGGTCTCCGGCTCGTCCGGGACAACCTACACCTCTGGCGGCGGCGGGATGGGCGCTTCCAGTGCGGGAGGCGGCGGGGGTGGAGGCGGGTGCTGGGTCGAGAAGGCGGGCTGGGCCGGGGTGCCCGCGGGGCTGCTGGTGGTGCTGACGTGCGTGCTCCTGTGCCTGGCGGGCCGCCGGGCGGGAAGATTCCTCGTTGCCTCGGAATGACACCGGGCGAGGCCCGCAGGGGCGGGGACCGACCGGTCATTGGAGGGCGGGACCCGACCTCATCGTTGCAGAAGAAGCGGGAGAGCGTACCGCATCGCGGACCCGGTCCGCGTCCTCCGGAAGTTCGATGACCGGTCGGCTCCCGCCCCTACTGTTTGGCCTCGAACTCGAGGCTCAGAGAGTTGATTCAGTAGCGCCGGCCGGTGGGGGGGGGGCCGTCGTCGAAGAGGTGTCCGAGGTGCGAATCGCACCGGGAACAGACCGCCTCCGCCGAGCCGGCCGGGCCGTGCGTGCCGACCGTCCCCGCCATCGCATCCCAGAATGAAGGCCAGCCGCAGGCGTCGTACTTCGTCTTCGACGCGAAGAGCGGCTGCCCGCAGGCCGCGCACCGGTAGGTCCCCTCCCGCTCCTCGTGGAGCAGCGCCCCGCTCCCGGAGGGCTCCGTTCCCCGTTCGCGACAGATGGCGTATCGTTCCGGCGTGAGGCGCGCCTTCCACTCGGCCTCGGTGAGGTGGGCGAAGTCGGAGGTGGCGGCGGGCTCCGCGGGCCGGCGGGTCGGTGCGGGCTTCGACGGCATGGGTTCCTCCTCCCCCGACGGGCGACAGCCGGACACGAGGGCGATCAGAGCGAACAGGATGATGGGCGTCACGCGATTCATGATTCCACCAACGTAGATCGCGTGGGGAGGGCTGTCAAGCGCAGAATGACGTTCAAATGCGCCCACGTTTTCGCCCCAGTCTCAACTCTGTGTCATTCCGAGCGTAGCGAGGAATCTGACCGCCGAGCGGTTTCTCCACTAAAGAATTCTGGCGGCGCGAGTTTTCGGGAACAGGGCCAAGGGAAGGCGTCACTGAAGGCCGGAACAGATCCCTCGTCGCTCCGCTCCTCGGGATGACACCAAATCGTGGACGCATTCAAGCAGTATGCCCCAAGGTGCGCCCAGACTCTTCATCAGCCCGGCGAAGTGTAGGGGCGGGGACCGACCGGTCACGGGGGGCGGGGAGACACCGATCGGGCGACGGCGCCGGTTCGTTACTTCGCCCGTACGAGGTTACCCCATTGTCATCCTGAGCTTAGCCGGCCGCTCCGCCACACAGATGGCGGACAGGCGTTTGGCCGGCTGAGCGAAGGATCGCCAACTTCGGAGTCTGCGAACCGCACACGCGGGTGATCCTTCGCCTCGGCCTGCGGCCGAGGCTCAGGATGACAAGGGACGGGACGGGAACCTCGTACCTTCTCCCATCCTGGAATGATGAGGTCGGGACCCACCCGAGGGCGGAGCGGAGGCTACTCGTCTTCCGGCCCGGAGACCTCGGCCTCGAACTGCACGCCGCCGAAGATCCGGGCGAAGTCTGCGAGCGGCAGCGTGAAGTGCCCGTCCTTCGTGGGGTATCCGCGTTCGAGCCCCGGGGCGCCCTTCGGCTTGAAGGCGTTCCCGTGCGGGTTCCAGACCCGCACCGTGTCGGCGGCCTCGTCGTACCCGAGGACGGCGTAGGCGTGCTTCGGCGAGATCCCGGGGACCTCCTTCACCTTGGGCGTCGTGCAGCAGACGAGGCGATGCTCTCTCATCGCCGTGCGGAGTCCCTCGCGGACCTTCGGCAGGATCGCGGCGGTCGCCTCCTCCGTCGGGCGGGTCTCCTTCGCCCCCTTCGGCCGGATCGGCAGTCCGCGTGTCTCGTGCCCTCCCAGAAGTCGGAGCACCGGGACGGTCGATCCGCCCTTCGCGATGAGGTCGGTCACGGAGTCCTTCCGCTTCGCTTCGGGCCGGGCCTCGTTCCGGATCGTCCCGTACGCCTTCTCGAGGACGTTCAACCAGACGCCGTCCCCCTCCGTCGACGACGTGAGCGCCAGCTCCGCGTCGGTGAGCGGAGGCACCCGGACCGTGCGGCCGTTCGGGAAGGCGACGTCGCACGATCCGTCCGGTTGTGCGGCGAACATCGCCCGCACGGCGGCGGGATCGCGCGCCACGGCGGCCCCCACCGGGGCGAGGAAGAAGCAGTCGCCGAGCCGACCCTGCCTGAACTTCCGGAGGTCGGGCGCGCTCTCCTCGAACAGCACCCGGTTCGCCCGGCGGAGGCGGGACAGGGCGGCGGCGAACATCCGGTCGACGTTCGGGAGGGGCTCCGGCCCGGGAGGCTCTCCGCCGGCCTCGTCGGCGGGGGGGGCATCCGCCCCCGCGTCGTCGCCGGGTGTTCCGCCCGCCGTGAACTCCTTCAGCATCTCCCGGTCCGGCTCCGGCTGACCGTACTTGTCGCTCCGCTGGATCTGTTTGAGGACGGCCAGGGCGGCCGCCTCGGGGCCGGTGACCTTCGGTTCGTCGATGAGGTCGTCCACCTCGGCGGCGGAGAGTTTGCCGTCCCGGTCGGCGTCCCAGGCGTCGAAGCGGGCCGCCACCTGATCCTGGAATGGAGACGGCTCTTCTCCCGGACTCGATGACGATCCGCAGAGCGCGAGGAGGAGGACCGGCGTCAAGGCGGCAGACGTGGATTTCATGTCCCCTTGAACCCGGTCAGGCGCGCCGGGTTTCGATGCGAAGGGCTGAACCCGGATGGCCCCTTGTCGTCTACAGGTGTGGGAGGATTTCGCTCCGGTTTTATTTCGCCCCGTTGAACCCTTCGACCGACCCCCGGATAGGGGAGGGTGGAACCGACACATGGACGACACGAACGACGCGACGCTCTTCGCGCGTTTCCTGCTGGGGGACGAATCGATGTTCGCCGCCCTCGTCTCGAAGTACGAGCAGCCGCTCTTCAACTTCCTCCTCCGCCGCCTGGGGAACTCGGCGCTCGCGCAGGAGGCCTTCCAGGAGACCTTCGTCCGGGTCTACCGGAGCCGCCACACCTGGCAGAAGGGGCGACCCTTCCGCCCGTGGCTCTACACCATCGCCCTGAATGTCGCGTGGAGGACCCTGGCCCGCGAATCGCGGCATCGGGCGCATCGCCTCCCCGATTCCGATTCGAGCACCGGCGGGGAAGGGCCGGTCCCTGCGGCGACGGTACCGGCCTCTTCGACCGAGACGGAACGGCGCGAACTCTCCGATCGGATCCGTCGCGCCGTGGACACGCTCCCGGAGGCCCAGCGGGAAGTGTTCGTCATGGTGGAAGTGGACGGCCTCACCCAGCCGGAGATCGCCGAGGTGCTGGGCGTGCCGCTCGGGACCGTGAAGTCCCGTCTCCACTACGCCGCCCGCGCCCTTCGATCGTCTCTCGTGGACCTGATGGAATCACCGCCCAGCGCCGTCCGCCCGGGCGGGGAGGAATGACCCATGGACTGCCTTGAAACCCGCGACCGCCTCTGGGACCTGCGATACGATCTCCTGGCGCCCACGGAGAAGGGCGATGTTGAGACCCACCTCCTGGTTTGCCGCGAGTGCCGCGCCCTTCGCGACCGCCTCGATTCGGGGTTGGGGGACTTCCGGAGGTCGGTCGATCGCCAACCCCCGCCCGGGCTGGCCCGCCGGGCGGAACAGGCCGCGCGCCGAATGGGGCTGCGAAGACCGCGCCTCTGGGGCCTGATCGGCGCCGGACTGGCCGCCGCGGCCTCTTTTCTCTTCCTGGCCTCCTCCTGGGTGGAACATCGACCCGCCCCGGACCGGCAGCAGACCCTCCTCTTCGGGACCTCCGATCTCAGGCCGGGCGGACCCTCCGGTCTGCGCGTTCTCGTCCGTGAGGGCGACTCGCAGCGGCCCGTCGAAAGCGCGCGCGTGTCGATGAGCCTCGCCGGCGCGGGATCCGATGTGGCCGTCCCCCTGGGCGATCGACTCACCGACCGGAACGGCACTCTGCGCGAACCGGTGGTCATCCCCGATCTGCCCGACGGAGACTATCGCCTCACCGTGGAGGTGTCGTCCGATGTCGGCAGGGACCATCTCGAAGAGACGGTCCAGCTCAAGCGGAGCTGGTCGGTCCTGCTCACCTCGGACAAGCCGATCTACCAGCCCGGCCAGACGATCCGACTCCGCGCCCTCGCCCTGTCGCGTCCGTCCGCGAAACCGGCCTCCGGACGGGAGGCATGGTTCGAGATCACCGACCCGAAAGGCAACCGCGTCTTCCGCCGACGCACGGAGACCTCCTCCTACGGCATCACCTCCACCGACTTTCCACTCGCCGAATTCGTGACTCCGGGGACCTACGTCGTGAAGGCGCGGCTCGACGGCGACACGGCGGAGCGACGGGTGGAGGTGAAGGAGTACGTGCTGCCGAAGTTCAAGGTCGCCTTCGAGACCGCCCGGACCTGGTATCTGCGGGAGGAGACAGTGACGGGGTCGGTGACCGCCTCCTACTTCTTCGGAAAGCCGGTGGCCGGCGGAAAGGTGGCGATCCGCTTCACCCCCGAGCCGGCCGGCATCGGACAGGGCGGGACCTTCGAGGGGGTCCTGGACGACGAGGGGAAGTGCGAGTTCACCTGGCCACTCTCCACAGCCTTTGTCGGGATGGGCGGCGCGGTCTTCGACGCTGCTCTGAACGCGCAGGTCACCGTCACCGACAGAGCCTCTCATGTGGAGGAGGCCGCACAGACGCTCTCCATCGCCGCTTCGCCGCTTCGGGTGGCCTTCCTTCCGGAGGCGGGCGACCTGGTGCCGGGAGTCGAGAACCGGGTCTTCGTCCTTCTCACCACCCCCGACGGAAAGCCGGTGCCGGGAGAGGTGACGGTCACCCAAGTTGGCGCCATAGCCCACGGGTGGAGGCTCAGCGGACTGGAGAAGCCGCTGGAGGTCGACGAGCGCGGGCTGGCGAGTTTCAGCTGCGGACCTGACCCGCGTGCCCCGCTTTCACCCCGACAACTCTACGGCGGCCTGTGGAACGCCGGGATCGACGACCTTCAGGAGGAGTCCCTCGGCCGCCGCGCCGTCTGGGGATACGCGTATCCAGTGGCGTCCTTCAACTACACCGCGGAAAGCGGGTCCCGCCTGAAGGCGACCGGGGCCACCCAGTTGAGCTTGAGCCCCGTCGCCAACGACCTCCTCCTTCGCACCGACAAGATCTGCTACACCGCCGGCGAGACCGTCGAGGTCTCCGTCTTCTCGTACAGCCCGGGGCTGGTGTACGTCGACCTCATGGCCGACGGGCGCGTCGTTCTGTCGCAGACCGGCGAGGTGGGGTATGGCGGGAAGAAGGGGGTGGGGAGAGTGTGGCTGGACCTGCCGACGGATCTGTCCGGGACGCTTCGGATCGAGGCCCGGCGCCGGCCCCAGCCCGGGACATCGGGCGATGCCCGCACGCTCGTGGTGCGGCCGAAGCAGAGGCTGCAGATCGCGGCCGTCCCGGATCGGAACGTCTACCATCCGGCGGACACCGCGTCGGTCACGTTCACCGTGACCGATGGGGAGGGTCGCCCGACCCCGGCGGCGCTCGGGCTCTGCGCGATCGACGAGGCGCTCTACCCGCTCTCGGAGATCCGTCCGGGTCTGGAGGAGACCGCCTTCGTGCTCGGGACGGAGTTTCTGAGAATCCGCCGGTCGGTGCCCTGCGAGGCGGCGCCCTCGGCGCTCCTCTCGGGCGATCTGGAGGCCCGGGGGCAGGAGCTGTGGCGGGTGCTGCTCTCTCCGGCGCCGCGGACCCGTTGGCCGGGCGGGTTCGCGACGATGGGGGGTCGTTTCGGCGCCGCGATGATCGAGCGCGAATCGGCGACGGCGCCCATGGTTTCGGCCACGCCGGCGCCTCGACGCATTGCCGTCGATTCCTATGGCCCGAAGGTCTCGGAATACAACGACACGCTTGCCACGAGAAGGGAGCAGGTTCGGCGCGGGTGGAACTGGATGCTCGTCATGGCGGTCCTGGCGCTCGGGGGATTCGTCGTTCATCAGCGATTCTGGAAGACGCTGGTGTGTCTGGCCGCGCTCGGGGCCTGGCTGGCGGTTATCTCTCCGACCCGCCGGCCTGTCATCTTCGAAGCGCTGGGCGGACCGGGAAGGCCGATCGGCGCCCCAAGACCTACGTTCACGAGAGCCCAAGTCGAGTTGCGCGGAAAGCCAACCCTGACGGCCGCGTTCGTCAACTTCACCGCCGGCGTCGGTGACGCGCTCGTTGTCGACGCGGCGAGCGAGGAATCCGCCTTCCGCCGCGAAGCTACCTCCCTCCCCCCCCGACTCCGCCGCGAGTTCCCGGAGACCCTCTTCTGGGCCCCGCAGGTGATCACCGACGATCGCGGTGTCGCCCGCGTGGAAATCCCGCTTGCCGACTCCATCACCACGTGGAAACTGGTGACCTCGGGCGTCTCGGCGTCGGGCGGACTCGGCTCGTGCGAGACCTCTCTCCGTGTCTTCCAGCCCTTCTTCGTCGACCTCAACCTCCCGGTGGCGCTCCTCCAGAACGACGAGGTGACGCTCTCCTGCTCCGTCTACAGCTACCTCCCGGAGGAGCAGCCGATCCGGCTCGAACTGAAGGCGGGAGAAGCCTTCGAGGCGCTCGGGCCGGGGCGGCTGGAACTCACCCTCGGCCCGAATGAGGTCACGGGAGTCTCCTTCCGCGTGGCCGCCCGGGCCCCGGGGAGCCATCCCATTACCCTCACCGCCTGGGGGGCCGGGGGGGAGAGCGACGCCATCGAGCGGACCGTCGAGATCCGCCCCTGCGCGAAGGTCTTTGAGTCAGTGGCGAGCGGCCGGCTGACGGATCGGTCGCGGCAGGAGGTCGTCTTTCCCCCCGGTTCGGCGCAGAACCTGCGCGACCTCCACATCGTCCTCTATCCGGGGACGGTGTGCGAGGTGGTGCGCGGGCTGGAGAGTCTCGTCCGCCTCCCCGGCGGCTGATTCGAGCAGTCCTCCTCGGCGACCTATCCGAATGTGCTCGTGATGGGTTACCTGAAGGAGACGGGTCAGTTGACCCCCGAAATCAGGACGAGGCTCGAAGAGGCGATCGGCCTGGGCTACCAGAAAATCCTCACCTTCCAGCGTCCCGCCGGCGGGTTCGACTGGTGGGGGAGCGGCGAGCCGCTCGTCTGGCTCACGGCGTATGGGATTCAGCAGCTCGCGGATATGTCGAAGGTGCACGACGTGGACCCGGAGGTCCTCGCGCGGGCCCGTCGGTGGCTCGTCTCGATGCAGCAGGCCGATGGATCCTGGACCGTGGTGGGCGGGACGCACGGCGAGACGATCGCGAGTCTGCCGAACCCGGCTGTGCCGCTCACCTCGTACGTGGTCTGGTCGCTCGCCTCCAGCGGGCCGCGGGAGCCCGCTGTGGTAAAGGGACTGGAGTTCCTGCGGCAGCATGCCGGGGAGGCGAAGGACGCCTACAGTCTCGCCCTTCTCGTGAACGCGCTGGCGGCGTGCGATCCTGCCGGTCCCGTCACGGCGACGCAGGCCGCCCGTCTGGCGGAGATGGCGACGACGACGGACGGCCTTCCATCGTGGAGCACCGCCCAGACCCTGGCCTATTCCACCGGCTCGACCGCCTCGATCGAGACGACCGCCCTCGCGGCGCTCGCCCTGGGGAAGTTTCCGGCCTACGGGGCGTTGGCGAATGACGCTTTGGCGACGGTGACGAAGGGGAAGGACGGCTACGGCGGATGGCACTCCACGCAGGCGACGATCCTCGCGATCAAGGCCCTGATCGAGACCCGGCGGCCGGCGCCTGGAGAGGGGCCGATCGTCATCGTCGCCCGCGTCAACGGCGTGGAGGCGCGGCGGCTTTCCATCCCGGAGTCGGATCGGGACCTGATGCAGGTTCTCCCCCTCCGCGATTTCGCCCGGGACGGTCGGAACGAGGTCGAGTTGACCGTGGAGGGGGAGGGGAGCCTCTCGTACGAGGTCGTGGCGCGTCACTATATGCCGTGGCGGGACGCGTCGGAGGGGGCGCCGCCGCTGACGGCGGAGGTGCGGTACGACCGGACGAATGTCCGCGTGACGGAGTGCGTCTCCGCCACCGCTATCGTCTCCTACCGCGATCCCCGGCCCAGCTACATGGGGATCGTGGAGCTCGGCATCCCGCCCGGTTTCTCGCCGATGCGGGAGGACTTCGAGCGGCTGATGCAGTCAGGGAAGATCAACCGCTACACCCTCACGGGCCGGCAAGCCACGCTCTATCTTGGCGACCTGCGGCAAGGGGTGGATCTTACGCTACCGTACCGACTGCTGGCCACGAGTCCGGTTCGCGCGAAGGCGCCGGAGGGTCGGGTGTATGAGTACTACTCCCCGGATCGCGGGCAGGTGATTCCGCCGGTCGGGTTTGTGGCGCAGTAGGCGCAGGTTGGGATCGTACGCCCGCACGCCCAATCACTTCTCCCCCGCCCTCCACTCCGGCAGGTCCCGGATCGACTCCCGCGCCGCGGCGGAGGTCGGGATCCCCCACGACTCGAAGAACGGACCGAGGTTCCGCTTCACCGTCCGGCTGAGGCGGACCAGCCACTGGTCCCGCTTCTCGTCGTCGGTCTTCGGTCGCTCCTCCGGCTTGAGGGCGCGATACTCGGCGAAGACCCGCTTGAAGGCGTCCCAGCCGAACGCCTCCTGCACTTGGGCGTACATCTGGAGGGCGAGGAAGGGGTCCTCCTTCCACGTCTCGAACTTCCGACCCTTGGCCGCGTATTCCTCGAATCGCTTCTGGCGGTCCTTCAGGCCCTCGTGGGCGTCGAACGACTTCACCCCGCACTGCTCGCAGAGGTACAACGACCAGAGGTTGCACGTCACCTCGCCCGTTCCGTCGAAGGACCAGTCCCCTTCCTGATGGTTGTGGCCGAGTTCGTGGAAGAGGCCCCAGTTTCCCCTCCGGAGCTCGTCGAGGTGCGACATCGTCCGCGCAGCGTCGAGGTGCGTCATGATCGGATACCCCGAATGCATGTACCCGGCGCTGATCTCGACGTCCGCCGCGTAGCGCTCGGGGCGGGGACGGTCGCGCGGGATCGAGGCGAGATCGGCGGCGGCATCGAGGAGCATGTCCCAGAACCGGAGGAGCGGGGTCGGATCGTCGAGATCGCGGACCTCGGCCGACGGCACGGTGAGGATCACCTTCCGGGTCGCCAGCTCCGCCCACGGGCCCGGGGCGGAGCGGAGACGTTTCCACTCCTCCGGTTTCGTCCGGTCGAGTTCAAAGTACGGGGCCTCGACCGCGCCCGAGACCGCGACCTTCACCGGGCCGGGCGCGGCGCCGTCCGGGACCTCGATGTAGAGGAGCCCCCCGAAGGCGCTCGCGACATCGGTCCGGGGCTCCGTCAGCGGGAAGACGCGGGAGACGGCCGGGACGCGCGGCCAGGTGTCGAGCCCCCACAGCTCGTCGGTGTGCGCCCCGATCCGGACGGAGAGTCCGCCCCGGGCCGCCTCCTTCGGGAGGACCAGCGTGACGGGCTGACCGGCGGGGGCGTAGAGTCCCGTCGAATGCCATCCCGGGACGCGCGGATCGACCGTGAAGGTCCGGTGCACGGTCCGGGCCTCCTTCGGAACGGCGCCCGGAAACGCGGCCGCCGCCGGGTGCGCCTTCGTCTTCGCCGGGGGGAAGGCGTTCTGCGCCACCACCTGATACGCGAGGACGAAGCGGTCGAGCGCGCGATCCTCTCCGATCGGCGACTCCGGGGTGGGGACGAGCGATGTTCCGCGTCCCGCCATGAGCTTCTCGATGCGAGGCCGGAGGGAGGAGTCGTCCGGGGGAAGGAGCCGGATGGCGTCGATCGCCGATTGTGCCGCGAGGCGGAGGTCCTCCTTCGACGCCTTTTCCGCCGACTCGATGAGGGCCTCGAGGCCGAGCAGCCCGTGGGACATGGCGGGCGGGGTGGCGCCGACGGCGAAGCCGTCGGGGGCGGTGTCCTCCGCGAAAGCGTTGGTGAAGCCGATCCCCGCCGGGGCGAGGAGACGGTTCAGTCCGCCCTCGATCATCGGTCTTCCGCCCCGGATCTGCTGCCATCCCCATCCGGTGGTGGCGCAGATCAGCCCGCCCCCGGCGCGGATCCACTTCGTCAAGGCCAGGGGCGCCTCCTCGGGCAGGTCCATCTCGGTGATCCACAGGACATCGAAGTCCATGAGACGGAGCCACCAGCGCTCCCCCTCGATCGACGCCGCGTCGATCCCCCGGGCGGCAAGCCAGGGCCGGGCATCTCCGTGGAGGACTCCCACCCTGGGCTTCTTCTTCGTCGGGGCGCACCATGCGATGAGATTGACGAGGAGGCGGCCCGTGTCGCGGTCTCCGAGCGCGGCCGCCGCCCCGAATCCGTCGTGGCCGAGCGCGACGATGCGGCCCCGCGTCCATGGCGTCGCCGCGACGACCGGCCGGCCCTCCTTGTCCGCGACGATCGGGAAGCCCTCGCGGCCCCAGACCGCCACGGTCCCCGGCGACCCCGGCGAGGCGATGGTCTTCACGCTCTCGAGGATCGCTCCGAGATCGTCGGCGCGAGCGGACGGGGCATGGAGCGCCCCCCCGGCGAGGGCGAGGAGGAGTCCGACCGAGAGCCGCGCCGATCGAGTCATGACTTGAAGTCGAAGCGGGGGGAATGACATGTCGATTCCTGGCTGATGAAGCTGAAGCATGCTCGTCCACAGGCGGACCCGGAACGGAATGAACCACGAATTTCACGAATTCCACGAAGGGGGAAACGACAAGAACAGAAGCGGGAACAACGAACGCTCGAGGCTACCGCATTGTCATCCGGAGCGTCCGCCGCAGGCGGACGCGAAGGATCGCCTCCGCCACACAGATGGCGGACAGGAGCTCATACGCCCAGTTCGCTCCAGTGCTTGTGATCCTTCGCCCCGTAGCACGTGCTACGGGGCTCAGGATGACAACGCCAGGGGCGGTAACCTCGTACGTGCGGGGTTCGTTCGGCGCCGAAGACTCGGGCGGCGGCCGAGGCCGGGTCCCGCCTCGGCGGGCGGGTCCCGTGCCTGTCACTCCGCCACCCGGAACTCCATCCTCCCCGACTCCACATCCAGCCCCAATTGACCCGGCGCTTCGTACGCGCCCAGGTCCTTTCCGTTGATCTCGGCCCGGGCTGTCTTGTCCTTGATGCGGATCGCGATCCCGTTCGGCCCGTCCGTCGGCGGGATGTCGGTCGTGGCGAGGATCTCCCACTTTCCCGCGGAACGGCGGACGACGCGCCCCCTGTCTCCGGCCATGAGTTGCACGACGTGGAACTCGTCCGTCGACTGGAATCCGAACACAATCCCGGCCTTGGTCTCCGGGCCCGGATCGTCCATTCCGACCTCAAGCCGATCGGCCGCGGACTTGAGGACGGCGAGGGCGCTCGTCTCCGACCGTCCTTCGAGGACCCCGCCCCGTTCCTGCCACTCGATCCAGGCGATCCGCCACGGCTGCTGGTGCTTCAGGAGCCACGCCCGGAACTCGGCGACGAGTCGCGAGGGGACCGATCCAAAAGCCCGCCTCCAGGCCTGGAGCGGGGGTTTGCCCGGGTCGAGTTCTCTCGCGAGACGGCGGAATTTGTCCGATCGCGTGTGCTGCAGGAAGTGGACGAGGGCCCAGGCCTCGGGGCGGTCCGCCTTCACCGTCCCGGCGATCATCCCCTCGAGATTGCACTTCAGCGCATCGAAGTGTTCCAGCGCCTTCGCGGGGTAGTCCTCCAGCGTGATCGCCGGCACGACGCCGGTCTCGAGCTTCGATCCGTCCCAGCGGTGCATCCCGAAGTACTCGGCCAGTCCCTCGGTGTACCAGTCGGCGCCCGGGGTCTTGTTGCCGGTCGCGGCGAGGTAGTGGAACTGATGGGTGGCCTCGTGGAGGATGAGCTGGCGCGTGAAGTACGCGCTGGGCTGGACGAAGAGGTACGCCTTGCGGGTGTCCGGCGCGTAGTAACCGCCGGCCTCCGGGGTGATCTGTCCGTCGGCGCGGAGGGCGTCGTGCCATCGTTCGCGCGTGGAGTAGACCGCGAGCGGGAGCCGTCCTTCCGGGGCGCGGCCGAAGTACCCCGAGAGGGTGGCGTGCAGTTCCTCCAGCATCGCCCCGGTCTCTGTGGCGTCGATGTCCTCCACGTGAAGGTCGTAGTGAGCGGTCTGAAGATCGTCCGCGCGCGCCGTCGCGCCGAGGAGGGCGAGGAGGAAGGCGGTCATCCGAAGGGCGCAGGGCCGCATGGCCTCGCATGCTAGGGCGGGCGTGCGGGGCGGTCAAGGGGAAAGGGCTATCCGCCGCTCAGGATCCGCTTCGGCTGGTCCACCCCGATTCCCACGCAGTAGTTGACGAAGTGAAACACCGCCGGCGTGGTGAAGAGCAGGCTGTTGACGCGGTCGAGCACTCCGCCGTGACCGGGGATCGTGGCGGCCATGTCCTTGATCCCCAGATCGCGCTTGATCGAGGAGATCGTGAGGTCGCCCAGCTGGCCGAGCACGCTCACGATCGCACCGAGCAGAAGGAGGAGGTCGGGTCGGTCCAGCGCCGTCTGCCGGAACAGGTGGTGGCCGAGCAGGGCGGTGAGCGGGATCGTGAGGAGCATCGCCCCGATGGACCCCTCCAGGGTCTTGTTCGGGCTGGTGTTTGGGGCCAGCTTCGCCAGGCCGATGCTTCTCCCCACACCATAGGCGAACACGTCGTTCATCTGCACGGCGACCAGGAGCGTGAGGAGGAGGGGGCGGTAGTTCGCGTCGTTCGCCATGAAACCGAGGTGCTGGAGGGCGCATCCGAACAGCATGAACCCGAACACCCCCAGCGCCGTACGCCGGATGTAGCCGGTTGGCTCGTCCCGGAGGACGGCGGTCACGGCGATCAGGCCCACCGTCAGCGGCACCAGCGCCGCGAAGAAGCCGTACCAGTGATCGAAGGCGGCGAACCCCGCGGCGAGGATGCCGAGGACGACGACGACGCTCACGGACCTCTCGCGGAGGAGCCCGGTGGCGCGGGCGTACTCCGCGTAGCAGGCCAGGCACGCGAGCGTCACGAATCCGATCGTCCACCCGCGGCCCAGCAGGATCGGCGCCACGATGAGCGGGGCCATCACCATCCAGGAGAGGGTCCGCCTCCAGAGCTCGGTCCGCGTCTCGGCCTTCACGAGTCCGGCGAGCGAGAGCCCGGCGATGACGGCCGTCGCGACGAGAAGCGTGCCCGCGATCCCGGCCACGATCCAGAGCGTCACCGGGTGGTCGAAGGCGTGCTCGAACCCAGGGAGGCGGTCGCGGATCATGGCGTACCTCCGCGGCGGGCCCACGATACGGTGAAGATCCCCCACTCGTCGACGAGCATCCCCTCCTTCTCGAATCCGGCCTCGCGCACGAGCGCGTCCATCTCCGTCTGGGGGCGGAGCCATCGCCGGTATTCGCTCTCCGGACTACGCGGCGATGGATCGTCGGTGGCGGGAGTCGTCGGCTCCGGCAGAAGGGCGGCGGAGGTCATGGCTCGTCTCCAGAAGAGTGAGGGTGTGGCGCAGCCGCACGATGACGGTCTGAAGGCACCCGAGGGCGATGACGAGGCACACGCCATCCATCACCGTCCAGCCGCCGGCGAATGTCGGGCTTCGGCCGCCCGCGATCAGCCCGAGAGCGATCCAGGCCCCGATCCCGAGGGCGACCATCCGCCACGGCTTCGTCATCCAGCCGCCGTATTCGCGCCGTCCCGCGACCGCCTGTCCGAGAACGCCGACATAGGCCGTGAGGACCGCGAGGATGGCCGCCCCGTACCCCGCGACCGGAGTGCAGAGACCGCTGTGAGCGACGCCGACGAAGATCAGGATGTCCGAGAGCCGGTCCGGGAGTTCGTTCACGATCTCGCCGTGTCGGCCGGCCTCTCCCGCGGCGAGGGCCACCATTCCGTCGAGCATGTTGCACCAGAGCCGGGCCACGCAGAGGAGGGGCGCCGCCAGCAGGAGCCACGGGTTCGCCCCGGCGTGCCAGAAGCAGACGGCGGCGCCGGCGGCGAAGACAACGGAGAGATACGAGATCGTGTCGGCGCGGATCCGGCGGCGGACGCAGAACCGCACCGCAGCGCGGGCGGTGGCACGGAAGACGTCCGCGATGGGACGACGGGAGACGGGAGCGTAGGCGCTCATGCCCGTCAGCAGGGCAAACTCCATTCCCGGCTGCGGGCGCCGGCGCCGGCCCCGCGCCGCGAAGGTCCCTGCGCACCCGGGCAAGCGGCTGCCCGGGGTGCGCAGGGTCTTGCCGGGTCCGCCGCTCCGTTGGCACCGGACTTCGGGCCCGTGCCACCGGGGGATGAGCCCGCTACAACCGCCCCAGCCGGAACTCGTGCCACAACCGAGACGCCGTCCCCGCCGGGTCACCGCGCGCCCCGTGCCTCCCGCAGTAGCGGTGCACGTTTTCCAGATCGCGTTCGAGCAGCCGACGCGCGTTCGGGTTGAACCGCGGATCGACCGCCTGCGGGACGTCGATGATCCGCGGCCGGCCGTTCCACCAGAGGACGTTGTAAGCCGACAGGTCGCCGTGGACGATGTTCGCCGCGAGCATCCGCTCCACCTCCGACGTGAGGCGGTCGAGTGTCCGCTGCGCCTGCTCCGGCGTGAGGTCGATCTCCTGGAGCGGCGGGGCGGGAGAATCCCCCTCGCCGACGAACTCCATGAGGATCGCCCCGGACGAGACGTCCACCGGTCGCGGCACCGACACGCCCGCCTCGTGGAGGGCGGAGAGCGTCTCCCACTCATGACGGAGCCAGGCGCCGTACTGAACCTCGCGGCCGAAGCGGGACTTGTTGTCGAAGGCCCGCGAGGCCCGGGTGACCCGTCTCCAGCGGCCCTCCTGATAGGAGGCGTCGTGCCGGAAGCTGCGGTCGTTCCCGTTCCGGTGGACCTTCGCCGCGAGGCACGGGACGCCGAGGCGCGGGTGCGCCCGGCAGACGTAGACGGTGGCCTCTTTCCCGCTCTTGAGCGGGCCGATCACATCGACGATCCAGCCGCCGTCGATGAAGGCTTGCAGGGACGATTCCATCTCTTCGTAGTCTGGCATGGGGGCCTCGAAAGGGGGTTGTCGAAGGATCTTGCAGACGGACCCGGACGGCAAGCACGGCAGTCATAGAGCACCTCCTCGATCACGTGGTCCGTGACACCTGACTCTGTGGGTGGCACGGGCAGCTTGCTGCCCGTGCTCGCGGCGCGCAGGCACGGGCGGGCAAGCCGCCCGTGCCACCCGCGACCCCCATCCCCATGCTCCCCCATTCGGGCCGGAAGGAAGCAACGCCATGTCATTGACCGAAGTCGCGCTGACGGGTCGGTTGCCCTTCCGTTGAACAGCCCCGAAGGGGCGATCTTCATCGCTGGAGACAACGCGATCCTGGTTGGGTACGCGAGTGTGGGAGACGTCGACCTGCGGGGCGCGGCCCTACTTCGGCCGGCAAGGGCCGGCGGGACGGCGCGTCGCGGTCGAGTCGGATCCGACAAGTTTCGTCATGACGCACCTCCTTTCGGCCGGGGTGATGGGGCGGACGGGAGTCCGCCCCAGGAAGGCACGTACTCTACCCGACGGGGGCGGGCCTGTCAAGCAGCCCTTTGGAGTGGCCCTTTGGAGTGCGGCGACTTGTCGCCGCTTTCGACGAGCCGGGAGTCTGCTGAACCCGGCCGCGAAGCGGCCAGAGTTGTACCGTTCACTCTCAGACTTCGTAGTTGTTGTCGTTCGTTGTTGTTGCTGTTTGTTGTCGCTGTGCGTTCCTACGGCTTGTTGTTCTTGTCCCTGTTCGCCCTCCGCCTCCGCCGCCCGGCGACCCCCGCCCGGGAAACGGTCGCCATGAGGATGTCGGACCCATGGTGCTGAGCCTGAGACTGGATGGCGAGACCGAAGCCCGATTGCGCCGGCTCGCCCGACGCCGCCTGAGCCGCTCGGAGTGGGTACGGCAGGCACTTCGGGAAGCGATCGACCAGGAGGCCCTCCTGCAACTCATTCTGGAGGGGAGTCCGGAACTGCTGCCGCTGGAGGCGTACGACCTGCCGCGGATCCGGGCACTCGGGTTCGGGCCCTGGACCATCTCCGCGCGCTGGGCTGCACCCGCTCCGTCGCCCCGTTGCTTGGGGACGCAGATCGACAAAGATTCCCATTGACAGCCGTTTCTTCTTCTATGGTCATGGCTTCCCCGTTCACTTCACCCTCCGGGGCGGCCGTGAGGCTCGGTTCCGCGGACTCGCGCGCCAAGGGTGAGTGAAAGCGGAGGCCCCATGCCTCGCCGAGCCCTTCTTTCGATCGGACTGTCGCTGCTCGCGGTCGCGGTCTGGATCGCGGTCGGCTCCTGTCGTTCGCCCGCTCGAAACGGGACGACCCGCCCGGCGCAGGTCGATCCTCCCGCGCCCCGGAGGTCCGTCGCCGATGCCGTCCCCGCCGCGCCGGCGTCCAGGCCCGACGACGCCGCATCCTCTCTGCCGTCCGCCGGGGAGGCGGATTGGACCGTCGACGAGATGCTCGCGAAAGCCAGGACGTTCCGAAAGATCGACGTGATGGTCCTCGTGAATGCCCACAACGTCTCGCCGGAGATCGAGGCGCCACTGGCGGAGCAGTGGCACGGGTGGGTGGAGAAGCACAAGGGAATCCTCACGGACGGCGACGTGGAGAAGATCCTGCTGGCCCTGCGAAACGCCGGCGAGAACGAGATTGGCGCGTTGGGGAACCTGCTCGCGCAGCTCATGGAGGAGCGGGACCGGGCGGAGTGGGAGCGGCGCGGGAGGAAGGGTCGGATGCAACCGCACTCCGGTTGGAGCCGGATCGCTCTGACCGCGGAGTCGCAGGTCCTGCTCGTGAAGTCCCTTCAGGAGTGGGGGGTCTGGACGAAGGCGGAGTACGAGTGGGGGGAGCGGGACCACTTCGACCGATGGTCCGACTACATTCTCTCCCTGCGGAAACTCCTGGTGACCGAGTTCCTGGCGCGATCCGGATTCGACCCCGTGGCCGCGTGGCTCGTCGAGCATCCGGAGCGAATCAAGGTGTGGGAGTTCGGCGGGGCCGGGGTGGTTCCGGCGCTGATCGAAAGGGTGCGTCGCGCGAAGGACGTGGAAGAGGGGAAGACGGCGAGGGAGGTGCTGGCGCGAGTGCGCGACCCGGAGGCGGGCGGGCTTCTCCGGCCGCTCCTGCGGGACCCCGATCACGAACTCCGGCAGGCGGCCTTGCGCGCGATATCGCTGCAGGGGGTGGACATCCCGATCGCGGATCTGGTGCTGCTCTTGCAGGAGGCGGAGACGGACCGGGAACGGGTCGAGTCGATCAAGGCGATGGGGCAATCGGGGAATGGCGCGGTGGGACCGATGCTCCTGGACCTGGCCCAGGAGCGGCTCGGCGCCCTTCGGGCCAAGCGACCCAAGGCCCCGCTGAGCGAAGACCCCGTTCTCATGGAGGCGTGCGAATCGCTCTGCCGACTGCGTGATCCGGGTGCGATCGACTGGTGGATGCGGTCGCTCCTGCAGCGTGGGAGCGCTTCGGTGCCTTCAGCCATTGAAGGGGTGGGGGTGTATAGGGCCATCACCTGGCTTGGGTTCGCCCACGCCGAACAGGCAAGACCGTTGCTGGATGCCATTCTCCGGAATCCCGCAGAGAGTGAGGACATGAGGTCGAATGCGCGAGCATCTCTCCAGATGATCACCGGCGACATGAACTACGGGAACAATGTCAAGATCATTCAAGAACAGTGATGTCCGGTTGAAGATCTGATGCCCAGTCATGGAGGGAGCCCACATGGAAACCGAACATCCTGCACTTCGAAACGACGGGCCTCGCGTGGCGGGTCGGTCGCCACAGGTACTGCGTCTGGCGCGGCTGCTGCTGTTCGGGTTGGTGCTCTTCACGCCCGCGGCATGGGCGTGGATCTCGCACCTCCCCCCCACCCCTCTCCCGCCTCCGGCCCCCATCCTGGGCGTCAGCTCAACGCACAAGCCGATGGCCGGGCGGGCGATCGACCTCCTTCTTCCTCCTCATCAACCTCCCAAGGAGTATGCCGATGTCGAACGATTCAGGGCGATCCTGATTCTCCGGGCGGACCACGAAGGGTCACATCTGGACAATGAAGGCATCAGCAACGCATTGGCCATCATCGTGGGGGCGTCGTCGAACGGCGGGCCGGCCCCGAAGTACTGGACGGACGCCAAGGCTTATTACGACGCCAGGAACTTCGAGCAGACGTACCTGCGAATCGGCTGGATCGCGCACCTGCTTCAGGACGAGGCCGCCCCGGCGCACGGGGCCAATATCGATCACGGGAGATGGCGCCATGACTTCGAGTGGCCGACGACTACCGGAAAGTCGAGTGGCCCGGGTGACTTCTGCGAGTGGTACGCCACGCATCGGAGCATCGAGAACTTCCCCCTGCTTGATCTGGGTGTCGCGGAAGGGGCACATGTCGTTATTGACCCGGAGACTTCGGAAGAAGTCGAGCCCGATGTGTACTGTGATCGAATGATCCGCCGAACGCGGGACGCGATCACTGATGTTGTTCCCCCTCCCGATGGCGCCCTCGGCGGTCCGTGGACAAAGTACTGGATCAACAGCACTGATGACGCCTCCCGCATCTGTGCCACCCAGAACTCCGCAGCCAAGGGGAGTTACGGGACGAATCGTTTCCCGGATCTTGAGTTTCACGGGAACATCCTGCGCAACGAGGCTCAGTCGGAGAGAGACTACCCTCCCGGGTTACTTCAAAGACCATTCCCGCAAGTTCCTGAACCACCGCGGCAGGGACGCCATCGAGTGGACCGCCGGGATGTTCGCGAAAGCCTCCAGGATGCTCCCCCCGCTCGTGGACCTCCCGATCGGGACCGTCTCGTTGCCCGGCGTGGGACTCTGCGATCCGCCGCCCCCGCCGGGGACCATGGCCAGTCTCACTATCACGGTGCGCGAAAACCGCAGGAGGATCCTGAAGAATCTCCTGATCGAACTGGACGGGACGCCGGTGGTCGGGCCGGGACCCCTTACCCTGAATGAAGACAGCACCGCGGGGCAGCTTCCGTTCAAGGCGACATTTACGTTCGAGGTTGCCCCAGGGACGCACACCATTCACGTCAAGGCCAAGGACCAGGACGACAACCATGCCTTCGAGAATCCGGACGGCGAGTCCCGGACGCTGACGGTGCAGCCTCCCTGCGGATCCCAGTAGCGAGCCGCCCTCCGCTTCTCAAATGCGTCCACAGTTCGGGCCTTGAAAGTGCCTCGGGCCTGGCGCGGGCGATAGCGGAGGGGGAGTGGGGGTTGGGGGACACGCGGCCTCGTTGGTCGGGCGACTCCTGCCGAAGATCAAACGACGATCACGCGATCACATCCACGAGATCCGAGTATTGGGCCAGGGCCCGATCGGCGGTCAGGAAGCGCGCCGGCTCGTGCAGGGTCTGCCCGATGAGGAGGCGGTCGAAGGGATCGCGATGGTGGAGCGGCAGGCGCCGCACGCCCGCCGCGTGCACCGCGGTCACGGGGAGTTCAAGGAACCCCATCCGTCCGGCCGCCTCGGCGATCTTCTCCGGCGTCACGGGCAGATCGACGCGTCCGATCTACGTCTTGATGGCCAGTTCCCAGATGCTGGCCGCTGAGAAGAGGACCTCGTTCTCCGACGCCTCGAGTCGTTCGCGAAAGGTCCCGGGGATCTTCGCGGATTCCGCCACGGCCCAGAGGAGTACGTGCGTGTCGACGAAGAGGCGCATCAGCCGCGACCCTCGAAGGCGTCGAGGGCGTCGCCGGGAAGCGGGGCGTCGAAGCCGGCGGGGACCGTGAGGCGACCGGCCAAAACTCCCAGCCGCCGCGGTCGCGGGGCCCTCCGGATCGGGATGAGCCGGGCGAGCGGCTTTCCGGCCTTGGCGATAACGACCTCGGCGCCGGCGCTCATCCGCGCCAGCAGCCGGGAGAGATGGGTCTTCGCCTCGTGGATGTTGACGGTGCGCACGATGGTCTCCCCAACTGGACTAAGGTTAGTCTAGTCCTACTGCGCTACTTTGATGGACCAGCCTTTCATCCGAGTCCCCGAGTAGGCCCCCGCCATCCGTTTGGCGGGGGCCGTAACGAGGGGACGGGGCATGACGGATGTCGCCCCCCCACAGGACCGGTCCCTCGTTACGGTCGCCTGCGGCGACCTACTCGGGACCTCGGTTGCACTTGCGTCGCGCACCGAGTTCCCAAAGGAGCGTAGTCCGAAGGGGCGCGCGTGTCGATCGGAGTCCGGCCTGCGGGCGGGTCCCAAGACTCGGTCCGGACCATGTCGTGAACCCGGTCTAGGCGCACTGAATTCTCAGGTGTGCCCGGGTGCAAGGCGCATCGGTAGGTGCAATCGACCCTCATCATGTCATTCTGAGCCCCGCCCGAAGAGCCCGTCCTGAGCGGTGCAAAGGAATCGCCAGCCCTGCTCGCGAATGCGCACCCCCTGGGGGGAGGCCGCGCACTGAGGTGCGCGATGGCGAGCGGTTCGCCCCACTCAAGGGCAGGGTGGAAAGCCTGCCCCTACCGCCTCCTTGCGGTCGGCCTCCCCAGTCTGCCCTTACTTCCCGCTCGCGGGGGGCCGCTTGCGATATCCCTCCAGCCTCGCCGCAAACTCGGCCCGGTACTCCGGCGTGCCGGCGCCCTTCACGGCCCGCTCGGCGGTCTCGATGGCGCGGGCGGTCTCGCCGTTCGCATGGAGCGCCGCCGCGAGGGTGTCGAGGTACATCGCCCGCGTCGGTTCGTCCGGGGCGCCGTCTACCGCCCGGGTCGCCAGCTTCACCGCCTTCGCCGTCTCCGCGTCCGGCGCCGGGTCGCCCGGCTCGGTGGGGGAGGGCCACGTGTGGATGGCCACCCACCACGCGTAGTCATTCGCGATCCGGAGATCGTCCGGCGAGGCCGTGGTCAGTACGCCGTAAAGATGAAAGAGATCTCCCCACCGCTTCGCCTTCTGATAGAGCTCCGCCCGGAGGAGCGGATCGCTCGCGTACTCCCGCGCCGACTGCCTCAGGTTGTCCCGCCAGGGGTCCGCGATCCCCATCTTCTCGATCGCGTCGATCTCCGCCAGCGCCTCGTCCGGTTCCCCGGCCGTGAGACGGGCGTGCGGACGCAACCGCAGGAGATGCAGGTTCCCGGGATCGCGGAGCAACTCGTCGATCGCCGCCAGCGCCTCCACCCCCCGCTGCGCCAGCACCAGCGCCACCGCCTGCTGCACGGTCCCCGCGGGGAACTCCAGCCCCGCCGCCAGGTGGACCGTCTCCCGGGTGGAGATCACTGCCACATCGTCGTACGCCCCGAGCGGGTCGACCTCGATCGCCTTCCGCAGCGGTGCCGGGTCGTTCGTCGCCCCGGCGAGAGAGACCAGCGCCTCCGTGCTCCCCCGGAAGGCCTTCGCCGCCCGCTCCAGCTCCGACCTCGCCTCCGGGGCCCGATAGAGCGCGAGCAGGGCCTTCCCGCGGACCAGGGCGAGACGCATCTCGTCCTCCGGCGCGGGCGGCGCGGGCGAGACGCCCGCGCCACCCGGAATCGCCGCCACCGCCTCCCACGCCTGCTCCCGCGCAAGTCGCCTCGCCTCCAGTACCCGTGCCCCCGCCGTTGCGGGTCGCCTCGGAGCCCGACCCGACAGCGCCGAGAGGACCCCCTCCTCCGAGCCCACCACCACGTCCGCCGTCCCGTCGCCGTTCAGGTCGCCCAGCGCCGGCGGGCCGAGCGACTTCCCCGACGCCACCCGCCACAGTCCGTGACCGTCGCGACCGGAGAGGGCCCGCACGAACCCGTCGTTCGAGACGGCGACGACGTCCAGTTGCCCATCCCCGTCGAGGTCGGCGAACCCCGGCGCGCTCAGGACCTTGTCCCCCGTCCGCACCGACCACCGGGGCCGCCCGTTGCGACCCGAAAGCGCATAGATGCAGGAATCCTGCGATCCCACCACCGCCTCCAGCCCGCCGTCGCCGTCGAGATCCGCGAGCGCCGCCTCGTCCGCGGCCCAGCCGGTCTTGTACGCCCAAATCGGGGTCCCATCCCGTCCTGAGATTCCGTAGACGTACGTGTCCCACGATCCGAAGACAGCGTCGGGGATGCGATCGCGGTTGAGGTCGCCGAGCGCCGGCGTCACCCGGACCTCGTTCTTCGTCCCGAAATCCCAGAGCGGCGCGCCGTCGGGGCCCGAGAAGGCCCGGACCCGGCCTTCGCGGAAACCGGCCACGGCATCGAGCCGGCCGTCGCCGTTCAGGTCGGCGAGACCAGGCGGACTCAGAACGGCATTGGGACTGGAGACCTTCCAGAGCAGATGCCCGTCCTTCCCCGACAGGAGAGCGAACGCGCCCTCCACTCCCACGGCCGCGTCCGGCGTGCCGTCTCCGTCGACGTCCCCGAGGCGGACCGCGCAGACGGCCTTTCCGCCCTCCGCCGATCTCCAGATTCGGCGACCGTCCGGGCCCGACACCGCCTCGACCTCTCCGGATCCGATGGCGGCGACCACGTCCGCGATCCCGTCGCGATCGAGGTCCCCGATCGCGGGGACCCAGCGCACGGGGGCCCCCGTGTCGGATCGCCAGAGCGTTCGCCCGTCGGTTCCCGAGAGCGCCATCAGACGATTGTCCGTGGTTCCCGCCACGACATCCGCGACGCCGTCGCCGTCGAGGTCCGGGAGGGTCGTCGCCGGAAGGGTGGCGATGCCGGTGGCGAGCGACCAGATCCGGCGACCGTCCCCGGTGTCGAGCGCGTACGCCCGACCGTCGAGCGAGGCGATCACGCATTCCCGGCGACTGTCCCCGTCGAGGTCCTCCAGCACCGGCGCGGCGCTGATGGCGGCCCGGGCGTCGAATCTCCAGATCGGGGCGCCGTCCCGGCCGGAGAGGATGCGCACTGAGCGATCGTCCGAACCGATCGCCACCTCCGGCGCGCCGTCACCGTCCACGTCGCCTGTCGTGGGACGGCAGCGCGTCGGCGAGCCGAGCGAGAAGGACCAGAGCACCACGCCGTCCGCGCCGGACAGGGCGAGGACCTCACCCGTGTCGGTGCCGATGACAGCGTCCGCGCGGCCGTCGCCGTTCAGGTCGCCGATCGCCGCGCTGGAGACCCATGCCGTGTTCAGGGTCTTCTCCCAGAGGGTCTTTCCGTCCCGACCCGAGAGGGCGGCGATCCGACCTCCCGACGATCCGAACAGGATGTCGGGGACGTCGTCCCCGTTGAGATCCGCCACTCCGGGACTGTTCAAGGGAGCGCCGGGCGCCTTCACCCGCCAGAGCACGCCGCCATCGACTCCCGACCGGGCGACGAAGGAGCCGCCGCCGGTGCCGTCCACCGCCGTGCCGTATGCGGGATCGGCCGTGCCGTCGTCGTTCAGATCGGCCATCACCAGCCGGGAGGCGAGATGCGTGGCCTCCGAACTCCCGGGATCGAGAGGCTCCTTCCACAGTTTGTCGCCGTCGCGTCCCGAGATGGCGTACAGGAACTCGTTGTAGTCCGTGGTGACCACGTCCATCGTCCCGTCCCCGTTCAGGTCTCCCAGGACCGGAGTCATGGTGATCGAGACCATGATCCCGTACTCCCAGAGGAGGGCGCCGGACCGGCCGGAGAGGGCCCGGATCTCCCCGTCGTTTGTCCCGATCACCACGTCCGGGAGGCTGTCGGCATCGAGATCGGCGAGGACGGGGGACGATCCGGCCACGAAGCTGAACTCCGCGGTCCAGAGCGCGCTCCCGTCGGCGCCCGAAAGCGCGTGCAGCCGATCGTCGCGGGAGGCGACCACCACGTCCGGGACGCCGTCGCCATCGAGGTCGCCCACGGCGGGCGAGGTCTCGATCGAGTGGCGGGCCTGGAAGGACCACCGCTCCATGGGCGTGAGGGAGGCCCGGAGCCGGACGTGGCCCGGGGAGGAGGGGAAGCGGGTCGTCGGGCCGTCGGCGATCTCCATCGGAGGGCTCACCTCATCGACGTCGGGCCGCGGCGTCCACTTGGCGATCTGGACGCGGCACCAGCGCGGATGGTCGTTCGGCTTCGTCACATAGAGGGTGTAGGCGCCGGGCTGGAGAGGGAGGCGCTGCACCGGGAGCGGGATCGCGAGCATCGGGGGGAGATCGGGGATGTCGCGGAGGTCGCAGGGGCGGAAGGGGGGAGGCGGGGGCAACGAACCGTCCACCCCGAGTAGCGACCGCGCATCGGTCGCGTATCGAGGGGCGGGCCCGCGCATCGTATCGCCGGGGAGGGGGTCGTCGCCGTAGACGAGGAGGCGCACGCCGGCCGATTCCGACTCCACGCTCAGGAAGCCGAGATCGGGTTCGAGGTGGATCGGCGGGAGGCGCGTGGTCTGGCCCGGGTTGATCGGGAAATCGACGCCGACGCCCTTCGTCCCCTCCGAGGTCACCTCCAGATGGTACTGTCCGTTCTTTAGCGGGTGCGTGGTGGCGCCGCCGCGGAGGCGGGCCACCTCCTTCCCCTTCGAGGTGACGGTGACCTCGGCGTCCGCCGGCGTCACCTCCAGCGCCACGGTCCCCGAGTCCGGGAGCAGCACCGGGGCGTAGTCCGAGACGACCCACGGGCGGAGCTGTACCCGTCCGCCCGCGTCCTCGCACCCCTCGCGATGCACCTTGAGGTGCGGGTTTCCGGCGGGCCAGATGCGGAGGCGCATCGGGCTCTGCCCCACCGGTTCGCCGTTCAGGAAGATCTCGGCGCCCGACGGGGTCGGCGCCACGTTCACCCACGCCGGGCCGCTGAACCAGGCGAGGATGGCGAGGGCCACGAAGAGGTCGGTGGCGAGGAACGCGGTGAGGGCGGGCCGTCGCGCCGCCGCCTTGCGGAGCCGGTAGAACGCGCTCGGCGGCCGGGCGTGGACCTCCTCGCCGCGGAGATAGCGGTCGATGTCGTCGGCGAACTCCTGGGCGGTGGCGTAGCGACGCTCGCGTTCCTTCGCGAGGGCCTTCATCACGATCGTCTCGGCATCGCGCGAGAGGGCGGGGACGAGGCGGCGGGGGGGGAGCGGTTCGCGCGACTTCACCGCCTCGATCACCTCGAACGTGCTCGACCCGGCGGCGGGGAGGCTGCCGGTGAGCATCTCATAGAGGACGGCGCCGAGGGAGTAGATGTCGCTCCGGCCGTCGGCGAGATGGGTCTGTCCGGCGGCCTGTTCGGGGGACATGTAGAGCGGGGTGCCGAGGACATCGCCGGAGAGGGTGAGGGCGGTGGTGGCGCGGACCTCGCGGGCGAGGCCGAAGTCGGTGAGGACGGCGCGGTACTCGGCGACGAAGCCGGTCCCCACCGCGAGGGCGGAGTCGCCAGGGGAGGCATCGAGGACGGCGCTTTCCGAGACGAGGAGGATGTTGCCCGGCTTGAGGTCGCGGTGGATGATGCCCTTCTCGTGGGCATGGGCGAGGGCGCGAGCGGTGTCGCGGGCGATCCGCATGGCGGTGCGGGGCGGGAGGGGGCGCTGGTCCTTCAGCACTCGGGCGAGGGAGGGGCCATCGACGAACTCCATCGTGTAGTACCAGAAGCCCGCCCCGTAGCCCCGAGTGGCCCTCTGTAGCGCCTCGGGCGCGGAGGAGGGCGTAACGAGGGGCGGATCGGCGGGCTCCTCGCCGACGTCGAAGAGCCGGACGATATTCGGGTGGGCGAGGGCGGCGGCGGAGCGGACCTCGCGCTGGAAGCGGGATCGGATCTGCGGGTCGTCGTCGCGTCCGCGCGGAATCACCTTGAGGGCGACGGTGCGTGGGACGGCGGGGTCGCGGGCGAGGTAGACGGCGCCCATGCCGCCCTCGGCGAGGAAGCGGACGATCTCGTATCGGCCCACTCGGGCCCCGGGCGGGAGCGCGAGCGACAGATGCGAGGAGGCCGCGCGGTCCGGGGTGCGGATCTGGGTGGGGTCATGCGGAGCGGTCATGGCGGGGGGTAGTGTAGCCTCGCCCGCGGCGCGGCGCAACGGAAGGGGGGGGACTCATCGAAACTTGTGTTCCGAACGAACAACCCGTAGGATGAGTCCGGAGCGCGAACATGGACAAACCCTCCGTCTATCTGGATACGAACATCCTCTCCGTGCTGCATTACCGGGGCGGGCAAGTCCAGTCGGGTGCATCCCGCGTGAACGGCCCTCAGGTTGTCATCCTGAGCGGAACGCCGCCTCCGTTCGGCGGCGTGGAGCGAAGGATCACCAGCGTAGGCGTCTTTGGGGCGCATCGGCTGGCGATCCTTCGCCTCGGGCTTCGCCGCACCCGTCCAGTCTCTCGCCTGGCAGATCGCAACGCGGGAGTGGTGGGAGTGCGAACGTGGGCTGTCATTGATCGGGTCATACTGCACCAGTCGTAGCCGGGTATAGTGCACCACTCATGTGCGGGTTATAGTGCACCACCCATGTTCGGGTGATCGTGCACCACCCGCAGGGCGATTCCTCTTGTCGGGATGCCTGTGTCTCAGCACCCTTTGCTCACCCCAAGTCCAGGTGAGGAAGGAGGATGAGACATGGCCGGCAGGAGGACCCTCGTGCTCGATGTCCGTGAGATGGTGCGGCGGCTCAGACTCGGCGAGGCCGGGCGTGAGATCGCCCGCGACCTTGGCTGTAACCGCCGCACCATCGCGAAGTACCACCGTCTCGCCCAGACGGAAGGCTGGCTCTCCCGGCCGGAACTCCCGGCCCCCGGAGAAATCGACCTCCGCCTGACCCAGATGGCCCCGACCCTCGAATGGGGGCCGGAGTCGAGCGTCGAACCGCACCGCGACACCGTCGTCGCCCTCCGCGCCAAAGGCGTGGAGGTCACCGCTCTTTGGCAAATTCTCAGGGACCAGCACGGGTACGCCGGCGCCTACGCCAGCGTCCTGCGGTTCGTCCATCGGCTCGAACCCAAGACTCCCGAGGCGTTCGTCCGGATCGAGACGAAGCCGGGCGAAGAGGCCCAGGTCGATTTCGGCTACGCGGGACGGTTCCTCGACCGCCGGTGCGGGCGCCTCCGCAAGGCGTGGGTCTTCGTCATGACCCTCTCGTGGAGCCGCCACCAGTACGCCGAGATCGTCTTCGATCAGTCGGTCGAGACCTGGCTGGCGCTGCACGTCCGCGCCTTCGAGTCGTTCGGCGGCGTCCCGGCGAAGATCGTGATCGACAACCTGAAGGCCGCGATCACGAAGGCCTGCTTCGAGGACCCCCAGGTCCAGCGGTCGTACCGCGAACTCGCCGAACACTACGACTTCCTCATCTCGCCCTGCCGTCCCCGCACCCCCGAGCACAAGGGGAAGGTGGAGAACGGCGTCCATTACGTGAAGCGGAACGCCCTCGCGGGTCGCGAGTTCGCGGATATCGACGCCGCCAACGCCCATCTCGCCCGATGGGTCCGCGAGGTCGCCGGCGTCCGCGATCACGGTACCACGCACGAGAGGCCGCTCGACCGGTTCGAGATCGAACGCCCCGCGTTCCGGCCGCTCCCCGCGACGCCGTACGTGCTCGCCGTCTGGAAGGAGGTCAAACTCCATCCCGACCCACGTGGTCTTCGACCGCTCCTTCTACAGCGCCCCGCATCGCCTCATCGGGCAGCGTCTCACGCTGAAGGCGACCCGGGAGACGATCGCGATCTACTTCGGTCACGAGCTCGTGGCGAGCCACTCCCGAGCCCCGGCGGCCGGGATGCGGGTGACGAACACCCTGCACTACCCGCCGTACAAGCTCTCCGGGTTCATGGCCACCCCGGTCCGGCTCCGCGAGGAGGCCGAGGCGATCGGCTCGGCCGTGGCGACGGTGGTCCGGCGCCTGCTCGACGAGAGGCCGGTGGACCGCTTGCGCCAGGCCCAGGGACTCGTCGGCTTCGCGAAGAGGTACGGCCCGGAGCGTCTGGACGCCGCCTGCCGGCGCGCCCTCCTCTTCGATGACGCCTCCTACCGCTCGGTCGCCTCGATCCTTCGAAGGAACCAGGAAGACGCCCCGTTGCCCCCGGAGGCGTCCGCCTCCGGGCCGGTCCCGAAGACGGCCGCCTTCGCCCGACCGGTCTCCCAGATCGCGGCCGGTCTGGGATAGGAGATCCTCATGGAACCTCGTTCCTCGCTGGCGCCGCGGCTGAAGTCGCTGCGGCTCTCCGGCATCCTCGAGACCCTCGACGTGCGGAACCGCGAGGCCATCGAGACCAAGTGTTCCTTCGTCGAGTTCCTCGATCGCCTCCTCGAAGACGAGGTGGAGCGGCGGGGACAGAAGCAGCTCTCGCTCCGGCTCCGGAGATCGAACCTCGATCCGATGAAGACACTGGAGGCCTTCGACTTCTCCTTCAACCCGGCGGTGAACCGGCAACAGGTGTACGATCTGGCGACCTGCTCCTTCGTCGAGAGGGCGGAGTCGGTCTTCCTGGTCGGACCCGCGGGGGTGGGAAAGAGCCATCTCGCGCACGCCCTGGGTCACGAGGCCTGCCGTCGCGGCTTCGACGTCGTCTTCGCCAGGACGAGCGGGATGCTGGCGCATCTGCACGGAGGTCGCGCCGACGGCACCTACGAGCGGAGGCTGGGGACCTATCAGCGTCCCGAAGTCTTGATCCTCGACGACTTCGGGCTCAAGCCGATGCGGCCTCCGGCGGCGGAGGACCTGTACGAGGTGATCGAGGGAAGGTACGGTCGGGGGGCGATCGTGCTCACGACGAACCGGGCCTTCAACGAGTGGCCGGAACTGTTCGACAATCCCGTGCTCGCCTCGGCGGCCCTCGATCGACTCGCCCACGGCGCCGTCCAGATCATGATCACGGGCGACTCGTACCGGACCAAGGGGCCGAAACCCGAGGTGAGGCGCACCGTCGCGACGGCGAAGCGGTGACGGGGGGGGCGAGGGGAGGGGACGAAGAGAATTGTCATAGAGCGAGAGATCGACGTGCTACGATGGCCGTGGAAGCGACGGAACGACTCGAAAGATCCGCACCATCCCGGTTCCGCGCCGATCGACGGAGTCCGGGGTGGCCCGTCCGGTTTTCCACAGGGGCTCCGCCGCCGCCTGCACCTTGAGGGGTGCCGCGCCGGCACCCCATGGAAAACCGGGCCTGTTCTCTCTCAACCCGGCCCTCGGATCCGGACCGGAGGAACGCCCGAAGTGGTGCACGATCACCCGAACATGGCTGGCGCACTATGCCCGAACATTGACACCCCGTCCAAAGGCCCCTTCCGAGGGGCCTCTCGGCCTCCCCTCGAACAGGCAGAGGGACCACCGGCGATGAGGGAAGGCGCACTCGCGGCTGCGAACGGCGGAGATCGCCCGCCGCTGCCACCGGACGCACACGGCGGTCCTGCTGGCCGTGAAGCACCTGGACGCGGCGGCGCGGCACGACCGGGCGCTCGCCGAAGGGCTGTCCCGACTGTCCGCTCGGGTCGGCACCTCGGTCGCGGATTCGCCGGAAGCACAGTAATTTCTGATATGCGATACGGTCCGGGGCAAGGGCAGGCCACTCGGGGCGCCGGCGTCCATCACCACCACCCGCCTCAACTCCGGGCACGCCGGCCCCGCCGCCGCGACCTTTGCGAGATGCTTCGCGTTCGAGGCGATCGCCACCTTCGCCCCGGAATTCTGGAGGATGTAGCCCACTTGATCGGCCGGGAGACTCGGGTAGATCGGCACGAGGGCGAGGCCGAGGGTCTGGCAGGCGAGATCGGTAATCGTCCACTCGGGGCGGTTCTCGGAGATGAGCGCCACGCGGTCGCCCGGCTGGAGCCCGTCGGTGAGCGCGCCCAGCCGTCCCGCGGCGAAGGCGTGGGCGAGGGCGGCGATGCGACGCTCGAACTCTGCCGTGGGGATGTCCCGCCAGGCCCCGTCTTTCTTGAACTTCAGGGCGTCCGGCTTCGGCCAGCGGTCGAAGGCGGCGTAGATGAGATCGGGGATGGTGCGCGGCGCCGCAGTCATGGCGGGGCATTGTGCCCGCGATGACGCGGCGCGTCAAGAACCGCGAGGGGCGCAGGTGCAGCGGAATTCTCAAAAATCGTTCTTGACAGGGAAGGGGGGGGGGGCTGTATATGTGAAGGCTGTCTCTGGAGGTTCCCGGGAACCCTGAGGAGAGGAGGCAGCCATGAGGAGGACGCTGTGGGTTGGCGTGTTGGGCACAGTTGCCGTCATGATGTGCGGAACAACCTGTCTGCGTGCACAGGACCCATCGCCCCAAGATGAGGCAGACCCATTGATCGTCAATCTCCTCGACAAGTATGAGCTTCAGTGTCCCGATGGCAAGCCGAGGATCAGCAACAGGAAGGATTTGAAAGCCTGGCAAGAGGACCTGCGCAAGCTCGCAGCAAGGCTGCGCGAAATTTTCAGGGACACCGGGACCTGACACGATTTCCTCATCCAATGCGGCGAACACGTTGTGTCCGTCCGCGTAAACGTGGCAGGCGGTCCCGAAGAGGAAAAGGCGGATCCGGGAGAGAAGGGATCGCCAGGGAAAAATGTGGGCACTACAGGTGGGCAGATGGAACAGGACCAGAATGTCATAACGGTTACCGTCGCTGGTGACGGTGGCGAGGGGGGAGATGCGCCTGAAGGAGGCGATGCGGGTGGAGGCGGCGGGGGCGGGAATGCAATAGGGAAGGCGGGAGACGGATCGCTCATTATCGTCGTCGGCGGGAAGGGCGGGGATGCCGGTCAACAGCCGCCCGGCGGGAAAGAAGTCAAGGGAGGACCTGGCGGCCAGGGATTCAATGAGGCCGGCACCGACTCCGTAGTGAAGACTCTGGGCGAAGACGGCGGAAAATCATCGGGTGGGGTCAAAGTGAAATCAGAGGACAAGCGCGGCGGCGCGAAACAACACGTTGTGCTTCCTCCGGGTCGGGGGGCAGCACCGGGCGGGAGAGCGAGAGCGGTCTGCATCTCAGGAGAGGCGTGGGCCGCGGGCGGGCGAGGTGGCAAGGGCGGTGACGGAGGCAAGTCACGGACCGATGTCGCATCGGACGGCGGACAGGGCGGGACGGGCGGAGACGCCTTTGCCCGCGTGTGGTTTGGATCTGATTCAGTCGCGCTCGCCTTTGGAGGAGCGGGCGGAAGAGGAGGTCACGGGGGGGGATCGGCAAGCGGCGATGTGTTTGGGAATGGCGGGGACGGTGGGCGGGGGGGGTGCGCGATGGCTATTGGACCAAGTGATCTCATGGCGGAAGGGGGTCCGGGGGGAGAGGGCGGCCTGCCCGGTGGCGGGGGCATTATCATTCTGCCGCCGTCTCAGCGACCGATCGCGCAAGTCAATCAGGCGCTTCCCGGTGCGATCGGTCCCGTGGGTTGTGCCCGAATGGTCCATCTGGCGGCAGGCAGCAAGGGGCCGCCGAACCCGGACGTACGCCCCGGCATGCCTGCTTCGGCGGCTCGAGATCCGACGTGCAGGTGATCAAATGGACGCATCGAGGCTCACCGTTCAACCAGGTCGGAGGCGGATCGTTGTCTTGGCGGCGCTTCTGCTTGCCTTGGCGACAATCCTCTGGCTCGTACCTTTTGGTCTGACAGTCTCAACGCCTCCAGCGGCACGTTCGGCTGCATCCCCTGACGGCCACTTCTCCGGGATCCCCGAACACGGGCGCGCTGTCGCTGCACCCGCGAATCAGACGGCCGCTGAAATCCCACGCACGCAGTCGAGCGTGCTCGACGACAAAGCTGTTCCGACAGGAAGCACCCTTGTGGGCAGGGTGATGTGGGGAGATAGTCACACTGCGGTCTCGGGGGCCCGCGTGGAACTCTTGGCCAAGAGTGGCTCCCTCTCCGAGGTTCTCTCCGGAGAAGATGGAGGCTACACCTTCCGTGGCGTTCTCCCTGGCCCGGTGGCCTTGGTCGCCATTCCCCCGACGAACGGGAATCTTTTCGCCAAGGAAGAAGTGACCGTCGCCGACTCGTCGAATGTGTTGACCATCGACCTTGTGCTCGATCGAGGAGCCGTTCTGGAGGGCGCGGTGTTCACGGAGGGCGGCGAACCGCTTGCCGGCGCCGAGGTAAAGATGCAAAACAAGTTTTCGACCTACAGTGTGCTACGGTTTTCGGACTCCGATATCGACGCCATGCCCGAGGGCCCGGAGTGGTTGAAGACCAAGTCGCTCCCCGATGGGTCCTTCGCCATTGAGGGTATCAAGGTCTCCAATGAGAGGGAAGGGTTGAGCGAACTATTGCCGTCCTCAGGCTATTTCGTCACTTGCAGTTGTAAGGGGTACGCGGTTTACTTCGTGAACGAGTTCCTCCTGTATCGCGATCGCCGCAACTTTCTGAAGATCACTCTCCGGAAAATCCCTGACTCTGCGGTGGTGGCAGGACGGGTGCTCGATCCGGACGGGAGACGGGTGCCAAACGCGCGGGTCTACTATAGAGCCTTCGAGCGTGCGGCCGACGGCAGCAAGAGCGCCTGCGGTTCGGGCATCATCGGAACTCCTGTAGAATCGAACGCTATGGGGGAGTTTTCAGTCATCGTGAAGATGTCCGGCCTGAAGATTGCGAACGGCACCGTATCGAATCTCATGTATGTTGTCGCGGAATCTCCCGGCTACGCCCGCACCTACGCTCCGGTGAACGTCGGCCCTGGAACGCACCTTTCGGATGTCAGCGTGGTTCTGGAGAGCGGAAACCTGGTTCGCGGCACCGTGTGTGACTCCGAGCATCGTGCCATCGCCGGCGCCCAGATCTCGCTTGCCGAGGACGGCGATTCATTCGGAGGATTTCTCGAGACAACCACCGACGATGTTGGACACTTTGAAGTCACTGGATTGAGGGACCTTCGGTATTGGGCTTGGGTGAACGCCGAGGGATTCGTCAACCTGGCCGCCGTCGAAGTGCGCCCGGGCGACCTGAATCTGTCGTTCGTCATGACCCCCGCGCCATCCCTTCCCTCGGCAGGTTCCTCTTCGCGCGAAGGAACGCAGTCTGCTCGCGACAAGTAGCGAATCGCTCTCCCGCCCTTGACATCGCCGCTTCCCCCCGCCTATACTCCGCCGCCCCCAGTTCCGGGTGTTCGGGACCGTGTCGAAACTCGTCACTTTTCGTGAAGCGCAATCGCGAACCGCCACTGATCTCGACGCGGTCCCGGTGATCCGACCGCTCAGGATTCTTCGCGACGGCCACGACCCAGCCAGTAGCCGGGCTTCCGACGCAGGTGCATGACGGCTACTACGTACACGCCTTCATCCTCGACGATGCAGATGAGCCCGTAGGGGAAACGCGGGATCAGAAATCGTCGAAACTTGCCCTTTCCCGACGGATCCGTCGAAACCACGGTTTCGGCTGGGGACAGCCCCGGTGGAGGCTGCTCCTCGCGTCTCATTCTAGCGTCCTGGGCGCTCTGCAACAACCGCAAATCACCCGCGGGGGTGAGGTGGTGGCCCGCACCGTGATCGAATGCTGCAAGTTACTCCAGCCTCTGGGGGACCTCACGCAGATGCGCCGCCGGCGAGGCGTCCCGCGCGGCTGCCGCCGGCAGATCGCGGACCCCCTGCCGCACCGCCGTGCGGCTCCGAGCGTATCGACGCCCGATCTCCACCGGGCCCCTTCAGCGGCGGCGTTTGGGACGCCGTCCTCCACGCCGGCCATCGAGGTCGTCGGGATCGACCCACGTTGCGCGCCCGTGCCTCCAGATGACCACGGGCAGGCCCGCCCGCTTGTGGAGCCGGATCGCCTCGCGGGCCGCCCTCCGCAGGGCGGCGTCGATCGGGGTCTTCCGGTCGAACATCCTTCCGATGTCAACCGACGTCCTGGGGGCCATGGCCGCCACCTTTCAGGATGCGATCCCACGTTTGAGTCAAGGAAACGCTCGTCGCCGTGGACCCTCTGCCCGACGCCACTCGGAGGGGGAATGGACCCGAGTTGTCGTACACCACCCATGAGGCGGCCAACGCTCTGTAGAGATCGAAGAAATTGCGCAGTCCCGCGGTGTAGCGGCGTCGGACAATCTCTTCCGGGACCTCGTGCCCACCCATACGGACCCGATCCCTGACTCGGGCCACCGCGAAGTCGGCGCTTGGCAGCCAGAGGTAGACCAGGCGACACTTGTAGCCCGCTCGAATCAACCTCTCGAGCCACGGCGCGAAGGACCGACTGGCCAGCGTCGTCTCGAAAGCAAAACTGACACGATGTCGGGCCAATTCTCGGAGGCGTGAGAGCATCACCCGCCCGGCCGGGATGGCGGCCCTCTCCGGATCAAAAGCCGACAACCCCCGCGCGATCACGTCGGCGTTGACGAACTCCGTGACACCCAGAGTCCCCTTCAGCAACTCGGGACCCATCGTGGACTTTCCGGCCCCGTTCGGCCCGGCCAACACAACCACCGCAGGCCTTGGCCCGGTTCGCATCGGGTATTCTCCTGCTGCTCGGTGTCACTCGCCGGGAGGAAAACCTGTCGGGCGGGTCGTCCAGGAACCTCGCGCATGTCCTGTTCTCGGGAATCCGCGTATGATCGTATCGTCCCCCGTTCCAGTGAACAAGCGGAAAACGCCCACGGGGACGCCTCCAGGCGTCCGCGCCGGCTCTTCACCGCGGCCGGTTGAACTCCCCGCATCCGCGCGCTCAGCGCCCCAGCCGTCCGACGGCCTGGTCCGGGTTCAGAAAATCCACGCCGATATTCCGCAGAACTCTTCGATACGGCCGGTCGACGTCCCGGGCGACAACCCAGTTCTCGCCCTTCGGGTAGCGCGACCGGAAGGCGGAGAACGGCGAGACGTCGGCGCCATCGGCCGACCACTGGCACTCGACGGCGATTGGCGGGGCGCCCCGCCGGACGAGGACGAAGTCGACCTCATGGCCCGCCTTGTCCCGCCAGTACCGGACCTCCCAGCCGGCGGTCCGGGCGTGGAACTCATTCAGGACATAGTGTTCCCACAGATGCCCCAGGTCCTCGGTCCGGAGCTCATCCCAGCCGCGGAAATAGCAGACGAACCCCGTGTCGAAGCCATAGACCTTCGGCGCGGAGACGATCTCCGTCGATCGGCGGGAGGAGTAGGGCCGGATGACGTGGGCCGCGCGGGTGGCCTCCAGCGCGCGGAGATAGCTGGAGACGGTCGGCCGGCTGATCTCGCAGGGGGCGGCGAAGCGGGTCGCCTCGAAGATGCCGCCGCTCTGCGCGAAGAGCAGTTCGACAAACCGCCGGTAAGCGTCCGGGCGTTTCAATCCGAACATCTCCTGGAGATCGCGGGCCCAGAAGGCGTCGATCCACTCCGCGTAGTCGCTATCGGGGACTTCGCGCGAGAGAAAGAACGAGGGGAGGCCTCCCCGGCGCAGCCGGTGGGTCAGGGAGGGATTTCCGAACGTCTCCAGGTCCGGTCCGGCCATGGGGGTCAGCCAGAGGTCGGCCTTCCTCCCGGTCAGGGTGTCGCGGAATCGCGCGGAGGCCTGCAGCGTGGACGAGCCGGTGGCGACGATCCGGATATCGGGGTGATGGTCGGCGGCGATTTTCAGGAGTTCGGACGGCCGTCTCAGGCGGTGAATCTCGTCCAGGACGATGCGCTTCCCGCGCAACCCCTCCAGGAACCCCTCGGGATCCTCATCCATCGTGCGGCGGATGCGGGGCCGTTCGCAGTCGAAGTACTCGACGCGATCGAGGCTGCGGCAGAGGGTGGTCTTTCCGGACCGCCGAACGCCGAACAGCCAGACCACCGACCGCCGCTTCCAGGCGGCCTCGATGCGGGCGATCCAGAACGGGCGCTGTACCATACGTATCTATGATTGCGGATGGTACAACTATTTGCAAGTCTATTTTCGCCTCAAATGCGCCCACGACTTGACCTGTCATCCCGAGCCTCGCCCGCAGGGCGAGGCGAGGATCACCAGCCCTGAAGCCGAGACCCACTCAGGCTGGCGATCCTTCCCCTTCGCTGCGCTCAGGGCGGCCGAACGGCGGCCGGCTTCGCTCAGGATGACAGCCAAAGTGTGGGCGCATTCGAGTATGTTCGCAGCATCCGCCGATGGCCCTCGCGTCTCCCGGGCTCACTTGTCCTTCGGGGGGACGTCCGGCGGCGGCGTGCCTGATGCCCCGGGTGGAGGAGATTCCGGCCCGGTGACGGGGTTCCCCTTCGTCCCGTTGGGACCGGTCGAAGGTGCGCCGCACTCGCACCACGCCCACTCGTTCCGGTCCGTGGACAGGCGGCTCCACATGTAATCCCAGTTCCCCTCCCGCCACTCCGCCCGCCGGAGGAGCGAATCCGGATCGATCTCGCACTTGTCTCTCACCGACACCGTTATCTTGACCGGCGACGAGGGAGTGGGCTCTCCGAGAAGCTTCCAGAGTTCATCCACGTGCGTCCTGTAGTTTGTCTCGCAGTGATGGGTGGCGGACGAGGAGGGCGGGGCGGGGGGGGCGTACCCGTAGCAGATGTAGAACGTGCCGTCCAGAAGGGAGATCTCTCTCGCCGGATCCCGCAGCGCCGTCATGAAACGGGCCATGCTGGTGAAGGCCCCGCGCGTGCCGTGCCGAAAATCCCTGACCTCGATCAGAAGCGCCGCCCAGTGAACCACCCGTCGGTGCGCGCACGTGCCGCAAGTGCCGCACGGATGATCGGCGTTCTCCGGCACGACGCCCAGATCGAGGAGTTCCGCACCATTCCGGATGGGCGGTTGCCGGGCGGCGTGGTCCGGCCGTCGGAGGTGCTCGTTCATCTGCTTTTTCCGGAGGGCGAGTTCCTCTTCGGTCAGATCGTACGCCCCGTCGAGGCCACCCTTCCCCAGGTGCACGACGCCGAAGCCGAGGATCGACACCGCGACGACTCCCACCAGCACGACAAGAATCATGCGCGCGTTCATCTTCATGGTTCGCTCCATGAGCCTCGGGCTCGAGGCGGCGAAGAAATGAGGGGGACGCGGCTCAGTCGCACCGGCGCGCCGAGTCGCGTTCCGTAGATCGAACAGACGGCGTGCGGGAGGAGCCGGAACCTCACCGTGGGACGGCAGGTGGTGGTGTTGTCCGTCCATGCCCCGCCCCGCGCCACCCTCCAGCCCGCCCGCTCCGGACCGGGGACGTTCATGCAGAGGTCCCGCGAGTTCCCCACCAGGCCGCGCACCCCGTAGGGCGATTCGTCGTGCGGAAACGCGTGCACCGGGACCGGCTGCTCCCGCTCCCCCAGCGATCGGCTCGCGTTGCACCACCGAAGATCGAAGTGCCTCCCCCACGGGAACCAGCGCCGGTCCGGCCCGCGCGCCGCCTTCTCCCAGAGCGATTCGTCGGGCAGCGTGGTCATCCATCCCTCGCGCCGGCGACGCCACGCCGCGTACACCATCGCGTCCTCCCACGAGATCCCGGCCACCGGCCAGTCCTCCTCCCACTCCGCGGCGCCGCTCTCCAGCCGGCGCGCGGCGGCGCGTTCCCCGGGCGCCGCGCGGTCCAGCCAGTCCCGCGTCGGAATCGCGTACGGCGGTCCGGGCCAGCAGTATCCGCTCCCGGAGGCGTCGCGCGGGACCCGCCGACGGGCCTCGTCGGGGGAGGTCCGCGCGAGGTCGTTCAGAAACTCCCGGTACTCCGCACAGGTCACGGGGTCGCGGGCGATGAAGAGGTCGTCCAGCGACCGGACCTCGGCCGCCTGCGAGAACGGGTTGCCGGCATCGCCCTGATAGCCGAAGTCGCCGGCGGGGATCGGGATGAACCCCGGGGGCACCTCGTCGGCGCCGAAGAGCGTGACCTGCTGCTCCACGTCGCCGCAGCGCGGGATGAAGACGGGGCACCGCAACGGGACGGGACCGGATCGCGGGGAGGTCTCGTGCGGCCCGGCGACGAGGAGCAGATACGATCCCATCGGAATCGGGAGCCGCTCGATCGGAGTCGGGCCGAGATACCGGCCCGGACCGCGCGGGCGATAGGGGGAGTCGGCGCCGAAGAGGAGATCGATCGCGGCGTCGGCGGATGGCGCCGGGGCCGCCGATCCCGGTCCGTCGGGAGTGACCGGCCGCAGGAGCCTCCCCACCTCCTCGTACCGCCAGAGCCAGACGTGCGCCCCCTCCACCGGGCGGGGGGTGCAGGATTCCCCGTGCACCTTGAGGCGCACCGGCCCGTCGGGCTCCAGGGCGGGGACCCCCTCCGCCCCCTTGTGGCCGGCCATCGACCGACCGGAGAAGGGATGGTATCCGGGGAGATGGAGTTCCTCCGGCGCCACGTCGCGACCGTCCCGCAGACAGCGGCAGGGCCAGGCCCGAGTGCGGACCGTGAGGGCGCCGTCCCCCTTGAGGAGCGCGTCGAACGGCCCGTCGTTGTACCGCTCGACGATGGCGCGGGGGTACAGCGTGGCCGCCTCGTCGCCGCTCTCCTCGGCCTCGACGAACCGGTCCCAGAAGAGTTCCGCCTTGAGGCGCCGCGCCCCCGCGTGGTCGCGCTCGTAGCCGAGGGCCGTGGTCACGGTCGCGTCCGCCGTCGAGAACGCCTCGGCGGCCTCGCGTTCGAGCGAACGGGCCCGGTTCTCAAGGGCCCAGAGCGACGACTTGTCTCCGACCGGGTCGGCCTGCTTCGTCGCCTCCCCTGCGGCCGCCGCGGCCTCGCGCGCCTCCGCGCCGAGGCGGCGATACCGCGCCAGCTCCTCCCGCGCCCGGGCGACCGCCTCGTCGGCGAGACGGTGGTGGCGCTCGCGCTCCTTGACGCCGTCGAGGAAGAGCCTGACTTCGCGGGCCAGTTCCTCGACGGAGCGATAGCGCCCCGACCTCTCGCGGGCGAGGCAGCGGAGGCAGATCGATTCGAGCTCGGGAGGGACCGGGCGGGGGCCGACGGCGGAGGGAGGGGTCACGCGGCCCTCGCGCACCTGGTGGATCACCGCCTCCACCGACGGACCGTCGAACGGCGGCCGAAGGGTCATGATCTCGTAGAGGATCGCCCCGAGCGACCAGACGTCCGACAACTCGTCCACCTCGGAGATGCTCCCGTGCGCCTGCTCCGGAGACATGTAGGCCGGCGTTCCGAGAAGATCCCCCTCCATCGTGAGGAGGGGAGTCTGCCGCGGATCGAGTCCCGCCTCGCGGAGCAGCCGGCGTTCGTCCGCCGGATGCGGATCGGGCCCGTCCTTCACCTTGGCGAGTCCCCAGTCCACGAGAAGCGTCTCGCCGAACTCGCCGAGCATGATGTTCGACGGCTTGAGATCGCGGTGGATGACGCCGCGGGAGTGCGCGAAGGCGACCGCGAGGCAGACGTCGTGGAACCGCTCAACGAGCCGCCGCAGCGCGAACTCCTCGGGGGGCGGCCCCGGAGAGCGGGCGAGGTCGCGCAGGATCTCGCCGAGATCGCGCCCCGCGATCTTCTTCATCGTGAAGTAGACCTGCCGCGCGCCGCCCTTGCCGACGAGGACGCCGACGTCGTAGACCGGGACGATGTGCGGATGTTCGAGCCGGCCGGTGACGCGCCCCTCGAGGAGGAACCGCTCGACGTATTCCGCGGGGACATCCTCGCGCATCACCTTGAGGGCGATCTCGCGTCCGACGGCGCGATCGAGGGCCTTGAGCACGCGTCCGAGCCCGCCGCGACCGAGCTCGCCGCGGATCTCGTACTTGCCGTCGGGGGAGGCGGAGTCCGGCGGGGGGGAGTCGTCCGCTTCCCCGGCCGCCCGGCGGAGGGTGGGGCGGGTGGACTCATCCCGGGAGGGGCCGTGGAGGGTGGGATCGTCGGCTCTGCACATGGAGGCACCGGGAGCACTCTATCAGCGACGGCGGAATGTGCAACAGGAGGGTGTCGGTCCTCCTCCACGATCCCGCCGTCATCCCCTCCCGTGCGTGCCCCTTCGGCCATCGTGCAGCCGTCCCGCCCGCCCGTCCCCCTGCCGCTGACGTTCCGGGCCGGAGGAATGGTCGGGTCGGGATCGACCGTCTCTCCGGGACAGACGCCGGGGGGGGCTGACGGCGGCCCGACGCGAGGGAGTCGCCCCGAGGGGACATCGAGAGGCCGCGAGAAGTTTCGACGTACGAGGTTACGGCCTTGTCATCCTGAGCTCCGTAGCACGTGCTATGGGGCGAAGGATCACCAGCGTCGGAGTCTGCAAGCCGCACACGCTGGTGATCCTTCGCCTCGGTCCTTCGCTCCGCTCAGGACAGGCTCTGCGGCCGAGGCTCAGGATGACAATGCGGTTAGGGTCCGCGCAACACAAGCGCCTTCCTGGGGCAGGCTGGCGATCCTTCGCGTCCGCCTGCGGCGGACGCTCAGGATGACAAAGTCGCGCAAATCGTTCAGGCAATTGTTGCGCGGACCCTTACCTCGTACGTTCTACGGTCACCGATCGCGGGGACGATCTTCGGACTTGAGTCGCCGGCAAGCCCGTGATATCATCCGGGCATGGACGTGAAATGGACCGAATCGTGGAAACGCCTGGGTGAGGCCAACGAGCGGGAACACCGCGCGCGGCTTCGCGAGCTGACGGTCGAGGAGGCGTATCGGCAGTTCGAAGAGTTGAATCGTGCCATGGAACGCGACCATGCGGATATCCCTCCCACAGACTCGCATCCCGTCGGACTATTGAAATTCTGGAAGAAGTCTTGAACGTCGCCCCGCTGGAAGACGCCTTCCGACGCGCCGTGGATGTCCTTCAACGCCTGAACATCCCTTTCTTCGTCTACGGAGGGCTGGCCGTACCCACCTGGGGGCAGGTGGTGAACACGCGCGACGCCGACTTCGTGGTCCAGGTCGACGAGCGGAGCGCCACAGCGTTGATCGACGGCCTCCGGAACGAGGGATTCGATCTCCCGCCGCGAGCGGCGTTTCTGTTCCTCGTTGACACGTGGGCGGCCGCGAGCCTCGGAGGCCGCAAGGTCGACTTCGCCCTCGGCGCCACTCCGTTCGACGAGTCCGCGAGAGCCCGAACGGCCACCGTGCGGATCTTCGACCGTGAGGTCCCGGTGGCGTCCGCGGAAGACCTCATCCTGTACAAGCTCTGCGCGTTTCGCCGCAAGGACCTGGCCCACATCGAAGACATCATCAAGCGGCAGGGTCGGAGGCTGGACCTTTCCTATCTTCGCCGCTGGGCGGATGAGATTTCACGCGCCACGGGGAAGTTCGAAGTTCCTTCGACCCTTGAGAAGATGCTCGCGGAGGAAGGGCTGGCTTGAGGGACACCGCCACGCCGTTCTCACCGCATGTGGCGCGGACCGTCTCTACAAGATTCAGTTCTTGAGGGCGAATTGAAAAGTGAAGAGACGGTCCGCGCCATCCCCGCGGGGTCGCGGTTCCTTCACGGGTTTGGGCCCGAGAGGTGGCGCGCGGGAACCGGAAAAAGCTGAACATTCAATACGGTCCGGGCCACGCGAAGACCTCCGCCAGAAGCGTGGCAAGTTCCAGTTCCCGCTGTGAGAGTTCATCCTCGCAGGCGCCGAGCCGGGCGAGGGCTTCGTCTAGTTCCTTCTCCTGCGGCGACTTGCTCGTGACCAGTTTGCGGCGCATCCTCCCTCCCGAGACCATACGGTCCCGCGTTCAGTGATCTTCCACACAATGAATCGCTGATCCTGCCTGCGCAGTCCAAATGGACAACACGATTTCTTGCGTTTGGTGACCCTCCGCCACCCGGATCGAGGCCCCCCGCAAGGGGCGGCCCTACGCGAACTCCACCTCCCCCGAGGCCGACGGGTGAGACCCTACGACCGGGAGGCGGTGCGCGCGGGGCGGCGGGTCGGAGGTCTCTCGACGCTACGCTTCCGCACGGCCACTCCCGGGGCGGGTGGAAGCGGGAAGAAAAGGGCGGCGCAATTCACGCAACGGAACGCGCGGTCCATCCCCATCCCCTTTCGCCGGGGCCAGCGGATGCAGACGGCGCTGCCGCCGCAGTCGGCGCAGGTAATTCGATCCCCGAGACGCCAGCGGGTCATTACACTTCTCCGCGATAGAGGGTTATCAAAACCACCACTTCCTCTTCTCCGTCATGAGTCTGGGACGGCACGAACTTGAAAACCACCTCGAAGAGAATGCCCCAAGGCGTGGTCGAGATCAGGAAGTGCTTGTACCCGTCGATCGCGGTGCGTTTCTCGTCCCGCTCCCGCAGGCTCCTCACGATTCCACCACGCAGCAGATCGATGATGTCCTCATGCTGGAGACCTTCTTCGAGTGCCTTCTCCCGCGCGTGCGAGGAGACGGCCACGCGTCCGTCTCGCGCGGCCTGCCGGACGCGGATCGTCAGCTGCCAGTCGTAGCCGCCTTTCGCGATCCGGGCCATTCCGGAGCCCATTCTACCACAGCAGGCGCCGTGCTCAAGTCGAAAGCGGAAGCGAGATGTGGCGTTGTGCAGGTCGCGGCGGTAGGTGGTTCGATTCCGCCGGGAGGGCTACGCTTGGGGCGCGGAATCGCCCCCGTCGCGGGTGCCGGTCTAAGGGCGGGTCCGGGGCGAAGCTCTACCCGCACGTGCCGCCCCCCGTTCCTCGTCCGTCATCCTTGGTCCTTCGCCCTTCGTGGCTCGGACCACGTCTTTCGATTCTGGTGTAAGAACGAGTGCCAAGAGGCAAGGACATGGTCCGAGCCACATTCTCGAACATGCCTCGCGGGCCGGCGCCGACGGCATGGGCGGGAACGGACGTCGCGGCTCAAGCCACTCTTCGGCGTGTCTTGAGCACGAGGGCGACCGGATGCCGGCGCGGCAGAGCATCTCCACAAGAGTATCGATGTTGAAGCGATCGTGGAGCGGACCGTGAGGCGTTAGATTCACATGTGTAACTGAGAACTCACGACCCGGTCCCACCACCGGAAAGGATCGCCAACGTCGGAGTCTGCGAACCGCACACGCTGGTGTTCCTTCGCCTCGGTCCTTCGCTCCGCTCAGGACAGGCTCTGCGGCCGAGGCTCAGGATGACAAAGTCGCGCAAGTCGTTCAGGTAACTGTTGCGCGGACCCTAACTCGGACTATTCATGAATGCGCGGCGCCTTCGCGCCTGGCGCCCCGCAGGTCAATCCGTCCGCCCTGAGCGAGGCGCCCCGTAGCACGTGCTACGGGGCGCCGAGTCGAAGGGCGACACGGTGTTGCGGTCCGGCCCTTCGACTCGCCGGCCGGCCGGAGGCCGGCTCGCCAAGGGCGGACGGTTTTCCGGGGAGACGCACCTCCCGTTCATGAATAGTCCGGGCTAACAACTCACAGTCCGTGCCGCACCTCCCCCGGATCGAGGCGACGCGACTCCTCGCCTGAATCAGGTGCCCGTGCCCAAGGCGACGGCCGGCGGGCTTTCCGACGCCGAATTCTATGCCAAGGCCGCCAGGAGTTCCTTCAGGGGAGTGAAGGCGAACCCGGTGCTTCGGTCGGATAGACCGTAGGGCATGACCAGTTGGTCCCCGTGAACCAGCGCCCCGCACGTGTAGAGGACGTTGGGGACGTATCCTTCCCGCTCGAGGCCCGCCGGCCGCATCAGGGGCTCGCGCAGGCGGCCGATCACTCTGGAGGGGTCCTTGCGGTCCAGCAGGAAGGCGCCGAGGCAGTACTTCCGCATGGGGCCCACGCCGTGGCTCAAGACCAGCCACCCGGCGTCCGTCTCGATGGGGGAACCGCAGTTCCCGGTCTTCACGAACTCCCAGGGCCGGGCGGGGGACAGAACGCGCACGGCCTTGTTCCAGAAGTGTACGTTGTCGGAGTACATCAGGAACACGTTCTCGCCGTCCTGACGGGAGAGCATGGCGAAGCGCCCGTCGATCTTGCGCGGGAAGAGCGCCATGCCCTTGTTCTGCACGCCGGGCCCGTTCAGGGTGCAGAACTTGAAATGCCGGAAGTCCTCCGTCTCGAAAAACTGGGGAAGGACGTTTCGCCCGTCGTAGGCGGTGTAGGTGGCGTAGTAGGTCGTCTTGCCGTCCTCCCCCGCCAGGGCCACCAGCCGCACGTCCTCGATGCCGTTGCTCTGAAGGGGGGTGACGGGGAGGATGATGCACTCGGACAGGTCCTGGTCCGCCGGGAAGCGGATTTCATAGTTGCACATGGCCAGGAGCCAGATGCCCCCGGCGACGGGGTCCTCCTCGAACCTCAGCCCCGGAGCCGTTTCCTGGAGGGCGCCGTGCAGGCGGTCCCTCAATTCCAGCAGGGTGAAGACCTCCCCCAGCCGGCCCATCACGCGGTCCACCCATTCACCGGCCAACCCCATCTCCGAGAGCTTCCGGGCGAACAGCGCCTTGTGGTACGCCGGGTTCTCCACGAGCTCCGGCTCGGTCAGAAACCTGGAGGGCGGGTCCAGGGCGATCCCGTTGTGGGCGTCGATCGCCCCGGTGCGGAAGGCGATGGACGAGATGTGCCCCTCGCCCGTGGAGCGGAGGCTGAGGAGGAAGCGCAGTCCCCCTCGAGGCGTTCCCGACTGGTCCGGATGGGGCAGGATGGACGGGTTGAAAAGCGCCGCGGACTCGGCGGAATACTCGAACAGGAAATAGGAGCCGATGAGGAGTTGGCGCGCCTCCGACAGGCCCCCCCCCCGGCGGAAGAAACCTCTCCACCTGGCGGAAGCGTTCCAGAAAACGCTCGGTCAGCCGGCGGTGCCGGGGGGAGAACTCGGCCAGCACCTCCTCCAGGACGCGCCCGACCTCCGCCTCGG
>JACPTZ010000138.1 GCA_016192525.1 Planctomycetota bacterium
GCCCCCGACCCTCATCTTCCTCGTCTCCTGCGCCGCGGTCATCCCGCTCGCCGGCTGGATGGGGCGCGCCACCGAGGCGCTGGCGGCGAGGCTCGGCAGCGGCCTCGGGGGACTCCTGAACGCCACGATGGGGAACGCCGCGGAACTGATCATCGCCATCATGGCGCTCCGGGCGGGGATGGTGGGCGTCGTTCAGGCCTCAATCACCGGATCCATCATCGGGAACATTCTCTTCGTCATGGGGATCGCCGCCGTCGCCGGAGGCATGGGACGGGAGCGTCAGAAGTTCTCCAAGCTGGCGGCGGAATCGGGCGCGGGGATGATGACACTGGCCGTGATCGCCTTGATTATCCCGGCGGTCTTCCACCGCACCAATCCGGACGTCGCCGGAGTGAGGATGCAGCGGCTCAGTCTGGACATCTCGGTCGTGCTCCTCGTCACCTACGCCCTCGGGCTGTGGTTCTCTCTCCGCACGCACAAGAAGTTCTTCGAGTCGGAGGAGGAGGAACACGCCGTCACCGGCGGATGGGGACCGAAGAAGGCGATCGGGGTGCTGATCACCGCCACCGTCCTCATCTCCTTCATCGCCGAGTTTCTCGTGGGATCGGTGGAGGAGACGGCGCATCACTTCGGCCTCTCGGACCTCTTCATCGGCGTGATCGTAGTGGCGATCGTCGGCAACGCCGCCGAGCACTTCTCGGCGGTGCAGTTCGCCCGCGAAGACAAGATGAACCTGAGCCTTCACATCGTCATCGAATCCAGCAAACAGGTGGCGCTCTTCGTGGCGCCGGTGCTGGTCTTCGTCGGCTACGCCCTCGGTCAGCCGATGACTCTGGAGTTCACCCCGCTCGAGGTGGTCGCGGTGGGTCTGTCGGTGGCCATCGTCAGCGTCATGCTGCTCGACGGCGAGACAAACTGGCTGGAGGGGGTCCAGCTGCTGGCGGTCTACGCGATCCTGGGGATGGCGTTCTACTTCGCCTGAGAAGGATCCGGAGGAAGGGGCGCCGGGACCGCGTCGGGGCGGACCCGGTTCACCTCCTGCACCACCTCGGCCAGGATGCTGATCGCCACCGCCGCCGGGCTCTTGCCGCCGATCGGCAGGCCGATGGGGGAGTGCACCCGGGCCAGCGCCTCGGACGGAATCCCCTCCGCCTCCAGGCCCCGGAAGAGGTCCTTCTTCTTGGACCGGCTCCCGATCATCCCCAGATACGGGAGGGGCTGCCCCACGTACCTCCGGAGGAGCATCAGGTCGGTGGCGTGGCATCGCGTGACGATGACCACGCAGGTCCGAGCGTCGAAGGCGGGCACGCCCGACCGGTACTCGGGGTCGGTGGCGATGACCTGGTCCACTTTCGGATGTCGCGCGGGCTCCGCGAACTCGGCACGGTCGTCGATCAGGATCGTGTGGAAGAGCCGGCTGGTCCCGGCGAGTTCACCCAGCGCCCGGCCCACGTGTCCCCCCCCGAAGATCACCAGCTTCGGGTAGACGTGGTGGACCTCGATGAAGACCCGCATCACCCCGATGCAGTGCATTCCGAGCTCGGCGGGGGTGAGGCGATATTCCCTGCAGACGGAAGCCCCGGACTCAATGGCGGCGACGGCATCTCTCCGGACCATCGCCTCGAAGGGGCCGCCCCCCACGGTGAACTCGAAGGCGCCGTCCGCAAAGACGATCATCTTCGCCCCGGCCGCCTGGGGGCCGGAGCCGCGAACTTCGACCACCTCGGCGACGGCGAAGGCGCGCCGCTGCTGCAGCAGTTCGGTCAGGCGCTGGTAGAACTCGAGGGTGTCGAGACTCATGGTTGTCCTGAGTCGATCTTGACGAGCCGCCTGGCTCCGTCTGAAAACGGGCGTTCGGAACGGCGCGTTCGGTAGCACAGGCGTACGAGGTTCCCGCATTGTCATCCTGAGCCCCGCAGCACGTGCTGCGGGGCGAAGGATCGCCGACGTCGGAGTCTGCGAACCGCACAGGCTGGTGATCCTTCGCGGGAACCGGACGGTATCCTCGTACGCACGGGCTCGAAAGCCTGTGCTCCCGACTTCCATTCAAGTCCCACGTTTTCAGGCAGAGCCTAGCCCCGCGACAGGGCGCGCCCCACTTTCCTCAAGTCTCCCACGGTGTTCACGTTCATCTGGGTTCGGTCGTCCCTGAGCGGCAGCTTGCAGGCCGCCGACCAGTTCCGCTGGATCAGCGAATAGCCGCTCTCGTCGCCGCCGATGGCCTCCAGGGCGGGGAACATGGAGCGGGCGTAGATCACGGGATGTCCCTTCGACCCGTCCGGGAGGAGCGGAAAACAGATCGGTGCGGAAGGGTGTTCCCGCGCGGCCCGGCAGAGGCGCCCGATCAGTCCCGCCGTCACGCCCGGCACATCGCCCGGGAGAAACAGCGCGTGCGTGGCGCTCTTCGGCAGCACCGCCAGACCGCAACGGACCGACGACGCCCGGCCGGTGCGATACTCCGGATTCCAGTGCCAGACGAGTCGGCCGTGGAGGAGCCGCGGACCGCGAATGGCGGCCAGGACGCTCGTGGCCTGGTAGCCCAGGATCAGATGCACGGACCAGAGCGGGCTCCGCAGGGCCGCGTCGACACCCCAGGCGAGGAGGGCCTTTCCCGAGAGGGGCGCCGCGAGCTTGTTGGCGTGGCTGCCGAAGCGCTCTCCGAGTCCGGCCGCCAGGATGATCCCGTGGATCTCAACGCCCCGCCGGCCGCCCTTCCTTGCCGCCTTCCTCACGATGCACCTCCGCGATGGGCCAAGTTCCGTCTCCGGGGCGGATTCTAGCACCCCCGCCGGCGGCGGCCAATGAGAATTGGCCTCGCTTTGGCGGCCGGAACGGCGTACGCTTCCGTTTGACGTCCCGGCCCCGGAGCGGCTAGAATTCCGCCCGTTCGTCCGCCACCCCGAAAAGCGACCTCCGCCAGGAGCAGATCATGCGCATTCTCACCCGCGGCGATCTGGACGGCCTCACCGGCTCCGTCCTCATCACGCTCGTCGAGAAGGTCACCGAGATCCGGTTCGCCCATCCCAAGGATGTTCAGGATGGCCTCGTTCCCGTCACGGAGGAAGACATCATTGTAAACCTTCCGTACGTGAAGGGGTGCGGGATGTGGTTCGACCACCACGTCTCGGAGGAGCACAAGAAAGCCGAGATCGGGGAGTTCAAGGGGGCGTTCGAGCTCGCCCCCAGCGCCGCGCGCGTCGTGGCGAACTACTACAAGTCTCCGGCGTTCACGCCGTTCGAGACCCTGCTGGACGCCACGGATCGGCTCGACAGCGCCCAACTCACCGTGGACGAGGTCTCGAATCCCGACGGATGGATCCTGCTCGGGTATACGCTCGATCCGCGGACGGGGCTCGGACCCGAATTCCAGAAGTACTTCCGCTGGCTCGTGGAGTACGTGAAGGAGGTCCCGCTGGAGAAGATCCTGCAGCACCCGGAGGTGAAGAAACGCTGCGACCGGGTTCTCGAAGAGCAGGCGGAGTTCACCGCGCTGATCCGGAAGCGGGCGCGCCTCGACGGAAATGTGATCGTCACCGACCTCCGCGGCGTGCCGGGGGTGCCGGCCGGGAACCGCTTCGTCGTCTTCACCCTGTACCCCGCAGGAAACGTGGAAGTCCGGATCTTCGGCGGAAAGGGCGGGAAGGTGATCGTGGCGGCGGGCCACAGCATCTTCAACCGCACCTGCCGGGTGAACATCGGGGAACTCATGGCCCGCTACGGCGGGGGAGGACACCAGGGGGCGGGGACCTGTCAGCTGCCGATGGAGGAGGCGGAGGCGTCCATCGCCGAGATCATCGACCGGCTCCGCAGCAATCTGCCGGGGGACACGCGGAAGATCGGAGAGGTGTTTTAGAGGCTGTCTAAGACCGCCGCGGGTAGGGGCGACCCTTGCGCCTGCCCGCCATCAGTGTGGCGGGGTCGCCCCCCTGTGGGAGATGCCTCAGCCTCCTTGTGCCGAGCCGCTCGAAGCGTCGCTCGACAGGAGGGCGGGGGCGCCTGTCCGCCCCGCCACACAGATGGCGGGCAGGCATCTGTGTGGCGGAAGCCCCGCCCCCACGCTACCCGTAGACTTGACGCAGTCCGCTCGTTACGGTTCCTTTGGCTCCGTCTGAGGACGTGGGACGGGGAAGAAAGCCGGTAGCACAGGCTTTCCAGCCTGTGCGACACAGGTTCGAAAGCCTGTGCTACCGAACGCACCGTTCAGATCGCCCGTTTTCAGACAGAGCCTGGTCCGCCCGTGGGCACGGGCAGCGAGCTGCCCGTGCCACCCCGAGCGACCTGCACGGGCAATCGGCCGCCCGTCTTCCCCAGGAGCTTCAGGTCCAAGCCGCTGAGGAGTGCCGTCCACGGCTGCCTTTCCCGACCATCTCCACACCGTAGAGGCCGGCGGCGAGGATGCCGTTCCCGATCTCGTCGAGGCCCTGATCGCCGAGTCGATCGCCGCCGGGGCCAGCGATCTCCATCTCCGACCTGCGGGCGACCACATCGACGTTCTCTTCCGTCTCGACGGCGTGCTCACGCCCGTCGCCACGCTCCGGCGCGACCTCCAGCCAAACATCGTCGCCCGGTTCAAGATCCTCGCCGATCTGCTGACCTACCGGACCGACATCCCGCAGGAGGGCAGGCTTCGTCGTGTCGCGGGCTCCGATTCCCCCGGAAGGAATGGTCCCAGCGACCTCCGCGTGGCCACCTTCCCCACGATCTACGGCGAGAAGGTCGCCGTGCGGATCTTCGACGAGCGGCGCGAGGTGCAGACGCTCGACTCCCTCGGGATGCCGCCTGAAGTGCTGGGACCGCTCCAGGCCGCGCTCTCGAAGAATGAGGGGACGATTCTGCTGACGGGTCCTGCGGGGAGCGGGAAGACGACCACGCTGTATGCGGCGCTGCGGCACCTCATGTCGGGCGGGCGGGAGCGCAACATCGTCACGGTGGAGGACCCGGTTGAAACCGCGATCCCGGGGCTCACGCAAACCCAGGTTCAGCCCGCGGCCGGGTTGACCTTTGCGCGATGTTTGCGATCGCTGCTTCGCCAGGACCCCGAGGTGATCATGATCGGGGAGGTGCGGGATGCGGAGACGGCGGCGATCGGGATCGAGGCCGGACTCACCGGGCATCTGGTCCTGAGCACGGTCCACAGCGGGTCCGCCTGCGGAGTCTTCACCCGACTCCTGGAGATGGGGATCGAGCCTTACCTGCTCACGTCGTCCGTATCCGGCGTGGTGGCGCAGCGACTGCTTCGGCGGTTGTGCGGATGTGCCCGTCCTGCGGGGCGGGCGGGGCCGCCCGCCCCACCGAGGGCCGGCGGGACGCCTGCCCCACGTGGGGCGGGCGTCTCGCCCGCCCCACGTGGGACAGGTCCCTACGCCGATGACCTCGAGGGGGCGGTGGTGCTGGATCCCGTCGGCTGCGAGGAGTGTCACGGCACCGGCTATCGCGGACGGTTCCTGATTGCGGAATGGGTGTCGATCGAAGGCGAGGTGGGGAAGGCGATCCTCGGCCGCCGGGCCACCCCGGAGATCGCGGAAGTCGCCCGCGCGGCCGGGATGCGTCCGCTCCGTCAGGCCGCCCTGACCGCCCTGCGCACCGGACTCACCTCCGTCGCCGAACTCGTGAGGGTGATGCCCTGACATGTCCCGCTTCCTCTGCCGGGTGACCCGTCCGGACGGCACCGAGTCGGAGATGACCGTCGAGGCCGAAAGCGTCGCCACGGCGGTCGATGAAATCGTCGCCCAGAGCCTGCACATCACCTCGCTCGTCCAACTCGATCCGCCCGCCGCCCTTCCCCCCGGCGACCTCACGCACGATCCGGTCTCGCTCTTCGCCACGGGGCTTTCGCGTCTTCTGCAGTCGGGGTTGCCGCTGCCGCAAGCGCTTCGGACGCTTGCCTCAGATGCGTCGTCCCGCCGGTTCGCTCGTGAACTGGAGACGCTGGCGCAGGAGGTCGAGTCCGGAAAGTCGCTCGCCGACGCCTTGAAACAGCGTCAGCGTCGTTTCTCGCCCCTCTTCGTGAACCTCGTGGCGATCGGGGAACGGGCCGGTCGACTTACCGACATGATGCCGCTGCTCGTGCGCCACCTGTCGCTGCACGCGACGATGCAGCGACGTCTCTTCGAGGCCTTTCTTTACCCTGGAATCGCGATTCTGTTCACGATCGGGCTGCTTCTGTTTCATCGCGCCTTCATTATGCCCCAATACGCCCAGATCTATGATTCCATGAAGATCCCGTTGCCGCTGCTGTCGGTGTGGGTGATCGGCTTCATGAGATTCCTGCCCTGGCTGGTGCTGGGGGGGGCACTAGCCGTCATGGGCGCCGGGGTGCTGGGAGGAACGGCGCCCGGCCGCTCCGGCCCTCTCGCCGGGGCCTGGGACTTCATGCTGGGACTCGTGCCGTTCGTGGGTCGCTTCCGCCGTTCAGCCCAGATTTCGGGATTCTGCAGCGGGCTCGGGACACTCCTCTATGGCGGTGTCCCCGCCGATCAGGCGCTGGCCTGGGTGTCGGACCTGATGCTCACGCGCCGCGGGCGGCTGGCGGTTCAGACGCTCCGGGAGCAGGCTCTGAGCGGGGCTCCGCTCTCCGACGCTCTGTCGAGTCTGCCCTTCTTCCCGAAGACCCTGGGGTGGATCGCCTCGGCCGGAGAGTCTCGCGGGCACCTTCCGTCCGCCCTCCTCGAGGCGGCCACGCTCTACGAGCAGGACGCGGAGTATGCGGTCGTCCTCCTCCAGACGTTTCTTCCTCCGATCGCCATCGTGGTCGTGGCCATCGTCCTGGCCGTCGTTGCGATCGCCGTGAATTTCCTTCCGCTCCTCGGTCTCATGGGGGCGTTCTGACATGTCTCTGGAAGCGGGAATTCTCATCCAGGGCGGCGTGGTCCTCCCCTTCGTATTCGTCGCTCTGGCCGTCTGGTGGAGGATGCGCCTCTTCAGACAGGCGCTGTTCTTCCGGCACCTGGCCGTCATGCTGCGGTTGGGGGCCCCGATCCGGCATGCCCTCTCGGCGGCTGACGAGGGAGCCCATCTCCTGCCGCCCCACGTGATGCATCCGATTCGGGAGGGGATCGAGAGGGGGGAGCGATTCTCCGATCTCCTCTCCCGGCACTCGAAGCCGTTCGAGGCCCGGCACCTCCGGCTGGTCGCCGCGGGAGAGAAGTCCGGGACGCTCGCCGCGGCGTGCGCCGGGGCGGGCCGTTTCCCGTCACCGACGGTGAGTCTTGGGACCCAACTGCTGCTGATGCTCGCCTATCTCTCCCTGCTGGCGTCCCTCGCGGGGACTTACTCGGGCTGGTTCGGGGTGTTCGTGCTCCCCATGTTCAGGAAGGTCGGAGAGGCGGGCGGCGGGTCACTGGCCGCTCCCCTGCGTCTCTACGCCCTGTCTCAGTGGGTCATCGTGACGGCCATCGTTCTGCACGGGTTCCTGCTTGTCGCTTTCATTCTGGCCCGGAGGCCCTTGAGGTCCGCGATCCTCTCCCGATTCCTCTTCCGGGTGCCGGGGCTGGGCGGCCACCTTGCGGACTCCGCCTGTCTTCTGATCGTGCGCGGCCTGGGAGTGCTCCGATCCGCACGTCTGGCCTCGCGGGAGGTGGCCCTGCTTCTTCCCACGCTGGCCACCCAGGCCGGGATGTCGTTTCGATTGAAGGCCGTTTCGGAGATGGTCCTGGCGGGTCGGTCGCTCTCCCGCTCCTTGCACGAAGGCCGCTTCCCGGATTCGCTGGTGCACTTCACCGAGATGGCCGAGAACGGCGCCGGGGGCGAGACGGTCCTGATGGAGGCGGAGCACGTCTACGAAAGCCGCATGGAGCGGCGCGTCTTTCTCCTGCAGCGGATCGTCCTCCCCGCCTTCATCGCCACGATCGGGATGGGGGTCGGTCTCATGGCGCTCAGCCTCTTTCTGTCCCTGCAGGAGATCACGCTTGCGTTCAACAGTTGAGCCTCAGCGGGACACGGATGGGCGGCGGGGGATTCTGCTCGCCGAACTGGCCGTGGTGATCCTCCTCCTCGGGATCACGGTCTTCACCGTCGCCCACATGTTCCAGCGGCTGGCCCGCGGGGTGCGAACCGAGACCGAGTATGCCATCGCCGAGGATGTGCTCGCGGCGCAGTTCGAATACCTCCGGACTCGGACCGATGAAGAGATCGCGGACGCCAAGAGCGGCACGTGGCCATACCCGATGGAGGTGACGCGATGCCTCCCCGGCGCCGAGATCGTCGTCGACTCGTCGCGGGTGGGGGGCGACGGCCCGTGGCGCGTGAAGATCGTGATCCGGTGGCAGGTGGTGGAAACGGGCGCGAGGGAGGTGAGCGGGGAAAGCGTCCTCCGCGGAAGAGGGCCGTGATCGGCCCTGCGATCGCGGGCGAGTGGGCCTCAAGATTGAATCTATGGGTCGCCGGGTGGCACGGCCGCTTGCTGCCCGTGCCCGGGGCGTGCAGGCACGGGCCCTGCGGCGAGCCGCCCCTACGGGCGTCGGCAGAGCCGCCTGGGTCGAATGAACTTGCGGAAGGGGTGACGATGGCCGTCTGTCACCGATCCCCGCGTTCCGGCCTCATACTCTTCGAGGTCGTGATCGCCCTTACGATTCTCGGGGTGATCTTCGGCGTCTGCGTCATGGCCCTGGTCCAGTCGGTCCGGATGGAACGGGCCGGCACGGCGGCGCTCATCGACACGCAGGTCCTGCACCGACTCTCCCGCCGCCTGTCGGCCGACATTCATGCGGCCGCCGGGATCGGGGATTTTGAACCGAGCGTCGTCGCCGCGGGGCTTCCCCCGATCCGCGCCGATCGCTTCGGGATCCGGCCGCTCCGACTCGTCCTGCGGCAGGGGACCCGGGCGGATCGACTCGTCGTCTACGAGGCGGAGTGCGATTCCGGCGGCGCGATCACCGGTCTGGTCCGCCTCGAGATCGTCGCGGGTGAAGTGCGCTCCCGGGTCGTAACCGCCGTGGCCCTTCAGGGGCTCTCGTGGGAAGGGGTTTTCGAGGGAGACCGGGCGATCGGCGTGCGGACCCGGCTGCGACTCCTCCGCCGCGATCCCCGGGCACGGGCGCTGAATGACCGGGAGTGGTTCGCAGCCTTCAGGGTGGAGGGGTAAGTGCCTCAGGTTCGATCCAACCGCGCCGCGGCCCTCCTCGTGCTGCTCTTCTGCATGGCGGCGATCGGAGTTTTCCTGACCAGCGCCACGGCGGTGTA
>JACPTZ010000069.1 GCA_016192525.1 Planctomycetota bacterium
ACCGGCGGCGCGAACCGCGCCGCTTCCGACCTACACGTTCCCACGTTTGGATGGAGAGAGGGTGCTTGGGAAAGAAGAAGAAAAAACGGAAGACAGGCACCCGTTCACTTGACAGCAGGGCGTGGCTCATATAAGGGGCGATCCTTGCGGTCGCCCCCTGTCGGCAAACGCCTTGGACCTCTTGCACTGGGCCGCGGGAAGGGTCGGTCGACAGGGGGCGGGGGCAAGCCCCGCCCCTACATAGGCTCGGAAACGCTTCACTTGTTTCGTCACGATCCCCTACTGCACCACCGACCAGAAGCGGCCGTTCAGCGTCTTCTGCGTGGGATCGGTCCCCGGCCAGGTGGTTATGAACGTGTTGTTCCCGCGGTCCACGCCGTAGATCACGCCCTCCTCGTTCACGATGAACACCCGGATGCCGGTCGTGTTGTACTTGTCCGGTACGGCGCAGAATCCGAAGAGGTGCGAGTTGCACGCCGTGGCGTAGGTCCCTCCCGGGGCGCCGGCCGCGCGGCGGAGCACCCCGTTCTTCGCCGTCGGGACGTAGTTCATGTTGTACCGGGTGGGCTTGCCGGCCCCGTCGTCCCAGACCATCGCCTGGAACTTGTAGCCCCCCCTCGCACAGGACACGTGCCCGGGGTAGGAGACGCACGGGGATTCGTCAGCATCGGCGAGATCGCAGCCGATGAGCTTCCGGAGTGACCCTGAGCTATCCTGCACCCCGTAGAAACCGGCCACGTCGAGTGTCCAGTAGTCTTGGATGCCGTTCCCGTCGGGATCGGTCTGTCGCCAAGTGGCTTCCGCACCGACCAGTTGCTTGAGCGCGGCGACTGTGACGGCCTCGTTGCTGGCGATTACGTGGCGGGAAGTCGAGGGGATGGCTATGGCGAGGATGATCGCGACGATCACGACCACGATCAAGACCTCGACGAGGGTCAGGGCCTTGGCGCTTTTCATGCACCCCTCCTTGTCCCGCTTGGAGCCGATCTCGGTAGGGGCGCGGCGCCGCCGCGCCCCCACGGGCGGGCTCCCTACCGAAATAGGCTCTTAGGGCGCGTCAAAGAATAAGTCCAACGATTCGCTGTTTCCCTCGCCCCGGAGGGGAGAGGGTAGGGAGAGGGGGGAGGCGCGTCCTGCGCCGCTCCCCCCTCCCTACCCTCCCCCCTTCGGGGGGAGGGGTACAACAGAAAATCGTTTGAGTTACTCTTTTACGATCCCTTACTCTTGCTCTTACTCTTTCTCTTGCTCTTCCGTTTCTTCCGGGCGCCGCCAGGCAAACGAACAACGGAAGAGAAAGAGCAAGAGTAAGAGCAGGAGTAAGCGGAAAGCGACTGAGTAATTGTCTTACGGACCCTTAGCGCTTCTTTCCGCGCGCCGCCTTGAGGAGCTCTTCGGCGTGCTTGCGATAGGACCAGTCCGGCGGCGCGACCTCGAGGGCCTTCAGGTAGTCCTCGATGGCGCCGGCCGAGTCACCATTCGAGTCGCGGGCCTCTCCCCGGTTCGCGAAGGCCATGGCATGGCGCGGATCGATCTTCAAGGCCTCGGTGCAGTCCTTGATCGCCCCGTCGAAGTTTCCCTTGGACCCTCGCGCGGCGGCGCGGTTGACGAGCACCTCGGGATCGCGAGGGTAGATACGCAAGGCGTCGCTGTAGTCCTCGATCGCCCCGTCGATGTCCCCCTTGAGCAGGCGCGCCGTGCCGCGGTGGTTGAACAGGTCGGCATCGTTCGGATCGATCTTCAAAGCCTCGCTGCAATCCTCGATCGCCCCTTCGATGTCCCCCTTGGCCAGGCGCGCCGCGCCACGGCGGCCGAGCGCCCCGGCATCGCGCGGATTGACCCTCAAGGCCTCGTCACACTCCTGGATCGCCTTGTCATCCTCGGGGCTACCTTTGAGGCCCCCTCCTGCGGCTGTCATCCCCGGCGGGCCTCCCTTGGCCCCGCGTGCGTCCCGGATGATCTTGAGGTTGATCTCGGCAACCGCGCGGCCGGGCCAGTCAGGCCGGGCGAGTTCGAGGACCTTCGTGTAGTCCTCGATGGCCCCGTCGGTGTCCCCCTTCATCGCGCGCACGGCGCCGCGATTGCCGAGCGCCTCGACGTTTCGCGGGTTGATCTTCACAGCCTCGGTCCAGTCCTGGATCGCCCCGTCGAGGTCTCCCTGGTCCTTGCGCGAAAGGCCGCGGTCGTAGTACGCCATGTCGTAACTCGGATTGATCTTCAGCGCCTCGGTCCAGTCCCGGATCGCGCCGTCGAGGTCTCCCTTGGCCTCGCGCGCCAGGCCGCGGTTGTAGAACACCTGGGCCAGGCGCGGATCGATCTTCAAGGCCTCGTCGTAGTCCCGGATCGCCCCGTCGAAGTCCCCCTGGTCGGCGCGCTCCTTGCCGCTGTTGTTGAGCCTCGCGGCCTCTCGCGGATCGACCTTCGGGGCCTCGGTCTCCCTCTCGGTCGCCCCGTCGGGTTTTCCCCCCGCGGCTCCCGCGGGCCCGCCAGGGCTGGGCGCGCCGGCTTGCCCCGAACCGGACCTTTGCACGAAGGCGTAGATCCCGTACCCCACGCCGAGCAAGAGGACGACGACGATGATCGCAGAGAGAGCGATCCAGCGGCGCATGTGAGACCTCCTTCCAGTGCGGTCCGGGCGAAGTGTAGCAGACCCAGTGCGGCCCGGCAAGGCGGAAAACGGCGCCGTTTCCGCCCCAGGGACCGTCAGAAAGTAACTCATGCGAATCGGGCGACCCTTCCGCCACACAGATCGCGGACAGGTGCGGTCGCCCCCTGTGGAGGGGCGCCTTTGGTCTCAATCGCCAGGCCGCTTGCGGCGCCGCCGAACAGGGGGCGGGGAAAAGCCGCGCCCCTACAATTCCCGGACAGTGTCGCCGTTACTTCCTGACGGTCCCTTACTTCCCCTCGGGTTTCGGCTTCCCCTTCCCACGAAGCGCCTTCGGGTCCGGCCCCGAGAATAGACGTGGCAGGTCGCCTTGTCGCGCCCGTGCGACGCTGAAGCGTCGCACTACGAACGGGCCCCTCCCGCACGAGGTCCCGCATCGGCTCCGAAATCATCTCACTTGCCCTCACATTTCGGGACTGGCACCAGTTTCTCAGCACACCAGTCGCACCTTGCTTACTCCCACGCGATGTCGGGTTTCACTTCCGCCACCAGGTCGGTGCAGGCGCATAGGACTCTCCTTCGTGCCTCAGCGTCTTCGGCGTCCTCGGCGGACATCCTCTTTGCGCCGCGCTTCGACCCGTTCGCCAGCCCCTCGTCACGGCCCGGCGAAACGGACGCGGGGCCTACTCGGGGAAGGCGGGCTCGCTCAGGGTCCGTAAGACAGTTACTCAATCCTCAAGTTGACTGTTTTTTCACGGACTCCGGTCCGCCGAGGACGCCGAACACGCTGAGAAGAGACGGCGCCGCAGAGACGCAGAGGACGCGGAGACCGCGTACGGGCATGAGGGAGGAGGTGAAGGGCCGGCCCTGAACGACGAAGGCCATCTCGCCGATACCGAGGTTGTCCAGACCTTTGGCATCGATGGGAGGATGGCCTTCATGTTCAAGATCGTCCGCTTTCCCTCCGCACTCCAGCCTTTCTTTCGCTCTTTGGAAACCGAGTTCCTTTGGCAACAGTACGAGTACTTTCGTTGGTTCGTGGTTCTGGCCGGCTTCGCCTGGGGTCGAAGGACCGTCACCG
>JACPTZ010000139.1 GCA_016192525.1 Planctomycetota bacterium
CGACTCGCGCACCGTGGCCTCGACCCGGATCGGCTCTTCCTTCGCCATCGTTCACCGTTTCGTCAGGACGTCCCGGCCGTCGGTCGTGACGGCCACCGTGTGTTCGAAGTGCGCGGACAGTTTCCGGTCGCGCGTCACCACCGTCCAGCGGTCCTTGAGCGTCTCCGTCTCGTACGTACCCTCGTTCAGCATCGGCTCGATGGCGATCACCATGCCAGGCTTCAGCACCACGTCGCTCCGGCGGGTCGTCGAATCCACATAGTTCGGGACCTGCGGGTCCTCGTGCATGGCGGTCCCGATGCCGTGCCCGGTGAACTGCCGCACCACCGAGTACCCGAGGCTCTCCGCGTACTGCTGGATCGCCCCGCCGATCTGCGTGAGCCGTACGCCGGGCCCCACCAGCCGGATCGCCAGATCGAGCGACTCGCGCGCCGCATGGACCAGCCGCGCCGCCTTCGGCGCGATCGCTCCCACCGCGTAGGTTCGGGCCGCGTCGCCGCAGTATCCCTTCCACTTCGCGCCGAGGTCGATCCCGATGATGTCGCCCTCCTTCAGCACGCGCGGGCCCGGGATCCCGTGGACGATTTCCTCGTTCACCGAGGCGCAGATCGTGGCGGGGTACCCTTTGTACCCCTTGAACAGCGGCTGACAGCCGCGCTCCTGAAAGTAGGCGGCGATGGCCGCGTCGATCTCGCCGGTGGTGATCCCCGGCTTCACGAGGGTCTCCGCGAGATCGAGCGCGCCGGCCACCGCGCGGCCGGCTTCGCGCATCAGATCGATCTCCCGGGGCGATTTGTAAATGATCGACACGTCCGCCGCTCCGCCTCCCCCGCCTAGAGGGCCTTCAGGAGCGACGCAAACACCTGGTCCGCCGCCGCCATGGCGTCGATGACGGTGAGCTGGCCTTTCGCCCTGTAGAAGTCCGAGACGGGCGCGGTCTGCTTTGTGTAGACGTCGAGCCGGTTCGCGATCGTCGCCGGCTTGTCGTCGTCGCGCTGCACGAGCGTGGCGCCGCAGTGGTCGCAGATTCCCTCCTGTTTCGGGGGCAGCGCCTTCAGGTGGAAGGAATGGCCGCACTTCGTGCAGAATCGGCGACCCGAGAGGCGCTCAATGAGCGCGGCGCGGTCCGCCTGAAAGTCGTAGACGCGGTCGATCGTCACCTTGTTCTCGGCGAGCGTCTTCGTCAGGCTCTCGGCCTGGCCCACGGTGCGCGGGAAGCCGTCGAGGATGAAGCCGGCCTTGGCGTCCGGGCGCGCCAGGCGCTCCACAAGGACGCCGCAGACCACCTCGTCCGGGACCAGTTTGCCGCCGTCCATGAAAGACTTCGCCTGAACTCCGACCGGCGTCCGGTTCGCGACCGCGTCCCGGAGCAGATCGCCCATCGAGATGTGCGGCAGGCTCCGGTGCTCCGCCAGACGCTTGGCCTGGGTGCCCTTGCCGACGCCGGGGGGGCCAAGGAAGATGTAGTTCATCGCGTTTACCTCCGTCCCCGAATCCTTCCCTTGCGCAGGAACCCGGTATACTGCCGGGCCATCATCTGTGATTCGATCTTCTGCATCATGTCGAGCGCCACTCCGACCACGATCAGGATTCCGGTCCCGCCGAGGAAGGAGGTGATAGAGCGCGAAATCAGACCGCCCATCGATTCCGTCACCACGTCCGGGAGGAGCGCGATCGTGGCGAGGAAGGCCGCCCCGCCGAGCGTCACGCGGTTCATGATCCGTTCGAGGTGCTCCTCCGTCTTCTTCCCGGGCCGGATCCCCGGGACGAACGACCCGTACTCCTTCAGCTGGTTGGCCATTTCCTGAGGCTGGAAGTAGAGGGCGGTCCAGAAGTAGGTGAAGAAGAAGACGAGGCCCACGTAGAGAACCGAATACCAGAAGGAGCCATGGACGAACATCCCCGAGATGGCATCGGATCCGACCAGGTTTCCGAAGAGCTGCGGCAGCACCATGAGGGACGAGGCGAAGATCACCGGCATCACGCCCGCCTGGTTCACCCGGAGCGGCAGGTAGGTGCGCTGCCCGCCCATCATCCGGTTCCCGCGCATGTGTCGCGCCTGCTGGATCGGGATGCGACGCTGGGCCTGGGTGGTGAGGACGATTCCGATCACGACGCAGACATACAGCGCGGCGACGATGAGAATGTTCTGAAGGCCCACCGTCTCGGTGTTCTGCATGAGCTGGAAGATCGGCTCCGGCATCCGCCCGATGATCCCGCACATGATGATGATCGAGGCCCCGTTTCCGATTCCGTATTCCGAGATCTGCTCCCCGATCCACATCACGAACATCGAGCCCGCCAGGAGGGCCAGGATGGCGGGAATCTTGAACGCCAGGATTCCGGGGTTGGCGACCAGCGGGGTGTTGGCCCCGAGCGACTGTCCGGCCACCCAGTTCACGGTGATGATCGACTGCAGCAGCGCCACCGGCACCGTGGCGAGTCGCGTATACTGGCTGATCTTCCGGTATCCCGACGGCCCCTCTTTCGCCAGCGCCTCGAGCGGGGCATACACCTTCGTCAGCAGCTGAAAGATGATCGACGTGCTGATGTACGGCATGATTCCGAGCGTGAAGAGCGAGAAGTACTGGATCGCCCCGCCCGAGAAAATACTGAGGAATCCGAAGACGCGCCCCTGCTGGCTCTCGATCCCCTTGATCCACTCCCGGATGGCGGACTCGTTCACCCCCGGGAGGGGGATCAGCGAACCCAGCTGGAAGAGCGCGAGGATGCCCAGCGTGAACAGGATGCGCTTCCGGAGTTCCGGAATGCTCCACATGTTCACGAGGACTTCTTTGATCCGACCCATGACGTTTTACGCCTTCGGGGAAGCCGGCGCTCCGGGCGGCGGACCGCCCTTGGGCGGCTTCGGCGCCTTGCCTTCCGCGGACGGGGGCTTGCCCCCTTCCTTGCCCTTGCCCTTCTCTCCGCCCTTCGCCCCCTTGCCTTCGCCTTTCGCCGGCTTGCCTTCGCCCTTCGCCGGCCTGGCCTCCTTCACCGGCGGGGGGGGAGGCTTCGGAACGAACGCCTTCTTCGGCTTCGGCGTGAGCCACTCGACCTTCCCGCCCGCCTTCAGGATCCTGGCTTCGGCGCTCCGGCTGAACCGGTTCGCCTGTACGGTCAGGGCGACGCCCAGTTCGCCGTCCCCGAGGATCTTCACGCCGTCGAGGACATCCGAAATCAGCCCCGCCTCGAGGAAATCCTTCGGCGCCACGGTCGATCCGGCCGGGAACCGGGCGAGGTCGCCGCAGTTCACCAGCGCCCAGTTCGTGCGGAAGCGGGTGTTGACGAATCCGCGCTTCGGAATGCGGCGGACGAACGGCATGGTGCCGCCCTCGAAGTAGCCGCGGAAGGTGACGCCGCTGCGCCCCTTCTGGCCCTTCCCGCCGTGACCGCAGGTCTTGCCCCGACCGCAGCCCTTGCCCCGACCGACCCGCCGGCGACGACGGCGCTCCACCGGATATGCGACGGCTTGTGAGAGATTCATACGACGGCTACTCCGCGGAGTTCCTCGTACCTTCGCTTGGACTTGATCTGCTGCAGGCCGCTCATCGTCGCCTGCACGACGTTGCCCGGATTCGTGCTGCCCCACACCTTCGAGAGGATGTCGTGGACCCCGGCCAGTTCGAGCACGGCGCGTACCGAGGCGCCGGCGATCAGGCCCGTCCCCTTGCAGGCGGGGACGAGCGTCACCAGGGTGGACCCGTACTTCGCGTGGACGCGGTGGGGAATCGTCGTGTCTTTGATCGAGACGCGCTGCATGTTCTTCTTCGCGTCCTTGATCGCCTTTTCGACGGCGAACGGGACCTCCTTCGCCTTCCCGTGGCCGATTCCCACCTGCCCTTTGCGGTCGCCCACGACGACAAGGGCGCTGAACGAGAAGCGCTTTCCCCCCTTCACCACTTTGGCGCAGCGGCGGACCTTGACGACGATCTCGTCGAAGGCCTTGTCGTCCCGGTCGCGTCCGCCCTGGTCACGTCTCACAAGTGGCTCCTTTCACCTCAACGTCAGAACTGCAGCCCCGCCTTGCGGGCCGCGTCGGCGAAGACCTTGACGCGCCCGTGATAGCGGTACCAGGACCGGTCGAAGACAACCTTGGTGATGCCCGCTTTCTTCGCCGTCTCCGCTATCTTCTCGCCGAGAATCTGCGCCGCCTGACGGTTCCCGCCCGACTTGAGGAGGGCGCGGATCTCCTTCTGCACGGTGGAGGCGGCGCACAGCGTGCGACCCGCGATGTCGTCGATGATCTGGGCGTGCGTGTGCTTCAACCCGCGATAGAAGCTGAGGCGGGGCCGCTCCGGCGTTCCTTCGATCCCCTGGCGGACCCGCATCTTCCGCCGGTTGCGGGTTTCCCACTTGCGCTGTTGGTGATCCATGGTCGATCAGGCTCCACTCACAAACGTCTTTCCGGCCTTGCGCCGCACCACCTCGTCCGAGTACTTGATCCCCTTCAGGTTGTACGGCTCGGGCGGGCGCTTCGAACGCACCTGCGCCGCGAACTGGCCGACCGCGTGCTTGTCCGCCCCGTTCACCTGCACCATCGTGGCGCTCGGCGTGGAGACCGTGACGCCCGGAGGCGGGGTCATCGTGACGGTATGACTGTAGCCCAGCGTCAGGACCACGCTCGCCCCCTGCATCTTGGCGTTGTAGCCGACGCCGACGATCTCCAGCCGCTTCTCGTACCCCTCGGCGGTCCCCTTCACGGCCGAAGCGATGAGCGCCCGCATCGTGCCGTGCATCGCGCGCGCCTCGCGCGTCTCGGCCTTCCGTTCCACGACGATCCTCTTCCCGCCCTCCTCGCTCTTCACGACGACGAGCGGGTGCAGGTTCACCGTCACCTTCCCCTTCGGGCCCTCCACCAGGCATTGGGTCGGCTGTACGGCGACCTTCACACCGGCGGGGACCTCAACGGGGCGCTTTCCGATACGGGACATGGGGGCCTCTCCTCTACCACACCTTGCAGATCACTTCACCGCCCACCTGGAGTTTCCGGCACTCGCGATCGGTCAGGAGCCCCTTCGGGGTGGAGACGATCGCCACACCGAGGCCGTCGAGCACCTTTCCGAGGGTCTCCACGCCGCGGTAGACCCGGCATCCGGGCTTGCTGACCCGGACGATGTGGGTGAGCACCTTCTCGCCCTTGCGGCCGTAGCGCAGATTTACACGGAGGAGCCCGCCGCGCGGGCCTTCCACCTTCTTCACTTCCCCGATGTATCCCTCGCGCTTCAGGATCTCCGCAATGGCGAGCTTGGCGCGGGACGCGGGGGCGTCCACGCTCTTCTTGCCCGTGCTGTTGGCGTTGCGAAGGCGCGTCAGAAAATCGGCGATCGGATCGGTCAGGGCCATGGGTTACCTACCTACCAGGAAGCCTTTCGGACGCCCGGGATCTCGCCCTTCGAGGCGAGGGTCCGGAAGCAGATGCGGCAGATCTTGAAACGCCGGTAGTATCCGCGGCGGCGGCCGCACAGCCGGCACCGGTTGTACTTGCGGGTCGTGAACTTCGCGGGGGCCGCCTGCTTGTCACGCCATGCCTTGGTCGCCACGAACGGCTCCTTTCACCCACGGGATCACTTGCGGAACGGCATGCCGAACTTCTCGAGGAGCGCGAACGAATCCCCGGGGGACTTCGCGCGGATGCCGATGGCGATGTTCATCCCCTGCTGGAACTCCACCTGGTCGATCTTGATCTCGGGGAAGAGGGTCTGCTCGGTCAGTCCGAGATTGTAGTTTCCGGCGTGATCGAAGGCCTTGCGGGAGAGGCCGCGGAAGTCGCGCACGCGGGGGATCACGATGGAGATCAGCCGGTCGAGGAACTCCCACATCCGGTCGCCGCGAAGCGTCACGCGGCAGCCGATCGGTTCGCCGGCGCGCAGCTTGAAGTTCGCCACCGACTTCCGGGCGCGGCGGACCTGCGCCTTCTGCCCGGCCACGATGGTCAGGTCCTTCAGCGCGGCCTCAACCCGGTTTTTGTTCTCGGTGGCCTTTCCCACGCCCATGCTGACGGTGATTTTCTCCAGCCTCGGCACGGCCAGGGGGCTCGTCAGTTTCTTCTCCGCCATCCACTGCGGGCGGATTTCCCTCTCGTAGCGCTCTTTCAAGCGGGCCATGGGCCTCGTCCTTTCGTCCGGCGCCGAATGCCGGCGGTCCCCGCGGAGGGGGGGGGCCGGCCCGTCGCGCCTAAGCCTCCGCCGTGACCGGCTGCCCGCACTTCCGGCAGAGCCGCACGCGGTACTTCTCGCCGCTCCCGGCCTTTCGCGCCTCGTGCCGGACCTTCGTCGCCTTGTTGCAGTTCGAGCAGACGACCATCAGGTTCGACACCGCCACCATCGCCTCCTTCTGGATCCGTGCCCCGTGCGGATGCTCCGCCGAGCGCCGCAGATGCTTCCAGACGAGGTTGACGCCCTGGACCAGTGCGCGTTCCTTCTCCGGATCGACGCGCAGGATGACGCCCTGCTTCCCGCGCTCGTCGCCGCTGATCACTTTCACCAGATCTTTTTTGCGTACGTGCATCTTCTCATCCCTCTTCTTCTTCCCCTTTTCCGTCCCTCGTCCGTCTCCCGCCGTTCGTCCTATACTACTTCCGCCGCCAGCGAGATGATCTTCATGAAATTCTTCCGCAGCTCCCGCGGCACCGCGCCGAAGATGCGCGTCCCGCGCGGGTTGTTCTCCGCGTCGAGGAGCACCATGGCGTTTCGGTCGAAACGCACATACGAGCCGTCCTCGCGGCGGTAGTTCGACCGGGTGCGGACGATCACGCCGCGGACGATCTCGCCCTTCTTGATCGCCCCCCCCGGCATGATCCGCTTCACGTTCGCTACAATGAGGTCGCCGATCGCTCCGTACCGCCGGTTCGATCCGCCGTAAACCTGGATGCAGGAGGCCACCTTGGCCCCGGTGTTGTCCGCCACGTCGAGTCGGGTTCGGAGTTGGATCATGACTGGGCCGCCTTCGCCGTTGCCTCGGGCGCCGCGGGCGGGGTGCGCTTGCCCGGGCCGCCCGGATTGTCCGTTCCGGGGGCGTTCGTCGGCGTCGTCAGACCTGCCTGGGCGTCGATATGAATCACCGGCGACTTCTTGACGATGCGGACGAGCGACCAGCGCTTCAACTTCGAGAGGGGCCGGGTGCTGATGATCTCCACCCGGTCGCCCGCCTGCGCCTGACGCTTCTCGTCATGCGCGTAGAAGGTGCTGGTCTTCCGGAGATACTTCCCGAACTTGGGGTGCTTCACGAGGCGGGCGACATCCACGACGATGGTCTTCGCCATCTTCGCGCTGCGCACGACCCCGACCACCCGCTTTCGATGCGTCTGCGCCATCCGACAAGACCTTTCCGGTCGCGAGATCGCGGAACAGAGCGACCCCACGGCCCTGTATGCACGCTTCTACTGTATGTTCCCGGCTACTTCGGCCCGGCGACAACCTTCCACGTCGAGGAGGGAGGCGCGAGAGGGGCACGAACGCCCTGGGAGATGACCGAAAAGAGCGGGAAGTTTACGCGAGAAAGGGGGGGGAGTCCAGAGATTTCAAGCGCACTATCGCAGAAAGTGAAGCTGTAACACAATGATGCTCAACGTACTTACGAACTCGAATTGATTTCCCTGCGATATTCTCTTTGGCGCCTGGTGCCGTGTCCAACCTGCTGGACAGTGGGTGCGAGATGATCGGGGGGAGGTCTACTTGCCTTGGGATGTCGAGGCGGCGCGCAACTTGGCCGCGCGAACCACCTCCAGTTGCTCGGCGATCTGCCGGCGCAGCTCCGGGTCCGTCTCAAGCGCGCCGAGTCGTGACAGCCCGGGCTCGGCGACATCCACTCCGGCCATCGGAAGGGCCCAGATGATGACTGAACGGAGGCGCTTCGATGGCTCGCCCGAGTAGGAGTCGAGGAAGTGAGGGGGCCAGTTCACTCGCGGGGCCTGCTCTTCGCCCCGGGGCGCTAGACCGTTCGCAAGCGCGGCGATGATCTGGACTCTCGCCTCCTCGCAATTCGTGGAATGATACCATCTCAGGCCAGTCTCGAGCACGCGTTCGGGATCGTGGCATCCGGTCGAGGAGAGGTGGATTCCAAGTTCGGACGCCAGAGCGCCCAGGACCTCGGGAGACTCATCCGTCCGCCACAGAGACTCCAACGTGTTCAGCAGCCCGGACGGAGTATCGGAGAAGGACAGGTATCTCACTACTCTGGCTCGCACGGTGGCGTCGGGATCATGACGTGCTCGGGCGAGGAGCACGTCTAGCAATTCTCGACGAGGCGCCACGGGCCACCCGATCAGCGCGGAGGATCGCAGGGGATCTTTCTCGTTCGAAAGCACCTTTACGAGCGATTGAGCGACGTCAGGCTCCTGGCCAGGCAGGTACGCGACGAGGAGCATCTTGATCTTCGTGTTGCGTGTGGCCGGGCTCTCAAATCGGGCGAGGAACGCGGCTCTGAGCGTAGCGTCTACCACGGCGTGGCCACTCGACAACGAGAGATGTGGAAGGTCGAATCCGCCGAAGCGCTTTGACAGCCCCCAATCCGGCTTGTCTCCCGGTAGTTGATCGGGTCTTCGCTGGTAGAGAAGGGTGAAGAGGAGTTCTCGGATAGTACCCCGTCGGAATTCCTTCTCTCCCTCCTCCCACGAGGTAGCCGCCTCCCTGATCACCGGTGACGCAAAAGGAAGCACTTGGGAAGATCGAATGAGTGCTTCCAGGACTAATTCGCTGGTTTCATCGCTTATTCGATCCGCCAAGGCGCGCTTCAGGAGGGGGGACTTGACGAGTCCCGCCGCCACAGCAAGTAACGCGCGGAGCGACTCAGGCTCCTCATGTTCCATCTCCCACGCGAGTACTTCTTCTTCGTCCGTGGCGCAGTGTTCGAGCCGGAAGACGATTCGTTCAAGAAGATCAACGGCTACAGTATCGCGATCCGAATACTCCGGCGCAGTCTCGATCAGCCTTCGTCTCAGCTGATGCACGAGAACCCTGACTTCACAGGGGATGACCTCCTGCGACGAGGACGGAGGATGGCTCGGTCGTGGTTCGCGATATTCGGATAGCGAGTCGTGCGACCTCACACGGACATCTCTTGGCTCCCGCGAGTGCGGGGCTGTCTCCCGCGCTCCAGGGTGTGCGGGTCCATGTCTCCCGAGTAGGAGTGCTGCAAGTGCAACACTCGAGCACAGCGCAACGAACCACGTGTGTCGAGAGAGACGTGTCATGGAGCGCGAATGTATGGCGTCCTAGCGCCAAGCCGGTTCCGTGATCCTGAAATAGAGGGATCTGTGACCCCCGAAGCTTGCGAGAGGTCCAGCCGCGGGAAGGCCGCAATACTGTCGCACGTGCGTTCGATAGTGCAACAGGGAACCCGTCGGCTGTTGCCCCGGAGCCGGGCGTACCGTTGTGGCGTACACTGGAGGAGTCGGAGCGCGTGTCGATGGGGCCGTGGAGTAGGTTATGTGGGTGCATCCCGCGTGAACGGCCCTCAGGTTGTCATCCTGAGCGGAACGCCGCCTCCGTTCGGCGGCGTGGAGCGAAGGATCACCAGCGTAGGCGTCTTTGGGGCGCATCGGCTGGCGATCCTTCGCCTCGGGCTTCGGGAGGGGGGGGCCGTTCAGGCGGGATGCACCCGGTTATGTTGTCCGCGGATGGCTCCTCCCCAGCGGGGGTGCCTGTGTTGTCATCTTGAATCCCCACGACCAGAAACCTGCGGCCAGAGGCTGGTTCAGCGTCTTCGGATCAGGGGGATGCACGTCTTTCTTGCTCACTGTCGGACCGTCCAAGCGCACAACCCACGTCTCAAACGCGAAATCGCGGATCCTCAGACCGGATGGGTCGCCGGGGAGGGTGGGGAAGCCAAAAACGCCGAACGCACCTGGCAAATCGACGCACCCCGCGTAGTAGGATGAAGTCGATCCCCCTACATTCTCAAGTACCGGACGAAGATCCGGGAGTTCCGGTGCCACGACATCACCGGTGTCAATGACGTCTTTCAGCTTCCCGAATGCTCCCTCCTGAGTCGTGCCGTCGAGATCCGCCAGTTGAATGTGCCTCCAGAATCCGGGTCGTTGGAGGGTTGAGACGGGATTGGTGTCGACTACCATAGCGCTTCCGTAATAGTAGATCGGAACTCCGGCACCCGGAGCTGTCGGGTTCGCGAGAATCCCCTTACTTCCTGCAGGAACATTTGGCCTCATGTAGAACCACGAGTGGGCCACTGCAGATGTTCCGCCACTCGGCACCGGCTCGACTACATTGCCCGGAGCGATCCCTGGCGGACCGATGAAGGCCAAGTCGATCGTGTTTCCTGACTGGAAGGCGATCTTCGACATCTGTCCACCGTTGATGATGACGCCTATTGGGCCATAGACGGTTTCCGCAACGAACTTGCTGTAACTGACTTGGCCGAAGCAATCCGATCGCGACAGCACGACCATCATCAAGGAAAGCAGAGCAGTGGAGACAACTGACGTTCGGCGGTTGAGCAACACAATGGCCTCCGTTCTCAGGGAACGCACCGACGTGTGGCCGAACCTGCCTGGACACACGTGGCCAAGGAGAATCTGCTACGGAAGCAATGGTACTGTCCTTCCTTCCTTCCTTCCTTGCAACAGTTTTCTGTCCGCCCTTGCGGTGTGCTCCGGGTGATTGACCGCGATCGACGGAGCGAGTACGCTTTCGGCATGCGGGTACAGATTCACGCTGACAGTCGCGGTTTGCGCGCCGGCCTCATCGAGACGCCTCACGGGGCATGCGCCACCCCCGCCTTCATGCCGGTGGCGACGCAGGGGACGGTGAAGGGGCTGCTCCCGTCGCAGCTCCGCGAGGCGGGGATCGAGATCGTCCTGGCGAATGCCTTCCACCTCTCGCTCCGGCCCGGCGTGGAGCGCATCTCCTCCCTCGGTGGGCTCCACAAGTTCATGGGATGGGACGGGCCGATCCTTACCGACAGCGGGGGTTACCAGGTCTTCTCGCTGGCCGGGGACGCAGGGCCGGCCCCTTCAACCCCCACCCCGTCCGCTCCGTCGGATGAGCCGCTAGTGGTGCGCCCGTCGGAGCGCGCGGGGCGGGAAGACCCTCTCCGGAAGCGCCCTCACGGGCGCACTGCGAACGCAGGTGTTCAGGTGACCGAGGAGGGAGTTCAGTTCCGCAGCCCGGTGGATGGCGCCTCCGTCGAGTTCACCCCGGCCCGGGTGATCGCGATTCAGCGGAGCCTCGGCGTCGATCTTCTCATGCCGCTCGATCAGCCGGTGGCGTGGCCCTGCGCCCCGGAGGCGACGCGCGACGCGATGGAGCGCACCCTGCGGTGGGCCGCCCTCGCCCGAAAGGAGCCGCTCGCGGAGGGGCAGGCGCTGTTCGGGATCGTGCAGGGGGGATTCGACCCCGGGCTCCGTCGCGAGTCGGCCGCGCGGACCGCCGCGCTCGACTTCGCGGGCTACGCCATCGGCGGTCTCTGCCTCGGCGAGCCGCGCGAGACGAGGCGCGCCGCCCTCGCCGCCGCGATCGCGGCGTTGCCCGAAGACCGGCCCCGTTACGCGATGGGGGTGGGACACCCGGCCGACATCCTCGACGCCATCGCCCTCGGCGTCGATCTCTTCGACTGCGTCCTTCCCACCCGCAACGGCCGGAACGGCTGGGCCTTCACCGACGGCGGCATCGTCCGCATCCGCAACGCCTCGCACGCCGGGGACTCCGCCCCGCTCGAACCCGGCTGCCCTTGTCCCGCCTGCTCACGATTCTCCCGGGCCTACCTCCGCCACCTCTTCCACGCGGAGGAGATGCTCGGACCGTCGCTCGTCTCGATCCACAACTGCACGTGGTACGCCCGCTTCTTCGCTGCAACCCGGGACGCGATCCGGGCCGGGTCGTTCGAAGCGTTCCGCGAGGGGCGGATGAGGGTGTGGGGGAGTTCGTAGGGGCGGGTGCCGACCGGTCTCTGGCGGCTTCCGGCGTCGATCGCGCGCGGGTCCTGGTGCGATCCGGGGTTCATCCTGCAATCCGGAGGTCGGGACCCGCCCGGTCACGCCCTACGCCGCCGTGGCCTGTCGCTGAGGACGCGGGTCGCCCGCCGCCTTCGCGCGCGATTCGAGGAATCCCATGTTCCGCTGAAGCGTGGCCGCCTCGCGTGTGGCGGGGAAGCGTGCGATCAGCTCGCGGGACTTCACCAGCGCCATCGTCCAGAATTCCAGATCGACGTACGACCGGATGTCCGCGTAGAGTTCGCGGAGCGCCCGCGCGTCGGCGGGCAGGAGGGGGGGCGCAGGCTCCTCGGCGGGGGGGGTCGCCTGCGGCGTGATCCGCCGGACCGGTTCAGGGGCCGGCGGCGGGTCCGAGACGATCACATCGCTCAGGTCCGCCTCCGGTTCATCCATCACCTCCTCCGGCCGCTCCGACATGCGAGGGGGGCCCGACGTGGACAGACGACCGCCGACGATCTCCTCAGGGGGCCCGGCGGGGGCGTCTGCCTCTTCCGTCGCTTCCGGCGGCGGGGGCGGCCCGGGCGGGGGCGAAGGGGCGCGTGCCCGGCGCGACCTGGGCGGGGGCGACGGTTCCAACTCCGGCCCGGCCGCGGGGGCCGGATCAGGGACCGACGCCGACACCAGCGACATCTCCCACGCGCCTCCCGGACTGAGGAGTCGGCAGAGGAGGGCGATCGCGCCACCGGTCGTGACGCAATACAGCGTGAGGAAGACGAGCAGGACGATTTCCGTCGTGCCGATCGTCCCCGACGGGGCGAAGGCAAAGGTGGCCAGCGGGAGGATGAGCGCGAGACAGGCGAACGCGATCGCGGCGAGCTGCAGCAGGAGCGGCAGCTGGGACGGCGAAGACGGGCGACGGGTCATGTGGGGCTCCCCTTTCCTACCGGGCGGGAAACTATCACCGGGCGTCCGCGATGTCAAGCAACGCGTGAAAAAAAAATGGCGAGGGGGAAAGGCAGGGGTGATTTTCGCGAACAGATTCCTCGCTTCGC
>JACPTZ010000023.1:0-947 GCA_016192525.1 Planctomycetota bacterium
TAGTCATGGGCCACGTCTCCCTTTCGCGGGACCTTGGTGCTCTCGAGCTTCTTGGTGCTCCCAAGAGGCCGAACACCGTTTCTCCCGGGGGGAAGTGTATGTCTTCCCCCCGGGCGTGGCTCATGTCATCTACGAGGGGGGGGAATCCCATCAGCCCGTTAGCTACGCTTCCTGAGGATCCCGGGGTGAGCGCGAATCTGATCGGGGCCCTCCCATGACGTCTCGACAGGCGAGACTCTTTGCCTTCTCCCCCCTCATCGCGGGTCTGGCGGCCTGGCTCGCGGGGTACCTCAACGCCCCACAGACAAGGTCCGCGGAACTGAGCTTTGACGGCACCCGCGCGTTCGCCGATCTCGAGGCGCTGGTGGACACCTTCGGTCCGCGTCCCACGAGTCTCCCGAAGTGCGAGAGGCAGGCGGAGTGGATCCGCGACCGTTTTCGCGAGGCCGGGCTCGAGGCTCGCGTCGACCACGGCGAGATCGACCGATTGCCGCTCTGGAACGCTGTGGCGACCCTTCCCGGGAGCGGCGATCGCTTCATCGTCGTGCTCGGGCATCACGACACCGTCTCGAACGCGCCGGGCGCCGAGGACAACGGCTCGGCCGTGGCTGCGCTGATCGAGCTCGGGCGGTCCCTGAAGGGTCGGTCGCTGCGACACACGGTGCTCCTCTGCGCCACCGACTCGGAGGAGAACGGCGGGCAGGGGGCGGAGTTGTTGGTGAAATCGCTGGGCCCGGAGGGGATCTCGCGCACCGACGCCTGCATCGGCCTCGAAATGCTGGGGTGGGAAGGGGGAATACCGGTTCTCCATGCGCTCCCGCGGAATTTCGCCGCGGTGGTGGAGGGGTACGTCCCGGCGCCGCTCCCCGCGGCGATCGTGAACGCCGCCCCCGAGTCGCTCGCCTTCGCCGATCCCTACTTCTCGCCCATCGTCCAGTCGCTCTCAC
>JACPTZ010000023.1:965-34772 GCA_016192525.1 Planctomycetota bacterium
CTCTCACGCTACGCCCGCGTGCCGAGCGGCAGCGACGACATCATCTTCTTCCGGGTCGGCGTCCCGTCCGTCCTCCTGGCCCGGTCGAGCCTCATCCGGTTCTACCCGCACTATCACAGCCCCCAGGACACCCCGGACAAGCTGAGTCCCGCGGCGCTCCAGTCCTCCGGTCGGATACTGGAAGCCGCGGTGTTCGCCGCGGATGCGCTGGACAATCCCCGGGAGGGCCCGACCGAGTATCTGCTGCTCCACGGCGCGGTGATGGACCGCCGGCTTCTTGCGGCTCTTTCCGCGGCGACGGCGCTTTCGCTTCTGGGCTTCGCCAGGAGGCCCCGGCGGGGTGGCCGGGAATTGGTCGAAATCCCCGGCCCCGCACGCGACTGGAAGACGCCGCTCGGGGCCTGTCTGGTGGCCCTTCCGCTTCTCCTGACGACCTTCCGGTTTTCGCCGCTCGTTCTGGTCGCGGTCTGGCCCGTCGGCGCGTTCTTCATGATCGTGTCCTCGGTCCGGAACCGCTTCGTGAGAATCCCTCTCTTCTGGATTCCCCTTGTGGTGGTGATCGCCGTTCCCATGGTATTCTGGGCGGCCCGACGATCCTTCGGGGTGCAGTTGCCGGCCACCGAGACCTGGCTGCTTACGGGGTCGGCGCTCCTGGCCACGGTCGGATACGCCCTGGCCCGGGCGGGGGCCCCGCCCGGGACGCCCGCCTGAGCGAGTCGGCGGGGGAATGGAGGAACTCATGCTGCTGAACCAGACGAACTTCTTCGTCCGCGAGCAGGTCGGCCTGCTGAAGCTGACCGACGTCTACGACATCCTGGATCCCGCCACCCAGAAGCCGCTTGGGGTGGCCAAGGACGAGCCCTCGGCGCTCTGCAAGTACCTCCGGCTCGTCGTCAACAAGCACTTTCTCCCCACGACGATCAACGTGTACGAGGACGGGCAGTCGATCCCGGCCTTCTCGATCCTGAAGCCCGTCTCCCTGCTGCGCTCCACCGTCACGGTGACCGACCGGGACGGGATGACGATCGGCACCTTTAAGAGCAAGATCTTCTCCTTCGGCGGGGGGTTCTGGGTGCACGACGAAAAGGGGCGGCAGGTGGCCGAGGTGAAGGGGGACTGGAAGGGCTGGAATTTCCGGTTTCTCGGGCCCGACGGGGCGGAGTGGGGGACCGTCACCAAAAAGTGGGCCGGGATCGGAAAGGAACTCTTCACCTCGGCCGACAACTACATCATCTCGATCGATCCGAAGGCCGCGGGGACGGAGGAGATCATCGGCCTTCTTCTCGCCGCCGGTCTGGCCATCGACACGGTCTACAAGGAGAACCGGTAACGCCGGTCCAGAGCCCCCGACGGAAGCGACGGTCCATCCCCGGTCATCGCGGAAGCGGAGCGACGCTCCCCGACCGATGCCTTACCGCCCGGGGGACTTGACCCGGCTTGATCAAGAAGGCCACGATCACCTCGAGCTCCTCCGTGTACAATCCGACGCGCGCGTGGCCGGAGGTCACCCGTCCGTAGAAACACTCCGACGCCGGAACCGCTTCCCCTTCGGCGGGAGGCTCGGGTCGGAGCCCCTCCTTCGCCGTCTCCACGGTCCCCCCGTCCCTCCCCGGCTCGAAGCGGACCAGCGCCGGCCACCGCATGAGGGCCTCAGTTCCGATCGTCGATTGGCCCTCGCCCAGCAGGGTGAACTCTTCCGCTTTCACGTCGTGGACGCAGGCGGTCCTTCCAGTCCGGTCTTTCTCAAGTTCCGGAGACGCGATCGGAGGCAGCAGGCGGAGCCGCACGAGAAAGAGACTCGCGGGCGGCTCCGCGGTCACGTAGGTGAAGGCGGTCCATGTCGACACCGGTACGCGGGACCTCACCCCGGGAACCTCCAGGACCTGCAACGCATCGAACCGGATGTCGCCGGCGTCGGTGATGACGACCGGGAGTCCCGCGAGCAGGGACGTCCAGGCGGAGCGCGAGTCGGAGAAGGCCCGAAGTGCGGCCCGGGCCGCGCGACAGAGGGTGGCCCAGTCGCGCGCCTCCCGGCACGCCTCGCCCAGGGTCAGGAAGGCTTTGGAGGTCGCCGCCTCAGGGTCTTTCTCGAATTCATCCGCCGCGGCGCCCAGGCTCTCGTGCCAATGATCCCCGATCCGCACGTGGCCCAGCCTCTTTCGGAAGGCGATGTCGTCCGGCTCGACCTCCAGCAGTTTCAAGACGACCGGAGACACGAGGTCCGCGAGTGATTTCTCATCGCAGTACGCGATCAGGTCGCGAAGCGACTTCGCCTCCCTCCCGGCGCGTTCCGTCTCCCCGACCACCAGATCCCGGTCAGAGATGTACCAGCGCTCCCTGTAGGGAACGTGGTGGAGGGCCTGGTGTGCCTCTGCGCACGAGGGATCGAGGGCGACCGCCTCCTCCCGGCACCGGCGCGCGTCGTCCGGGAAGCCCTTCTCATCGCACCACCGGGCCAGATCGAGCCGCGCCTTCACGTCGCCCGCCTTCAGCTCCGAGCGTCTCTTCTGGAGTTCCTCCGGGGGCTTCAGGGTCTTCACGTGCTTCGCGACCATGCTCTTCGGCACGACGACCGAAGACCCGTTGGCTTGGACGATCTTGAGCTTGTCTCCCTGATCCGTGACCTCCACCTCCTCGTACACCTTGCCGCTTTTCAGCGTTACGGTGTCGGCGGCGAGCGGGGGAGCGGCGAAGAGCCCCGTCGCGATCCAGAGGAGGGCGGGGAAAGAGCCGCGGCTCGGTGAGAAGAGGGGCCGATTCGGAGGGATCATTCTCTTTCTCGTGCCGCCGCGTACGATCACGGGAGCGGCAGGGGCGGTTCCATCTGGAACCTGAACCCGGACGGCTTCTGGCCGTCCTTCAGGACAAAGCAGTACGACACCTCCGACCACTCCTTCTGCTCATACATCATCTGCCAGAACCCGGAGTCCGAGAAATCCCCGAAGTCCGCCTTCACGAGATCGGCGGTCGTCAGGAGATTCCCCCCGTTGTCCAGCAGCGCCCCGTCCCCCAGACTGAACTCATACTTGTGTCCCGGCTTCTTGGGTTCTTTCGAATCGAAGTTCATCTCGCAGGGGCCCGAGTAGACCAGGGAGGCGTGGATTTTCACCTTGACCACGAACATCCTGTATCCCGCCTTCGGGGACGAAGTCCGTTGCCAGCCGGTCGATACGCTGGACGGCTCATCGACCCCCAGCACCTCGACCCGGTGCGACTCCAGTCCGCCGTCGCCCGGCAGCAGGCGGAATCCGGTGTCTTCCAGGAAGGCCGTCCAGTCCGAACGCCAGTCCGGATGGAGCTTCAGGCTGATCGCAATCACTTCCGCGAGCTTGCGCCAGCGGGAGTTTTCCCTGCAGGCCGTGCCGAGTCCAAGCCAGGCCTTCTTTCCGGCTTCAGCAGAAGTGTCCTCCGCCTTCAACTTCGACATCCTCTCGTCCAGGTCGAGGTACTTCGACGCGACATCGACGACCTTCCAGGAGTACTCCTTTCCCTGCCGGACTCCCATCCCCAGCTTTCTTCCATCGGGTGTGAACCCGAGGCGAACCACCTCCGAGAATCTCTCGCTTTGCCAGTCGCCGAGGCACACACACTCCTTGTTCCCCGCCCCGGCCGCGTACGCCAGTTTCCCGTCGGGCGAGAAGGTGGGGAGTTTGACGGAGGTTGCGGGTTCGCCCTCCCGATCCTCCCTCACCAGGAACCATATCCCCCCGCGACTCGCCGGATAGACGGCCTCACGACCGCCCGGGGCCGGGACCGGAAGACCGACCGACTCGTATTCGCGCCCCGTCCTTCCGCCCACCTTCATGCGGACCTTTCCTCCGTCGGATCCCACCGAGTCCGTCCGCGGATCAAGTCCACTGGAGCTCAGGGAGATCTTTCCGTTCCACGCGACGGACGCGCAGAGGGCGCCGTCCTCCGCCGGGAGGGGCCATACATATTCATCGATCTCGAACTTCCCGTTCCCGACCACCAGCCAGCACCTTGCGCCCTTCCTCGCGGCATACACGGTCCTGCTCCCGTCCGCGCTGACGATCGGCCGGCTGACTTCGTCGAACTCCTCCCCCTTTCTGTCTCCGATCGTCACCGAACGCGTTCCGCGCTCATACAGGGTGTATGCCACGGCGTCGCCGTTCCGGCTCGCCGACACCCAGCCGATCTGTTCGTGGGACGGGAGCCGCTTGTTCCCGGCGACCACGAATTCGACGCCGTCCTTTCGCCCGATGTAGACGAGGAAATGCCCCCCCGGACCGAAACTGGGATTCTTCACCCCTTCCAGTTCTTCGCCGTTCTTTCCCCCCACGACCATGAGCCACCGGTCTCCCCGGCGCGCGGCGTAAGACACGACCTGGCTGTCCGGGCTGATGAGCACCTGCTCCACGGCGTCGAATTCCGGCCCCTTTTTTCCGTCGACCACCACGAAGAACTTGTCGTCCTTCCGCCCGGCGTATACGGAGTATCTTCCGTCCGGGCTGACCCAACCATCGATGAGCCGAACATCCTCCGGCACGGCGCCGAGAACCCTCTCCTCCGTGGAGATCCCGCCATCGAGCCCCCCTCCGGCGGCGAGGCGGTAGGGAGTTCCCTCGAGGAGTCGCTCCCAGCGCGCCCGCGAATCCCGGCCCGATCGCTGAAGTTCGACGCCGGCCAGAGCGGCGAAGAGGTCGAGCCGCCCCGAGGCCACGGCCGCCTCGGCCGCGGCGAGGCGGAGTTCAGGAGTGGAGAGCGTTCCTTCCGTCCGGGCGAACTCGGCCGCCGCCGTCAGGTCGATCCACAGCGCCTCCCGGAAGAGGCGGTCCGCGTCCTGCGGGAACGGCTGGCGGCGGCACCACGCGGCCAGTTCAAGACGCCCCCGCGCGTCGTTCGGGGCGAGGGCCTCCCGCCGCTTCGCGAGTTCCTGGGCGGGGGTGGGCGGTCCCGGGGGAGGCGCCGCGGAGGGGGCGGGGGCCGTCGGACGGGCCGGGGTTGGCGCGGAGGAGACGGGGGGAGGCGGAGTCCGGACCGGGGTCCTGGCCGCCGCAGACGCTCCGGGCGTTCCCGGTGAGGTACTCGACACGCCGGCGCCCGGCGCCGGGGACACTGGAGGGGACGCCGGAGCGGACGGCTCTCGATCCCGCTTCATCCACCACACGGAGCCGGCGAGCACCAGCACTCCGATCGCCGCCACGGGCCACGCCCATCGAGTCTGACGCCCCGGAACCCCGGGGTCGTCCGGGATTTCCTCAACGCTGGCCGGCATGGCCGCGGAGGAAGCGGGGCGCCGCGCCGGAGGCGGGGCCATCGGCGGGGGCGCCTGACGGGGGACGGGCGCCGGCGGCGGGGGAGGCGCCTTCGGGACGCGTGACAAAGCGCCGCATGCCGGACATCGGGCCGACTTTCCGGCCGCACCGTCGGGGACGGCGAGTTTCTTTCCGCACGCGCACCGGATCTTGATCATGGATCCTGACGTTCTTTCTCTCTACACCGCCCTCAGAGTCCCCCCCGCCCGTCCTACTTCACGGTTCCCCCGCCGCCGCCGCCGAGAAACGACGGCATGGTGCTCTCCTCCTCGACGTACGACCAGGAGCAGTCGATGCCCTTCGAGTCGAGCAGGGATCGACATTCGCGGAAGACCTCAAATCCGGAGGGCCGCACGATGAAGTTCAGATATTCCTTCTCCGGATTCACCTCCTTCAGAATTGCGCCCAGCTTCGAATGCGCGGTGCGGAGGTCGGCCGCCGAGTCCCCCTGGGCGCCGGCCTTGCGGATCCGCTCGAGGAGGCAGACCGCCTTTTTCGTGATTCCGAACTGATCGAACTGGGTCCCGCAGCCCGCGGGAAACTTCCACGTTTTTCCGTCCGACGAGGGGACTCCGTGCGACTTCTCGAGGAATCTCTTGGCGTCCCCCAGCAGCCGATCGGTCAGCCTCATCTTGTTCCTGTCGAGCAGGTCATTCCACTGTTTGATTTTGGCATTGTCCCGCGGAAGAAGCCAGAGAACGAAGTCGTAGTTCCGGGGACTCCACTCGTACGCCTTCCCCTTGGCGCACTCGATCAGGGCGTTGATGGACTTGTCGACCGAGCGTTCCAGGGGGATCCGGAAGGAGTACGCTCCGGCGCCCGTCCCGTCCCCGGCCATAAGACGCTCCATCTCGCGTCGGGCGTCCTGTCCCGCCTTCTCCTCCTCCGTCGCGCGCGCCCGGAGTTCGTTTGCTTGCGCTTCGACTTCTCGGGACTCCCGTCTCGCCTCGGCGAGGTCCTGGAATACCTGTCGGTCCGCCTCCGACCGGCCGGCGCGTGCCTGCGCCCTCGCTCTCAGGTCCGTGTTGTCCCGCTGAAGCGCGGCCAGGCGGGACCGGCCCTCCTCCAGTTCCTGCTCCAGCCTTTCCGCCTCCCGTCCCAGCCGCTTCCGCTTCTCCGCCTCCTCCTGTTCCCTTTCCCGGGAGCGCTCCCGTTCTTCCTCCCGCTCCCGGGTCCGCCACTGTTCCTCCCGTACCTGGGCGGCGGAGGGCGCCGACACTTTGTCGATGGAGTTGAGAAACACGTTGAGGATAATGAAGATGACCGACCCGATCGCGCACGCGAACACATCGAGGAAGGAGACGTTCAGGATCTCGATTTCCCTGCGGGTCGACGCCATCTCTATTTCCCTCCGGACTTCGCTTGAAAACTCAGATTTTCATCCGCGGGCTCGTCTCCTCTCTTGACGAGGGGTTCCCCGGCCAGCAGTCCGTTCACCCGCTCGTAGGAGTCCAGCCCCGAGGGCTTCACCCAGAAGACGATCATGCTGTTGTCCGGAGACCTCCGCACCCCCGCGACGGCGCGGCGAAACGCGGTGTTTTCCTTCTCGACGTCGGAAAGCGCGACGCGGGCGCCGTCCATCTCCCGGGCGCCCCGGGAAGGCTGATGCGTGATCACGAGGCCGCCGCGATCGCACACCACGTGGTAGAACTCGGTGATTCTCCTCGTCTCGGCCGATCCCCTCCCCGTCGGGAAGGCCATTCTCGATTCGGACTTTTTCGCCTCGGCGGCCCGGTCCCTCTGCTCTTCAGCCGTCCTCCGGCTGAGGCGGGCCTCCTCGACCCCTTTCTCCAACTTCTGCATTTCCTCCCGCCGGCGCCGGACCTCCGCCCGGGCGGCCGCCAGTTCCTGGCGCGGGACCTCGGGATTGTCGCTGAGCTGTGCCTCGTAGCCCGTTCGCTCCGCCTCCGCTTCCCTGAGTTTCTGCCCGAGGATTTCCCCGCGCGCTCGGAGCTCCTCCACCCGGTCCTCCGGGGCCGTGGAGGAGGGCGGGAGCGGCGCCGGCGGCTCCCCCGGCTCGGCGGTGACGACCGGCCGGTCCGTGAGTTGCGATACCTGCAGAAAGAGGACGATCATGATGAAAATGAGCGTGCCGAGGGTGTTCGCCAGCAGGTCCAGAAAGGACATGCTGAACGCCGGGTTCCCGTGCCGCTGCGCCGGTGCCGCCCAGTAGGTTCTCTTCATCGTCGTGCCGACTCACTCCCCGTCCCGCGCGCAGCGGAACCCGATGTACTCCCGCGTCGCCTCGGGTGTCCCGCTCGCGCGCACGCAGAAGATCCCCCAGTAGGCTCCGAGGTCCCCGTAGCCGGCCCCCTTGATGATCCTCGACGAGAGGGCCGCATCCCGCGAATCGGCCGTCCATTCGCGGGTGATTCCCACGAGATTGTAGGCGCCGAAGGAGCACTTTCCGCCCTCGCACGCCTTTACCGACGTGATCTTCACGCGGGGAAGTTCATTCGTGACGCAGCGGTCCCTGTCGAAGGTGTTTCCCCAGGGGTAGTACGACTGCAGGTCTCCCCGCACCGCCCGCTCCCATTCCACCTCGGTCGGGAGCCGCTTCCCCTTCCACCCGGCGTACTTTCGGGCGTCCTCCCAGTTGACAAAGACAACCGGATACTCCCCCGCCCCGGGGGGGGGGAGGCCGTTCGTCCAGTTCTCCGGAACGCGCCCTCCCGCCTCCCGCACGTACTCCAGGTAGTCGTCGTTCGAGACCTTGCAGGCGTCCAGGTAGAACCCCGGGACCTCGATCTCCTCCCGCGTTTCCCGCAACAGCTCATCCATGATGTCCTTGAGTTGCGCGGAATCGTGCGTGATCCCCTCGGCCAGCCGCCTCGCCTCCTCGTAGGCGAGCCCGCGCTGGAGACGACCGCGCGGCACATACACCATCCCGGGGGCCCCCAGCCGGATTTCCAGTTTCTCCTGCTGGTTCCGGGAGACCGAGAGACTTCGTACTTCATCCGTAAACCCCTCCATCCGGACGATGACCTCGTGCTTGCCGGGCTTGACCTTCGTGACGGCATAGGTCCCCCCGGTCTCGGACGGGAGCGCCTCCCCGTCCAGCAGCACCGCGGCGCCTTTCGGGCTTACGGAGATGAGGCAGCTTCCGAAGGAAGGAGGTGGAGGGGGAGGGGTGGGGGAACTCGCGGGCTTCGCCGTCATCGTCGCGGCCGGTGGAGGGGTTCTGTCCCGATTCCCGGAATACACCGCGATTCCCAGAGCGAGAAGGCCCACCCCGGCGATGAACGCCGCCAGGCGAGGGGCGCGAGGCTCACGGGCCCCGGGAGAGGGATCGGCGGACGATCGGACCCCGCCGTCGCGGAGGCCGTGCCCGGGCCGGGGGGTCGGACGGGCTTCGGGCCGGGACGGGGCCGTCGCCGGGGCCTTCGACCGTCCCGATCGCCGGGCCCCCTCGATCGGCGGGTGTCGCGTGCCGCCGGACGACCACGTCTCGAGGGCCTCGATGGCGGTTTGGGCATCGGCGAATCGTTCCTCCCGGTCCGCCGCCATCATCCCCGAAACGACCGCGCCCAGTCGCCGGTCCACGGCGGGGCAGACCGATTCAATCGGGTCGCAGCGCCCGGACAACACCCGGGCGGTGAGCTCTCCGATCGAGGAGGCGTTGAAGGGGAAAGCGCCGGAGAGGAGGTAGTAGAGCGTGGCGCCCAGGGAGTAGACGTCGGTTCGGGCATCGACCTTCTCGCCTCTCCACTGTTCGGGCGACATGAAGAGCGGGGTGCCCATGAGTTCGCCCGACACCGTCAGCGCGTTCGTGGTGTCCTGGAGACGGCGCACCAGACCGAAATCGGTCAGGCGAACCTGTCCCTCTTTCGAGACCAGGATGTTCGCCGGTTTGATGTCACGATGAACGATCCCGTGGTCGTGCGCGGCCTTCAGCCCGCGAAGGGCCTGAAGGATGACCCGCACGGCCTCGGGGGGGTCCAGGCGCCCCCCCCGACCCTTCACATAGCCGTCCAGGTCGGTACCGGCGACGTACTGCATGACGATGAAGTGGCGCCCCGCTTCCACGCCGCAGTCGTAGACCTTGACGATGTGGGGGGCGTCCTCGAGTTCGGCCAGCGCGCGCGCCTCGCGGAGGAAGCGGGCCACGGAGGACTCGTCCTGAACCAGGGTGTCGCCCAGGAATTTGATCGCGACCTCGCGCCGGAGAGTGGTGTGGCGTCCCAGATAGACCGCCCCCATTCCGCCGGCGCCGAGTTTCTTCAGGACGAGGCAGCCCCGGAACTCCTTTCCGATGAGGTCGGTCGTTTCTCGGGGGGGAGGCACGCGAAGCACCCTCCAGCATCGTCCGTCCGGATCCTACTCGGCCTTCGCTCCCCGGGGTCCCGGGAGACCGGGGCCGGGGCGTTGCGGGGCCGGCCTCGTGGCCGTCATCTCCGCGCCCGCGGGAGGCGCCGGAAGGGATCGGCCGTCGCCGGACTGTCGCCTCAGCCACGCGCAAATCTCCTGGCCGACCTCCCGGACGGCGCCCTCCAGATCGTGGGCCCGCTCGATCACCGAGACGTTGATCGCGGAAAGCTCCCGCGCCATCGGGTCGCTCGCGCGTTCCGATCCCTCCCCGACCCGGAGCCGGTTCAGAATGCGGGTGATGCAGAAGTCGTCGATCGCGATCAGGAGATCGTCCTCGCGTTTCTGCACCAGCGCGATGACGAACATGATCAGCGCGCTCTCAATGAGCGCGACGAAGGTCGCCTCGAACGCCATTCCGAGGGACTTGGTCGTGTCCTGGAGCTGTCTCCGGAGGTTTTCGTCGAAACCGCTGGACTCCCCGATGGCGTGGGAGAATCCGGTGACGCCTCCGCTGATCCCCAGGACCGTGGCGATGAACCCGATGATGGGGATGACCGCCACCAGGAAGCGGACAAAGGTGTAGCCGGACTCGGCGGTCTGGCGGTCGATGTTGGACAGGTCCCCGAGGACGCCGCTCATGTCGGACGAAGACCCGGTGTTCCGCAGCCGCTGCAGGCCGCGGTCGAGGCGCTGGATCAGGAGATACTCTCCCTGGGGCGGCGGAAGCAGCCGGATCTTCGCGGCGATCGCCTCGGCGCCCTGCTGCTGGAGCGTCTGACCGGAGTCTTGCGGAAAGATGTCGGCTTCGAGACCGAACGCCCGCCACTCCCGGAGCACGAAGTGGTACTTTCTCAGGAGGAGACACTGGGCGATGAAGAAGAGGAGCGTGCAAAGATGGGTGTAAGGGAAGTGCGCGCAGAACGCGTGGTAGATCAGGTTCTTGGGGTTCTGCGTCCCGATGAAATAGAAGAAGCCGTAGCTGATTCCCATCAGGCCGACGACGGTGGCGAACATCGACCCGGAGTTCGCCGTCAGAGCCGCGAAGAGGCCGAGGAATCGCTCCCAGTCGGAGGGGGGCTGCATCCGGCGTCCCGTCGCCGCCGCGGGGTGTCGTTCGCTCATGGTCTCCCCGTCAAGAGTCCGCGCTCATCCGCCCATCAGCAGATCGAGGGTCTCCCGGAGTTTCGAGATTCGGGCCCCGACCTCGCTCCAGGATTCCCGGGCGCCGACCGAGGGGTGTCGGGAATTCTCCTCGGCCCGCTTCAGTCCGCGGAGCGCCTTGGAGAGGCGGGCGCGCTGGCGCACGAGCATGATCGAGTCCGTCTGCATCGTGCCCGCCTTGTATCCCAGCATGGCTTCGGCGCTCTCCACATAGGCGAGCACCTGGAGCGGATCGAGTTCGGTGCTCCTCTCGAAGAACTCGACCGCCTCCGGCGCATTCCCCTGCGCCCTCCGCACGCGTCCCAGCTCGCAGGCCACCTCGGCGCGCACCCGTCGGGCCTGAGCCTCCTGGACCTCGGGGCTGTTCCACGCGGCCTGCAGGGTCACGTCGGCCTCCGCCCATCGCTGCTCCCGCATCATCCACCGGGCGCTGCTCAATTGCGCCGCCGCGGAGTGAGCGAAACTCGCGGCGAGCGCCCGCGCCAGGGCGCTTCTCAGGGGGCCGTCTGCGCCGCCAAAGTCGGACGCCGCCTCGAGGAAAAACAAGAGAATGCGCTCGCGGTCCTCCGGCGGGATCTGATCGAGACGGTACGGGATCTCGGCGCAGAATTCGGAGTAAAGACGGAGCGCAGCGCTCGTCGTACGCCGGTCCGCCACGAGGTAGCGCCCCAGTTCGAAGATCGTGTCCCTCGACAGCGCGCGTCCGAGGTCGAAGGCGTTGAGATAGGCGTCGAAGGAGTAACGCCTCTCCCCCAGGCCGTCCTGCAGGCTTCCCCAGCAATGGTAGATGCGGCCCATGAATCGCGAGCGGGGCATCTCGGTCTTCGCCCACTGGGTGACGCGCGCGAGCCGGCGCTTCGCGTCGTCCAGGGCGGCCTCGCGCTCCTCGCCGGCGAGCCCCGCCGCGCGTTCGAGCATCTCCTCGACTCGCTCAACCTTCTCCACGGCCTCCGGTTCCACCTCCTCGTCGACCCCGGCCCGACGCGAAGCGGCCGACGGGGCCGCCGGAACGCCGCGCGGGCGCCTTCCGGACTTCGGGGGCGGAACTCCATCGATCTCGTCCTCCTCCAGGATCGCCGCTTCGACGATCGTCTCGTCGCCGTCGCCCGGCGCTTCGAGAATCCGCTCCCCCGGGCCCTCTTCCTCCGCCAGATCGGCGAGAGGGACCTCCGCGGCCGTCGCTTCGATGGCCGGAAAGGCCCGCGTTTCAACGTCGGCCTCCGCCTCCCCGGGCGTCCGGGATTCGGGGCGACGACGAGGGGTCTTGAGTCTGGCCTGGGCCGCCAGGAGCGCGTCCACCTGTTGTCGGGAGAGGAGGCCCCGTTCGGTCAGGAGGGTGCCGATGCGGACGAGGCGCCCATTCCCCTGGTAGGCGTCTCGTTGGTGCTGGAGCGCGGCCTTCACTTGCTCCGGTCGGAGAAAGCGGTTGCGCACGGCGAGCGCCCCGAACTTGCGATCCTCGGCGCGGACAGAGACGAAACTCTGATGGCGGATGATCCACTCCACGTTTCCCGCGCCCAGAGCGCCCTGCTCGACGAGGATCTCCCCGAGTGTCCGATGGATCCCGCGCTCGCGGAGGAGATTCTGGTGCTCGACCGCGGCGTTCAACCGGTCGCGGGGGAGGTATCCGGCGTCCACGGCGATCGTTCCGAACAGGAGGTCCGGCTCCGTTCCGGAAGGACGCGGGGGGACTACGCGCCCGGTCGGGCCGGCGGGGTCCGAAATGCGGACCTTTCGCCTGCACCTGGGGCAGCGCCCCATGAGGTCGACGCTCGCCTCCGGGAACGACAACTTCTGCCCGCAGGCGCAGAAGAACTTGACCCGGCGCCCGGACGGCTCCCGTGCCATTCCACTCTCCCCAGAGCGTCCGAAGTAGAAAGGGGGCGAGACAGGGCGGCATGCTAGCATGGCCCCTCCGGAGCGTCAAGAGGTTGCCGTCCGCCGGGGAAACGCCGGATTTCGCTGGACGACGCTCCCGGCCGCCGCCTATACTTCGGTTACCGAATCATTCGGGAGCCGAAGCAAGCGATGAAATCCGCCGAACGCATCGACCTCCTCTTCAAGTCGGTCCTCACGCGCTTCTTCTCCATCCCCGCGCGCCAGCCCAGCTCCGGGGCGGTCACCTTCGCCCAGATGCGCGTCCTCTGGATCCTCGACTCGCGCGGTCCGGAGGCGCTCTCCGTCCTCGCGCGACGCCTCGGCGTCTCCAACTCCACCGCCACGGAACTCGTCGACCGGCTCGTGCGCGGGGGAAGCGTCCGGCGTGAGCATTCCCCCCGCGACCGGCGGCAGGTGGTCCTCTCGCTCCGGCCCCGCGGGAAACGGCTCCTCGACGAGTTCTCCCGCCGCCGCCGCGAACGGTTCGAGCGGCTGCTCCGGGTGGTCGACCGGTCCGACGTGCGCCGCATGGCCGAGGCGCTCGAAACGTTGAACGAGATCGTGGGGAAGTGGGAAGAAGGGGGTGACGCGTGAGGGCCCTTCGACTCCTGGGTCTGCTCGCGGCGCTCGCCGGCGCCTGCACTCCGGCGCCGTCGGAACGGGAATCCGTCCCGCGGCCGCGGCGGGACCCGTCCGTTCTGAGCGGGGCGATCGCTCGACCCCCGGTCCAACCCGCGCCCGCCGCGGACGCCCCGGGCCGGCCGGACTTGCCCTCGCCACCCCGGGCGACGCCTGCTCCGGACGGTCCGCCCCTGGCGGAACCGCTCACGCTGGAGCGCGCCTACCGGCTGGCCATCGAGCGGAGCGAGACCCTGGCGCTCAACATCGAGGAACTGGAGCGCCTGCAGGCCCTGTACGATCAGGCCTTCGGCAGCGTGCTGCCCCGGCTCTCCTTCAAGGGGAGCTACATCCGGCAGGACCCGGCGGGCGCCTCGGGCGGCGGATCGTTCCAGAGCCGCCTGAACCTGACGGAGCGGTCGGAGTACAAGTTCTTCGCGCGGCAGCCGCTCTTCAGCGGGCTCAAGGAGGTGTACGCGATGCGACAGGCCCGCGCCGCCTCCGCGGCGAAGCGGGAGGAGATCGAATATGCGAGGCTCCGGCTCTACGCCGACGTCGCCGGGGCCTTCACCGCGGTCCTCCAGACCGATCGGGACCTGACGACGGTGCAGGACTCGCTCCGTCTGGCCGAGGAGCGGCTCCAGGAACTCCAGGCGCGGCGTCGCGCCGGCATCTCCCGCCAGACCGAGGTCCTCGCCCAGGAGGCGGAGGCGGCCTCCACCCGCGCGCGGCTGGAGGAGTTGCGCGGGGCGCGGAACGTCGCTGTGGAGGCGCTCCGGTTCCTCACCGGGGCGAGGGGAGAACTGACTCCCGTCGACGGCGAGGCTGCCCCGGTCGATCCTCCGCCGGTGGGCGAACTGCTGGCCCGCGCCGCGAAACAGCGCGCGGATCTGCGGGCGCTTGAGAATGAAATCGCCGCCTCCGGTGAGGCGGTCGGTGTCGCCCGGGCCGGCCACTTCCCCACGCTCGCCCTCGAGGGCAACGCCTACACGCACCGCGAGGGGAACAGCGAGGACGTGGCGTGGGACCTGACCCTCTCGGGCGAACTCCCGATCTTCGACGGTCTCACGACCCGGGCGCGGGTCCGCGAGGCGAAATCGAACGTCCGCTCGGCGGAGCTTCGTCTCGAACGGCTCCGCCGGCAGATCGCCCTGGAGGTGAGCCGGGCCTACTTCGACGTGGTGTCCCTCCGCTCCGAACTGGACTCGCGCGAGAAGGCGGTGGCGAGCGCCGCGGAGTTTCACGAACTCGTCCAGGCGGAGTATCGCCGCGACATCGCGACCAACATCGAGGTGCTCGCGGCCTTCAACACGCTTCAGCAGGCGCGGCTGGAACGCGACCGAACCCGGTTCCAGTGGAGGCTCGCCTCGATCCGGCTGTCGGTGGAGTGCGGGGAGTCCCCGGGGGGAGATTCAGAGGGAGCAGGAAAACGATGAACTTCCGCCCGCTCGACACCGGTGTCATCCCGGGGAGCCGTCCTCTTTCTGGACGGCGACGGGGGATCCGATCTGGAGAGGCACTGTCCTGGGCTGCGGCGATGGTGTTCCTCCTCTCCTCCTGCGGCAAGCCGGCCCCGGTCTCCGGCCCGCCGGGCGGGGCGAAGTCCGCGCAGAAACTCAAGGTCACGACCTCCGCGGTCGAGTCGCGCCTGATCGAGTACGCCGTCGAGGCGGTCGGCTCGATCGAGCCGCTCGAGGAGGTGAGCGTTCCCGCGCGCGTTTCGGGCACGCTCGACTCCGTCCGGTTCGCCGAGGGGGACACCGTCACGGAGGAGACCATTCTGGCCGAGATCGACGTCGAGAAGTACTCCCTCGGCGTGAGCCGGGCGCAGGCCGACTACGATCGGGCGCTCTCGCAGTGCAAACTCGCGGAAACCCTCTATGCCAACCGGCTCCAGCTCTACGAGGAGGGGCGGCGGCAGAAGAAGGAGTGGGTGACCGAGGAGCAGATGGCGGGATGGCGGGCCGACGTGGAGAAGGCGAAGGCCGACGCCGAGCGCGCCCGGGTCGATCTCGAGCTGGCCCGGCGGAATCTCAGGGACGCCGTGGTGCGGCCGCCCATGCCCGGCGTGATCCACCGCAAACAGGTGTCGAAGGGGGAATACGTCAAGCCCGAGACGGTCGTGGCGACGATGCTGAACGTTTCGACGCTCCGCGTGCGGTTCATGGTGAACGAAATGGAAGCCGCGCGGCTCCGGCGCGGGGATGAAGCGACATTCTCGATCCGGAGCGCCCCGGGCGTCGTCCAGCGCGCAAGAGTCTTCTTCCTGGGACAGAAGTCCGATCCCTCCACGCGGGCCGTGGAATGTCTCGCCGAGGTGCAGTCGCCCGCCGGCGATCTGCGGCCCGGCACTTTCGCCTCGGTTCGGGTGGTGACCGGGAAGCGGCCCAGCCTCGTGGTGCCGGAGCGCGCGGTGCTACCCACGGATCGCGGGTTTGTGGTCTTCCGCACCGACGGAAAGAAGGCGGCCTCCGTTCGCGTCACCCTCGGCCTCCGGGTGGACGGCACCGTGGAGATCACCGAGGGCCTCGCGGCCGGCGACATCATCCTGGTCGACGGCGCCCCGAGCGCGCGGGACGGGATGGAGATTGAGGTGGTGGAGCCGAAGTGAGCATGTCTCTACCCGACATCGCCATCAAGAACCCCGTCTTCTCGTGGATGATCATGCTGTTCCTGATCCTCTTCGGGGGATACTCCTTCACCCGTCTCGGCGTCAGCCAGATGCCGGACGTCGATTTTCCCAACGTCAGCATTTCCGTCGCGCTTGAAGGCGCGTCCCCCGAGGTCATGGAGACGGACGTCGTCGACGTGATCGAGGACGCCGTCATGAGCGTGCAGGGGATCCGCGAGGTCACCTCGACCGCCCGGCACGGCACCGCCTCCGTCTCCGTCGAATTCGAGCTGAGCCGCGACATCGACGCCGCCGTCCAGGACATCCAGACCAAGCTCGCCCAGTCGACCCGCCTCCTGCCCCGCGAGATCGACCCTCCGGTCGTGACGAAGACGAATCCCGAGGATCAGCCGATCCTCTGGATGGCGCTCTCCGGCCAGAAGCCGCTCCAGGAGCTGACCCTCTTCGCCCGTGACCACGTGAAGGACAAGTTCCAGACCGTGGCGGGGGTGGGCGAGGTGATGATGGGGGGATACCTCGACCGGAACATGCGGGTCTGGCTCCACCTCGAGGAGATGGAGGCGCGCCAGATCGCGGTGGACGACGTCATCTCCGCCCTCCAGCGGGAACACGTGGAGGTCCCCGCGGGGCGCATCGAGACGGCCTCGCGCGAGATGAGCGTGCGGTCCGTGGGCGAGGCGCCCTCGGTGGCGGAATTCCGGAAGATCGTCGTCGCCTACCGCAACGACGCGGCGATCCTCCTCGGCGACATCGCGCTGGTGGAGGACGGGCTGGCCGACCGGCGCCGCATGGCCCGCACCCTCGGGCTCCCGGCGGTCGGACTCGGGATCAAGAAGCAGCGCGGGGCGAACGCCGTCGCCGTGGCGCAGGCGGTCAAGGCCCGGATGGAGGAGATCCGCAAGACGCTGCCTCCCGGGTACGATCTCGGCGTGAACTTCGACAGCACCCGCTTCATCGAGGATTCGATCGGCGAGATCCAGTTCACCATGGTCCTCTCGGTGATTCTCACCTCGCTCGTCTGCTGGCTCTTTCTCGGCTCGTGGACGTCGACCCTCAACATCCTCCTGGCCATCCCCACGTCGATCGTCGGGAGCTTCCTCATCATTTACTTCCTCGGATTCACGCTCAACACCTTCACCCTGCTCGGCCTCTCGCTCGCCGTCGGGATCGTCGTCGACGACGCGATCATGGTGCTGGAGAACATCGTTCGGCACCGCGAGAAGGGGGAGGAGCGGCTCCCGGCGGCGTCGCGAGGCGCGAGGGAGATCACCCTGGCCGCGATCGCCGCCACCCTCTCGATCATCGCCATCTTTCTGCCGATCGCGTTCATGGAGGGGATCATCGGGAAGTTCCTCTACCAGTTCGGGGTGACGATCTCGGTGGCCGTCGCCCTGTCGCTTCTCGAAGCGCTGACGCTTACTCCGATGCGCTGCTCGCAGATCCTCCAGGTCGGGGAACGCGCCACGCGGCTGGGGAGGTTCCTCGATGCCGCCTTCAAGTCGCTCGCGGCCGCCTACCGGGCGGTGCTCGGACCGGCGCTGCGATGGAGGGCCGGGGTGCTTCTTCTCGCCACGGGGATCTTCGCCGGGTCGCTGTGGCTGGCCCGCGGGATCAATCAGGAGATCGTCCCGGCGCAGGACCAGTCGATGTTCATGGTGCGGTTCCAGACCCCGGTCGGCTCCTCCATCGACTACACCGACGCCCGGCTCCGCGACTGCGAGGCGATCGTCTCCTCCCGGCCGGAGACGGCCCGCTACTTCGGCGTCGTGGGCGGCTTCGGGGGGGGGGAGGTGGACACCGGGATCATGTTCATCACCCTTAAACCGCCGGAGGAGCGGGGGCCCACGCCGGTGACCCAGCTGGACATGATGAACTTCGTCCGCACGAAGTTCAATTCGGTCCCGGGTCTCAAGGCGTACGTGAGCGACCTCTCCATGCGCGGCCTGACGAGCCGGGGTTCAAACTTCCCGATCCAGGTGGCCGTCACGGGGCCGGACTGGCGGGAGCTGGCGGACCGGGCCGACCAGATGATGGACCGGATGCGCGATTCCGGGCTGATGATCGACGTGAACAGCGATTATCTCGTGGGGATGCCCGAGCTGCGGATTGTGCCGGACCGCGACCGGGCCGCGGACCTCGGCGTGAGCGTGCTCTCGATCGGGCAGACGGTGAACGCGCTGGTGGGCGGGGTGCGGGTGACCAAGTTCAAGGACGCGGGGCACCGGTACGACGTGCGGTTGCGACTGGTCTCGAACGAGCGGTCGCAGCCGGAGGATGTGAAGCGGCTCTTCGTGCGCAACCGGGACGGCGGGCTGGTGCGTCTCTCCGAAGTGGTTCAGATTCACGAGGAGCCGGTGGTGCAGACGATCACGCGCCGGAACCGGGCGCGGGCGATCACGATCTCGGCGAACATGGTGCCGGGGAAGTCGCAGAAGGACGCCCTGGAGCGGGTCCAGGCGATCGCCGCGGAGCTCCTGCCGCCGGGGTACGGGATCGAGTTCACCGGGTCGTCGGTGATGTTTCTCCAGAGCGCCTTCGCCTTTCTGTTCGCGATCGGCTCCGGCGTGCTGATCGCCTACATGGTGCTCGCCTCGCAGTTCAACTCGTTCGTCCACCCGCTCCTGGTCCTCCTGGCGATGCCCTTCAGCCTCACCGGGGCGGTGCTGGCGATGATGCTGGCGGGGGTCACCTTCAACATGTACAGCATGATCGGGATCGTGCTCCTCATGGGGATCGTGAAGAAGAACTCGATCCTGCTCGTCGAGTTCACGAACCGGATGCGGGAGCACGGACTCGCCCCGCGGGAGGCGCTGCTCGAGGCCTGTCCGATCCGGCTCCGGCCGATCCTGATGACCTCGATCTCGACGATCGCGGCGGCCGTACCGCCCGCCCTCGCGCTCGGCCCGGGGGCCGAAACCCGGATCCCGATGGCGGTGGTGGTGATCGGCGGGGTGCTCGTGTCCACGTTCCTGACGCTCTTCGTCGTCCCCTGCGCCTACGCCGTGCTCCCGGGGCGTGTGGCCCGGGAAGAGGAAGCGGCGGTGAGCGCGGACTAGCGGGCGAGCGCCCACCCTCCGTCGCCCCGCGCTTGAGCGAGTTCGAGCCGGGATTTGCTCAAATGCACCCACAGTTTCCTTGTCATCCCGAGCGGCGCGGCCCGGAGGGCCGCGGCGCGAAGGATCACCAGCCTTGAACGGGCACGGGCACGGGCTGGCGATCCTTCGCCCCGCCCTGCGGGCGGGGCTCAGGATGACAGTCCAAACCGTGGGCGCATTTGAGCCGGGATTTGCCCTTGACATCTCAGGCGGGAAGAGTAGATTGACGGCTTCGATCCCATCCATCCCACCGGGAGGGAGAACCGCCATGAAGCACTGCCTGCCTGCCTGCCTGCCGCTCCTGCCTCCGTACCCGCTCGAGGTTCGCACTTCTCGCCGCGCTGATCGGGCTCCTCACGACGCCTGCTTTTTTCGCCCCTGATCTCGCGGCGGCGCCTCCTCCAACCGGGTTCACGCTCGTCTCCGTGTCGCACACGCCGGACCCCTGGTCGCCCAACTTCGGTCCATGGACGGTCGGCGTTCAAGTCAGTGTCCCGGCGACCTCCGGTGCCGCGGCCGGAGCTTCCGCGGAGAAGCGCCGGGACGGGGGGATCGTCCTCGTCCGCCTGAAGGTGGACGTTCGGGACGCGGGCGGTGCGCTCGTGCGAAGCCTCTCCGTCGACGGCGCGGTGCCTGCCGCTCATCAGGGAGGCGGCGCGATTCCAGTCTCCCTGGCGACCGCATGGGACGGGATCTCGTCTTCCGGACCCGCCGCGCCGAGCGGGACATACTCGTATGACGTCCGTGTCACGCTGCTCCGGCGCACCACGAATCCAAGGGCCGCTTCAGGGAGCGCCGCGGCGGAGGGGGTCGAGACGGTCCTCGACGAGATCGTCCAGCCCCATGGAGGGACCGTCGTCCTGGATCGGGACCCGCCGGTCTGCGCCCTCGCCCCCGCCTCGGGGACCCACCTTGGGCTCCTTACGGACACGACCTTCGCCGTTACGTGGACGGACAATCTGACCGGGGCGGTCCCCTCCACTTTTGCCGCGGCACTGAACGGAGTCTCCATCGCTTCCCTCTTTACGGTTACGGCCAACGGGGCGCATCTGAGCCCGACGGCGGCCCAGCTCCCGGTCCTGTTGCCGCTCTTCGTCCCCGGTCCCAACATGCTGACCGTGAGCATCCGCGACGCGGTCCAGAACGAGGGCTCGAGCTTTGCCTCCTACGTAGTGGACGACCTCCACGACCTCGACGGTTCCTCATCCGGTCCGGCGCCGGTGCTCCTCTCGGTCGTTTCGGGAGGCGGCTCGGCTCTCGTGGGGCGTCCTCCTTCGGACCCGGTGATGAAGGTGAGGGCGGAACGGGAAGGGCAACCGGCCCCCGGGGTCCCGCTGGAGTTCGTGTTCACGCAGGGAAAGGGGGTGGTCCTGGACGCTCCAGGCTTCGGGATGACGACGGACGCGAACGGTCTCGCCGCGGTGCGGGTCATCCTCGGACATGAGGAGGGCACGCAGATCGTGGAGGCGCGCCTGTCGGGCGGCGCGCCGGGGTCGGGAGTGGCGGTTTCCTACAGCGCCCATGAGCCCTGTCTCTCGGCGCTCCCGGTGCAGTTGCCGGAGGGGTTCGAGGCCCTGGAGGACATCCCGGGCAGTGCCTGGCCCGCGCTCCTGGAGGTGGAGGCCGCGGGCTTGAACGGGGCGCCGCTCGCCGGCGCGGAGGTGACATACCAGATCGTCGACGGGACCGGGCACCCCATCGCGAATCCGGAGACGGTGGGCGAGTTCCTCCCCGCGGCGCCGATCGCGGACGCGAACGGTAGGGCGCGCGCCGCATTCGTCGCCGCGCCGTCGGCCCCCTTCGGGCCCGTGCATGTGCGGGCGTTCCTGACGGAGTTTCCGGAAGTCGAGGCGGCGTTTGAGGGGGCGATCCAGGATCCCGCGAGCCTGACGGTACACACCTCGCCTTTCACGGGTCAGCCGGACGAGCATGTTCGGCTGGGGATCTCGCAGGGTCAGGCGCAGATCGGGAGACAATCCCTGCTGCTCAGTGTCCCGCTCCAGGTGCAACTCTACCGGGACGAAGCCCCGACGGGACCGTTCCAGATCGACGGCACCGTTACCTGTCCGGACTCGGGGCTTCCACAGCCAGTCACGATCCACTTCCGGACCGCGTCCTTTCAGATCGTCGCCGGGGAGGGGTATCTGTCCGCGGGCGAGGGGAACTTCCACGAGACGGCGACGGGTCCACTGGGACCGATCGCGGCCTCGGTGGACCTGACGCCCTCCGGGCGCGCCTCCGTGCGGCTCACGTACGGACCGAAGACGGAGGACCACCTGGTCCTTTCCGGGATCGCGGCGCAGTTCGTAAATCCGTGCCATTTCGGAGGAGGGGGAGGCGGCGGGTTCACTCCGAGCGCGGTCCACGCCGCCGGGGTGCCGGAGCTCTATCTGGCGTCGGTGCAGGACGACGGGTTGCGTCTGAGGATCCCGCTGGCCTTGGCGGCCCCTCAGCCCTCGGGGGGTCCGGCCGTGCTCAAGCACGTCGTCCAGGCGCGGCTGCCGGTGGGCCAGTCGCTATCCTCGGTGACGTTGAAGGTCCTGGATCCGCTCGGGAGCGAGATCACGGCGGAGAGCGGGTATCCGGAGGTGACGCCGGAGCACGCCCTCTCGATGAACGGGGCGTCGAACCCGACGCCTGAGCGGTTTGCGCTGTTGGAGAGCGAACCGGTGGCATTTGATACGGACCTTGTGCATGTTCGGAGCGGAAACTTAACAGATACAATCGACCCTCTGGATCCCGGAATCGGTGCCGTACCGGGTATTCCTCCTCTGCCGACTCTCTCTCCGGGGCCCGCTGACGCGCGATGGGTTCGCGGTCCGGCAGGCGGTGCGATCGGGCTTCTCGCAGTGATTCCGGGTTTGGGACAGATCCCGCCGCTGAGTTTCCCAATCGTCAAGCACCTCGCTTTCTGCGACACGTTTACGCAGATTTCAGACCCGGTGTGGCCGGAACTGGACTGGTCTGAAGTGCTCGGAGCACACGCCCCGTGGAACGTGCGGGTCGTGCTCGCGGTGAAGAACCCCGCAAATTCTGCTCGTGTGTTTCTGCGACAAGCACTCGTGGATCCATCGGTACCGACATCATTACCGGTAGGTCCGATTCCGTCCACTTCGTTGGACTTGGTGCTTGCGCCGAATGCCAAGTTCAGTCGTCAAGCGAACCTGAAGGAATTCCGCTTGTCGCTCGCAGGCACCGCCGCGGCACAATTGGGGGTCGTGGCTCCGTCGATCGGCCGTCACACGATCGGGAGTCTCGACATCATCGATCATGCAACGTCTCCAAACAGCAACGACAGAGATACCGAGCGCTTCCGCACCGAGGCCATTGCGAGGTTTCCCTCTAATCTTGCCGGTTGCGGATTTGCCTCCCACACAATCGTCCTGCGCGGAGATCTGTTTGACGTGTCCCTTGTCAACAGGACCCTCGTCGGAGGGCCTCCGTCGGGGTCCTTTCTCGTCAGCGCTGGCGCGGCGGCAACATATCTGAGCTTTGGCTTTGTTGAAACGACACCCTACTGGGCGCATCGACCCGCGAACTGGTTCTACATCTCCGGGCATGGATATCACTTTAGCAAGTCATTCGTCAGTTTGATCTACGATCAAAGCGTGTTGACGAGTGATCTCGTCGGTAGCTGGACGGGTGTCGAGATGGTCCTTATCGCGGGTTGCAGCCTCGTGGACATCAATGATTACAACGACAAGTTCAATTTGCTCAACAGGAACGGGGACGACACGAATCCGGGAAAGGACTTGGCTCAGTCCGGAGCAGGGTTGATTCTAGGATACAACGCCGGCGCGCCCTTCGACGCTCATGACGCGGATCAGGAGTTTACGGCGAAGGTCGTTTCTCGTTTTTTTGAGTTGAGGGACAGGGTCATTGTGGGTACTCCACCTCCAATCAACATCGCAAGAGGGTGGCTCCAAGCCAATGAAAACGTGGAGGACACGGCCGGCGCGGCCGGGTCTACCGGACCGAATCCACATACTCCGATGAACGCGGCGGCCATAGATTCGACTGTCACACCGCGAGTCTACTACTATTTCCTATACAGAGGGAATCCCCCCGGAGCTAGGGCCGCGCTTAGCGGCGTCCTCGAACCCCTGTGGTAAGAGTCCGGACTGCACTCAGCGCACTACTCTCTCTTGCCGTGACTGGAACGGCGGGATGGTTCATCTACGTGTCTCAATTCCCAAGGGCTGAAAGCGAGGCTGGAGCCAGCAGTGAGGAAGTGGCACGAAATCGACGAGGCGACGGAGGGTCCGTCCGGGGAGCGCTTGTCGATGTGCCTCGGCCGGCGGACGGCGATGATCTCCCGCAGGATGCGGACGAGATCGATGTGTGGCTCTCCTACGTGGAACGTGCCCTGCGCGAGAGGTCCGTTCGCACCACCGCGACCGCCGATGAGATACGCGCCCTCGCACGCGTTTGGCAAGTGGACGAGAGCGACGAAAAGTCCGCGGTCCGCAACGTCTATCTGGGAGTCCTGCGCGACCATCCGGAGTCATGGGTTGGAGGTGTCTCGGCCTCAGTTGCATTGTATCCTCGCATCGTGGATCATCTCGAGATCGAGGCTCGTGACCCCCGGCTTCTCCAGATGAGACGCCTCCACGAATACCTCCTGAAATTCGAGAGCCTTGACGCAAGCACAATAGCGCGATTGCTCGGTCATCCACAATCATGCGAGCATCCACTGGGCACCGGAAGGTCGACGCTTGCTTCCAGGTGCGCCCTGCGTGCTGCGAATGACGTTGCGTGGTGCAAAGACGGTGGGGGCGAATTCGAGTATTGGGTAAATATGCTGGTGTCAGTGCACTCCGGCACCGAGGAGTCGGTTCAGGGGATCCTCATGTTGACTACATTGCTCGAACGTCGTTTGAAGAAGCCGCTGCTTGAGAATTGGACGACGGACTTTCGGCGTGCGCTGGGCCGCGATCCAACTCAGGAGGAAGTCTCCAACAAGTTCTGGGTGGGCCTATCGAGGCCAGACATCAGCCTGGCCGTCGCACGGGAGATTAGTCGCTACCCGGATGGATTGTCTATGGCACTGGGCCGACTGGCAGCGATCGTCAAAACCTCACCGGATTCAGTCGAAGCAACCGAGGCACGAGATCTTGGTGTGAGGCTGATGCGCTCTGCCACCGACTGGTCCTCTTGGCTCACTGAATACTCCCTCCGTCCGGCGGAGGCGGCGCCGGATGAGGTCATCGCCTGGCGCGAGTTGTGGCGGGCGCAGAACCCCCTCCATCCGATCTGGGCCGATTCCCGAGCGGCCGAATCCAAGGAGGCGAGGAAGTTCATCGACACGCTCCTCGCCCAGGCCGACTGGGCCCCCTGGCTCGCCTCCCACCACCCCGATTGGGGACCGGGGAGTCCTCCCCTACTCGAAACGCTCCTCGCGGCCCGCAAGGCGTGGGTGGCGGAGCAGAGCACGCCGCGCTAGCGGGCCGTCCAAATTGGACAAGAGGGTGGCACGGGCGGTTCATCCGCCCGCGACCGCACGCCCGGGCACCGGCCGTACGCGCCCCGCGCCGCCTGCAGAGCCCACTTCCCATACTTGACACTACATACATACGGATGTATGTTAATCAAAGTGCTGGATGACCGTTTCTGACCCCTCGAGGCAAACGTGAAAGCGACTCCCCATTCCGCTTCTGTCTACGTTCAGCCCGCCGACGTGACGAGTCCGAAGCACCGCTGGACGCTCACGCGCGTCCTTTACGACGGCGGCGAGGACTCCTGGGCCGCGGCAGAAGGCAAGTGGGATGGCGCCCCGTGCCTGGCGATTCGCTGGAACGGCGGTCCCAGGGGCAGACTCGGAAGTCCTCAATCTCGTGGACTCCCCACCTGGTTCGTGGTTCCGCGCGAACTCGAGTCGGAATTGCGCGAGTGGATCGCGCGTGGTACGGGATCCGGGAAGGAGGCGGGAGGGGCGTTGAGAGACGACCTGTTGGCCATTGGCCGCGGATGCGCCGCCTTGCCCACCCTCGACATACGATCGGCCGATGAGATCCTGGGGTACGACCGGAACGGTCTTCCCGAGTAGGCGCTCCGATATGATCCTGGACACGTCCGCCCTGCTGGCGATCCTCCTCGCGGAGCCTGATGCCGCGGCGCACGCCGACGCCATCGAGCACGACCCCAAGCGGTTGCTCTCCTCTGTGTCGTACCTCGAGGCGTCAATTGTCCTTTTCATCCGAAAGGGAAGGCCTGGCCTCGCGAGCCTCGACTCCCTCATTCGGCGTGCCCGGCTCGAAGTAATTCCCTTCGATGCCGCCCAGGTGGTGCGCGCCCGGGACGCCTACTGGGCCTTCGGAAAGGGACGCCACCCGGCAGCCCTCAACATGGGCGATTGCTGCGTCTATGCGCTCTCGGCGGCCACCGGCGAGCCGATTCTGTGCAAGGGTACGGATTACGTCCGCACCGACGCCAAGCGTGTCCCGCTCGAAGAAGGTCCGTGAGCGTTCGGACGGGACGCAGGCACGGGCTTGCGAGCAGTCCCCGGGCGCCTCTGCCGATAACAGGGCAGTCCCCTTGAACGGCCCTGCTCCATGCCCGACCCTCCCTCCTCGTCTCACGCGCCTCCGCGGCCAGGAGGGTCGGACCCCTCCGCCCACGGTCCTTCCGTCCGCGCCGCCGGTCTCGTGGCGGGCTGCACCCTGCTCTCGCGCGTCCTCGGACTGGTCCGCGAGATCCTCGCCGCCCGGATCTTCGGGCTCGGGTGGATCTGGGACGCCTTCGCGATGGCCTTCCAGATCCCGAACCTCTTCCGCCGCCTCTTCGGCGAGGGGGCGCTGAGCGCCGCCTTCGTCCCGGTCTTTGCCGAGCACCTCCAGACCGGTCGCGAGGCGGAGTCGCGACGCCTGATGGGCGGAGTGCTCGGGGTCCTGGCGGCCGGACTCGGCGCCGTGGCGGCGTTCGGGATCGCCGCCTCCGTTCTTCTTCCGGGGGTCCTGGCCGGCCGGCTCGATCCGGAGAACGCCCGGTGGTTCGACCTCTTTTTTTCGCTCCTCGCGATCCTTCTTCCGTTCCTCCCGCTCATCTGCGTGGTCGCGATCCTGACGGCGATCCTGAACGTCCACAAGCACTTCACGATGCCGGCCCTGGCGGCGGCCGTGCTGAACGTCGTCTGGGTGGCGGCCTTTCTCGTTCTTCCGCACTACCTGCACGGAGACGAGGCGCTGGTGCGCGGGCTGTGCTGGGCGATCGTCCTCGGCGGCGTGCTCGAACTCCTCATCCAGATTCCGCCGCTCGTCTCGCGGCGGGTCCGGATCGAATGGAACCTCGACTGGCGTCAGCCGGGGATGCGCCAGGTGGGCCGGCTGATGGGCCCCACGGTCTTCGGGCTGGCGGTCGTGCAGTTCAACCTGCTCCTCGATTCGGTCATCGCGCAGGCCTGCGTCCCCGGCGACGGGGCGGTCTCGGCGCTCTACTACGCGAACCGGCTCCTGCAGTTTCCCCTCGCCCTGATCGGCACCGCCATGGGGACGGTCGCTTTTCCGTTTTTCGCCGATCACGCCGCGCGAAAGGACGAGCCGGGGCTGGCGCGGGAGGTGACGCGGAGTCTCGGGCTCGTCCTGGCGATCGGTCTTCCGGCGACCGTGGGCCTCGCCGTTCTCGCCGAGCCGATCTGCGCCCTGCTCTTCCAGGGCGATCGCTTCACCCCGGCCGATTCGACGCGGGCCGGTACGGCCCTCCTCTATTATGCGAGCGGAGTCTGGGCCTTCTGCGGGCTCCAGATCGTCACGCGGGCCTTCTACGCCCTCCAGGACACCGCTACGCCGATGCGGGTGGGGATGTGGACCGTCGGATTGAACCTGGCGCTGAATCTCACGCTTGTGGCGTGGATGCGCGAGGCGGGGATCGCGCTCGGGACGACGATCACCGCGGCGGTCAACCTCTTCCTGCTCGTTCGGCTGCTGCGACGGCGAATGCCCTCGTGGCGGCTCGGCCCGATGCGGGTGGGCCTGGCCGGCATGGTGGCCGCCTCATGGGCGATGGGCGCCACCTGCTGGTTCTACATGTCGGTCGTCACTCCGGCCGTCGCCCGTCAATGGCCCGCACTCTCCCCCGATGGCGTGACGGGCCGCGCCCTGGCGGCCCTGGCCCCGATTGCGCTCGGGGCGGCGGTCTACTTCCTGTGCGGGGCGATGCTGGGAGTGCGGGAGTTGCAGGAGTTCTGGAGAGGGGTCCGGGGCGGAGGGACGAAGGAAGAGTGACGGGGGAACCCATCCGCGACGCCCTCCCCCTACGACGTAAACCAGTACACGATTCTCTCGTGCTCGGGGCCCGGCCCGATGTCCTCCATGAACGGGATCACCCGGGCAAGGAAGTCCTCGCACCGCTCCCGGCACGGAACCTCCCACGCCACCCGCGTGCAGAAGACCTTGCCGTCGCTCGGCGGCAGGGTGAGAATCTGCTCGTGCGGGACCAGGACGAAGTTCGCCCCGAAGACGTCGGACTTCCACGACGGCGCCTTCCCGCTCTTCAGGAGCGAAGCATACTCGTCCCGGGTGAGCACTCCCTCCACTGTCAGGTACTTTCCCCAGTCGTAGCCCTGGAGTTCCTCGAGCGTCAGCCAGGAGTGTCCGCCGGCCTCATCGCCCGCCGAGAGGGAGAGGAGCCGCACCTCCACGCTCACGTCGTCGGGCAGGCCCCGCGGGACGGTTATCGGTTCGATTCCGGTCGCCCCCGGCGATCCGGTGGGGAAGCCGAGGATTTCGAAGAGGGTGTAGTTGGGTGTGGCGTAGATCGGCTCGGTGCGGGTGGAGTTCACCTTCCGGGCGCCCACCCAGGGGGAACTCCCGTCCCGACGATGCTCCACGTAGAGGTGAATGTCGATGGCCATCTAGCTCTCGGCCACATCCTTGAATTGCGGATCCTGCCAGTAGTCCCGGAAGGCGGCGTCGTTCAGCGCCTCGTCCTTGTATTCGCCGTCGGCCGCCACCGCCTGCCCGAGGGTGGCGAGCATTTCCTCCCGCCGCTTGAGCGTGGCCAGGACGGCCGCGCGGAGGTAGAGCGCCTCGGGGTCGTTGGGGGCCGCGGCGAGCGCCTTCCCGGAAGCCTCCAGCGCCTCTTCCAGTCGGCCGAGATGGCGGAGCGACGTCCCCAGGAGGACGAGCCCCGCGGGGTCGGAGGGGACGACGGCGAGAAAGGCCTGGATCTCGCGGAGGGCGGCGGCGGGGCGGCCGCGACCCGCGTGACGCTGGGCCGCGAGCCAGTGAGCGTGCGCCCGGAACTCCGCCTGCATCTGCTTCTGCGCCTCGAGGGCTGACTTCTTCAGATCGCGGATCTCCTCCGCCCTCGCCTGCGCCGATTGCGCGATGATCTCCTTCTCCGCCTTCTGCCGGAGGTCCATGATCATCTCCCGCGCCCAGTGCTGCATTTCGCGCTGCATGATCTCGACGTACCGCGTCTGATCCGCCTGCTCCTCCTCCGTATTGTTCCGGAGAACGGCGATTCCCTCCTGCCGGGCCGCTTCGATCGCCTGGGTCGCCTGCTTCCGCTCCGCGTCGATCGCCGCCTTGACCTCCTCCCCCTTGCGGGCCACGCCTTCCATCGTGGTGATGTACTCCTGGACCCGGCGGATGAGCTCTTTCATCTCCTTGATCCGCGAGGAGGCCATGGCGGAGAAGACGATGGCGAGCATGACGAGGAGGACCATGCAGGCGACGATCCCGAGGTAGGCGACGAGGATCTGGGTCGAGAGCCCCTCGGTGCCGCCGCGGCGGGTCTGGCGCGGCGCGGCGGCGGCGAGGGTGCCCGACTCCCAGGCGTCGCGCCACGCCCCGGCGTCCTCCCCGAAGTCCTTGCCCGTGATCCGGTGGAGGGCGCGGGCGAAGGCGGCCTTCGGCGGGGCCTCTTTCTCGTCATCGAGACCCTGGATGAGGGCGGGGACGGCGGCCCAGCGCTGCTGGGCGCCGAGGGTGACCGCCGCGGCGGCGCGCGTCTCCGCGTCGCGATCGCGAAGGGCAAGGATGGTGGGATCGAGCTCCTCCTCGCTCGCCGCGATGACGTAGGCGTAGAACGAGAAGACCCCGAGGAAGATGAGGAGGCCGACGATGACCCCGACGAGACGGCGGTCCAGGTCCATGCGCCGTATGGTAGCGCGGGCCGGGGGGGGGTCGCAAGCGATTCGGAACCGCGAATTGCGCGAATTACGCGAATTCAGGAGGGGCGGAACCGCGAATGACGCGAATTCAAACGGAAAGAACGGAAACTGGCCTCTGGCGCATTTCGGCGTCTATGGCGGCCCGGGTGACGAAGGAGCCGCCATGACGCCAGGTTCGCCGAGACCAGCAGGACGATGGCGCGGGCTGGCGCATCGGACGGGACAGGCCCGCATGCTTGACGCCTGTCCTCCCCGCGGGGAGAATCGCGGCGCATGTTCATCTCCCTCAGCCTGACCGGGCGAGGTCTCACGCTCGACGACGCCGGGGCGATCCTCGGCGCCGACCGTATTCGGCTGCGGATCGCGTCCGCGGCGATGGCCGGGGTCCGGGCGAGCCGGGCCGCTTTGGAGCGGCTGCTCGCCGAGGGCGCGGTCATCTACGGCGTCAACACCGGCTTCGGCCGGCTCGCCCAGAAACGAGTCGCCCCCGGCGAGATCGCCGCCCTCCAGGTGAATCTCATCCGGAGTCACGCCGCCGGCGTTGGGGAGCCGCTCGATCCCGCCGTGGCCCGGCTCGCCTGCGTCCTGCGCTGCAACGCCCTTGTCCAGGGATACTCCGGGGTCACGCCCGCGCTCGTCTCGACGCTGGCAGCGATGGTGAACGCCGGGGTGGTCCCCGTGATCCCGTCCCAGGGATCGGTGGGGGCGAGCGGCGACCTCGCCCCGCTGGCGCACCTGGCGCTCGTCCTGATCGGCGACGGGGAGGCGTGGCGGCGGGGCCGGCGGATGCCGGGGGGGCGGGCCCTTCGCAAAGCGGGACTTCGTCCGTACGCGCTCCAGGCAAAGGAAGGGCTCGCCCTCATCAACGGGACGCAGATCACGACGGCCATCCTGGCCGGGGCGGTGGTGCGGGCGCGGCGACTGGCCGCGTTGGCCGATCTCGCCGGCGCGATGTCGCTCGAGGCGCTCCGGGGGTCGGTGAGGCCGTTCGACGCGCGGCTCCACGCCGTGCGGCCGCAGCCGGGCCAGATCGTCGTGGCGCGCCGGCTCCGTTCGCTGCTGCACGGGAGCCGGATCCTCCCCTCGCACCGCGCCTGCTCGAAGGTGCAGGATGTCTACTCGCTCCGCTGCATGCCGCAGGTCCATGGAGCGGTGCGGGACGCGCTGGCGTACGTCGAGGGGGCGGTCGAGCGCGAGATGAACTCGGCCACGGATAATCCGCTGATCTTCGGGGCGCGCGGCGGCGGCGAGGGTGGGGCGCGCCGCGGGAGCGGCGCGGCGGGGGCCCCTCCCGTGGTGATCTCCGGCGGCAACTTCCACGCCCAGCCCGTGGCCCTCGCGGCCGACTTCCTCGCGATCGCGCTCACCACGCTCGGCGGCATCTCCGAGCGGCGGATCGAGAATCTCGTCAACCCGGACCTCTCCGGCATGCCCCCCTTCCTCGCCCGGCACGAGGGGCTGAACTCCGGACTCATGATCGCGCAGGTCACCGCCGCGGCGCTCGCTTCCGAAAACAAAACTCTGGCCCATCCCGCGAGCGCGGATTCCATCCCCACCTCCGCGAACAAGGAGGATTACGTCAGCATGGGGACCGCGGCCGCCCGGAAGTGCGCCCGCGTGGCGATGCACACGGAGACGATTCTCGCGATCGAACTCCTCTGCGCCGCCCAGGGTCTGGAGTTCGCCCGTCCGCTCCGCTCCGGCCCCGCGGTGGAGGCGGCCCACGCCGCGATCCGCCGGGTCTCCCCGCCCTTCACGCAGGACCGGCCCGTGGCCCCTGAGATCGAGGCGATTCTCCGGCTCGTCCGGAGCGGGGGGCTCGATGAACCCGCCCGCTGAGGCGCTCCCCGAGGCCCGCCGGCCTCGCCCTCCCCGCGCTTTACGTTTTACGTTTTGCGATTCATCCCGTTCTGGTACCATGAGACGCATGATTCGACGCGGGGCCTCGATCCTCGTCCTCACCCTCGTCCTCGCCGCCCCCGTTCCCGCCCAGGACGCCCCGCCCCCCTCGGAGCCGCCCGCCACCCCGCCCGCCGCAGGCGACGACGCCGACGGAAAGATTTTCGACGCCCTCTTCCAGAAGCTCTCGACCGCCGAGCCGAACTCGCAGGAGGAGGCGGACAAGCTCTTGGATGGCGCCATCGCCGATTTCGAGGGATATCTGAAGGAGCACCCCAAATCGCCAAAGGTCCCGGACGCCCTCTTCCTTCTCGGTCAGGTCTACCTCCGCGCCCGCCGCAGTGCCGACGCCCTCACCCGCTTCCAGCAGTTTACGAAGGACCATCCGACTCATCCCGATATCGAGGCCGGTCGCACCTACTGCGGGATCATCCTCACCGGTCTGCGGCAGTACGACGCGGCCATCGCCACCCTGTCCGACCTCGCCGAGCACTCGACCGACGAGACGATCCGGGAGAGCGCCCGTCTCTTCCTCGCCCAGGCCTACAAGGAGAGCGGGAAGACGGAGGAGGCCATGAAGGCGTACGAGGCGCTCACCCGTGCTGCGGACGAGCGGATCGCCGCGCAGGCCAAATCCGAACTCGCCGACCTCGCGGTGCTGGGTCACCCCCCGAAGCCCTTCCTCGTCGGGGAGGGGGAGACGCGCGCCGCGCCGAAGGACATCGACGGGAAGGAATTCTCCCTCGCCGCGTACAAGGGCAAGGTGATTCTCATCGATTTCTGGGCCACCTGGTGCCCGCCCTGCCGGGCCGAGCTCCCCACCGTGAAGCGGATCTTCGAGAAGTACCGGGACCGCAACTTCATCATCCTCGGGATCAGCCTGGACGAGGACCGGGAGACGCTCTCGAAATTCCTCGCCACCGAGGGAATGACCTGGCCGCAGTACTTCGACGGGAAGGGATGGGACAATGCCCTGGCCAGGCTCTTCGAAGTGGAATCGATTCCAAGGACCTTTCTTCTCGATGCCGAGGGGAACGTGCGCCACGTGAATGTGCGGGGCGATGCGCTCGCCGCCGCCGTGGACGCCCTCATGGCCCCCCCCCCGGCGGCCGACCCGCCGGCCCCGCCCGCGGACGGGCCGAAGTAGGAAGTCGTCGCAGACGCAAGAACCGGCCGTGACCCGCCATCGCGGCCGACGAAACCCGAACAGGGACCTTGATCGGAGGCTCACCATGTACCAGGGCAAGGCGATCTGGATGAACGGCGAACTGGTCCCGTGGTCCGAGGCGAAGGTGCACGTCCTCACGCACTCGCTCCACTACGGCCTGGCCGCGTTCGAGGGGATCCGCTGCTACAAGGCGAAGGGCGGCTCCGCCGTCTTCCGCCTCGAGGAGCACCTCGAACGGTTCCGGAACTCGATGAAACTCTACACGTTCGACATCCCGTACACGACCGCGCAGCTCGTCGACGCGATCCGCGCCACGATCCGCGAGAACGGACTCGAGGAGTGTTACGTCCGTCCCCTGGCCTATCTCGGGGCGCAGGAGGTGGGGGTCTACGGGAAGAAGAACAAGGTCGAGGTGGCGATCGCGGTCTGGCCGTGGGGGGCCTATCTCGGCGAGGAGGGGCTGACCCGCGGGGTGCGGATCAAGACCTCGTCATGGGCGCGGGTGCACCCGAACACGATGATGACGCACGCCAAGATCAGCGGGAACTACGTCAACGGTCAGCTCGCCAAGATGGAGGCGATCGCCGACGGCTTCGATGAGGCGCTGCTGCTCGACGTCAACGGCTGCGTGGCCGAGGGCGGCGGGGAGAACATCTTCATCGTGCGGCGGGGCGTCCTGAAGACTCCTCCCACACTCTGCATCCTCCCGGGGATCACGCGCGACACGATCATCGAACTCGGGCGGACGAACGGCTGCACCGTGCTGGAGCAGCCCTTCACGCGGGACGAAATCTTCCTGGCCGACGAGGCGTTCTTCGTGGGCACCGCCACGGAGGTGACGCCGATCCGCGAACTCGACCGTCGCACGGTCGGCGAGGGGCGGAGGGGGCCGATCACGAAGGATCTGCAGGACCGCTACTTCGCGATCGTCCGCGGCGAAAACCCCGCGTATGAGAAGTGGCTGACGCGGGTGACTCCGGCCGCGGTCCCGAAGGGCTCGCCGGCCCCGGCCGGAAAGGGCCGCCGGAACGGCGCCGCGAGACAGCGCGGCCCCGCGGACGCGGCCCTGGGGGCGGGGAGATAGGAGTTCTTTCCTCCTTGACGTCCCCCGATCGCACCGATACCCTCACGCCTTGAGCCGGCGGGCGGAGGCCCGACGGCCCGGGGTCCGCCATGGCCGTCACCACCTTCACCGATCTCTTCCTCGACACCGCCCGGCGGGTGGGACGCCTCGACGCCGCGGGCGTCGAGCAGGGCCGCACCGTCTGGCTCAGGCTGCGCGACTCCGGTCACCAGGTCCCCATTCCGATCCTCCTCGTCGCCCTCGGGCTGGTCGAGGAGTCCGCCGTTGAAGCGATCGAATCCGCGATCGTCGAGACTCCGTATGTCTGCCCCGCCTGCAAGGCGGTGGGGGACGGCGCGGACGTCCTCAAATTCCGGTCGTTGAACTGCTCCCGCTGCGGAAAGATGATGGAGGCGCAGGTGCCCGCTCCGGAGGGCCCAGGCAGCAAGCGGCCCGTGCCGTCTCCGGATCAGAATGCGGCCACGATGCTGCGGGGGGAACGGATCTCGCCCACCGACACCACGAAACGGCGGGCGGCAACCGAGGAAGTTGGGTCGCGTAGCGCCGCTGGCGCGGCGCGCCCCAGTGGAGAGGCCGC
>JACPTZ010000024.1 GCA_016192525.1 Planctomycetota bacterium
GCCCGTGCTGCCGGGCACGGGCGGACAAGCCGCCCGTGCCACCCGGTGACGCCACAGATCGAAGCGTGAAACACTACCAGTGGGCCTTCAAGATTGAATTTGTGGGTGGCACGGGCAGCTTGCTGCCCGTGCTGCCGGGCACGGGCGGAGAAGCCGACCCTGCCGCGCGTGGGGACGTCGACTTTCACTTGCCCCCGTTCCGCGACCGTGCGAGACTCGATCCCGGCATGAAGATAGTCATCCTCTCACGCCGAACCTCTCTCTATTCCACGCGACGCCTCCGTCAGGCGGCCCGGCTCCATGGGTTCTCCACCAGCGTCGTCGATCCGCTCCACTGTCTGATGCTCCTTCATCCTGACGCCAACCGCATCCAGGTGGGCGGGAAGGAACTTCGCCGGGTGGATGCCGTCATCCCGCGCATCGGATCGGTCGGCATCGACTACGGCATCGCGGTGGTGCAGCAGTGGGAGTCGATGGGAATTCCCGTTCTGAACCCCGCGGCGGGGATTCTGAATGCGAAGGACAAGCTGCGAAGCCTCCAGTGTTTCAGCCGGCACCGCATCCCGATTCCGCCGACGGTGGTCACGCGTTATCCGCGCAGCGTGGAGCGGGCCGTCCGGGAACTCGGGGGGCCTCCGGTGGTGATCAAACTGCTGCGGGGCACTCAGGGGATGGGCGTGATCATCGCCGAGAGCGACCAGGGCATCCGTTCGGTGCTGGACACGCTCTGGAGCCTGGGCCAGGACATTCTCATCCAGAAGTACATCGCGGAGTCGCGCGGAGTGGACGTGCGCGTCCTCGTCCTGAACGGGGAGCCGATCGCGGCAATGCGGAGGCACGCGCGGTCGGGCGAGTTCCGCTCCAACGTTCACCTCGGGGGGGTCGGGGAGGGGCTCGATCTGCCGAAGCCGTACGCCCGGATCGCCGTGCAGGCGGCGAAGGCGGTGGGGCTGCGGCTCGCGGGCGTGGACCTCCTCGAATCGAAGAGCGGGCCGCTGGTGATCGAGGTCAACGCCTCGCCCGGCTTTCAGGGCCTCGAAGAGGCCACCCAGATGGACATCGCGGGGCGGATCGTCACTTGCGCCGCCCGGCTCGCCTCGGAGCGAACGTGCGCCTCCAGCCCCTCCCGATCGCCGGCGTAGCGGTCCGACCCGGCACCCGACGCGAAGTCTTCGTCAAGATCAGCGAGACCTTCACCGCCGACCCCGTCCGGGTGAGCGCGATCGTCATCCGCGGCCGGGAACCGGGCCCCGTCCTCGCGGTGACCGCGGCCGTTCACGGGGACGAGCTGAACGGCGTCGAGATCGTGCGCCGGCTCGCCTATGCCAGCGATCTCAGCCACCTCCGCGGGACGCTGATTCTGGTCCCCGTGCTCAACCCGTTCGCCTTCAACGCCCTCTCCCGGTATCTGCCCGACGGCAAGGACCTGAACCGGTACTTTCCCGGCATCGCGGGCGGAAGCATGGCGGCGCGGATCGCGCGCGCCGTCTTCGAGGGGCTGATCCGGCCTTGCCGGTATCTCATCGACCTTCACACCGCCGGCGCCGGTCGGACCAACCTGCCGCACGTGCGGGTCGACCGCACGAACGCGGAGGCCCGCCGGATCGCGCGGGCGTTCGGCTCGGAGATCATCTACGACTTTGCCGGAGATCCGCAGTCGCTCCGGGCCGCGGCCGGAAAGGCCGGAATAGCGGCGATACTCTTCGAAGCGGGGGAGACGATGAAGTTTCAGCCGCGCCCGGTCCGACGGGGGGTGCGCGGGATCGAGAATGTGCTTCGCCGGCTGAGGATGCTGCCGGGTCGCGTCCGCCGTCCCCGGTATCAGATTGTCGTGAAGGACGCGGGCTGGGTGCGGGCGGAGCGGGGCGGGATTCTGCACGTCATGGTGCGGCCTGGGGATCTTGTTCGTCGCGGCGATCCGCTCTCGTCCGACAGCCGCCCGTACGACCGGGTGGTGAGCCTCATTCGTGCGCCGTACGACGGTCTCGTCGTCAGCACGACCACGCTCCCGGTGGTGACCCCCGGCGCCCCGATCGCGCACGTGATCCGCCTGACGAAGACCTTCGACACGGTGGCCCGCGCGAAGGCGGAGCGGGAGGAGCGTCGCCGCCGATGATGTTGACCTCCCCTTGACGCCCCCCCCCCCTGACCGCTAGGATGACGGCGGGAAGAGTTGGCGCGGTTCCGCAGTCTTGTCCTTCAGGAGGTCCCTGTGCCCCCGTCATCCCGCGGCGCCTCGCTCGAGGCCGCCCCCGAACGTCCCGGCGCCTCCGGGACCCGTCTTGATCCGTTCGTCCGTCACACCCTGCATTCCAGCAAACTCGTCGTCCTCGTCTCCGAGGGCACCTGGCATCCGCCCACGGACGTTTACGAGACCACCGACGCGATCGTCTGCCGGATGGAGGTCGCGGGCGTACGGCCGGAGGACTTTCAGATCCTCCTCTCCGGCGACACGCTGACGATCCGCGGGCGACGCCGCGATGCGGCGGGGGCGGTCCGCCGCTGTTTCAGGCAAATGGAGGTCAGCTACGGGGTCTTCGACCGGACCATCATGATTCCGTCGCCCTACAACCCGGACGGCATCCAGGCCTCCTACAAGAACGGGTTTCTGGAGATCATTCTGCCGAAGGCCGTCCGGTATCGCGGCCCGCGGGTCTGTCTTGAGATCGGGCTTTAGGCTCGGTCTGAAGTCGTGGGACGTGGAAGGAATCCGGCCGATCCTCCGCCCCACCCCATCTCCTGCGGGGAGGGGAGAGCAACGACCGAGTCTGAGGAGTCCCCGGGAACACTCAATCACCCTGCATGGCCACCAAGATCATCCGAATTCGCGAGGCCGCGCCCGCCCCCCCCCGACCGGCATCGGAGGAGTTCACCCTCCCCATCCTTCCGGTTCGCGATGTCGTTCTGTACCCCTCCATGCTTTCCCCGCTCGTGGTCACCGACGCCGAGTCGATCCGGCTCATCGACGACGCCCTCTCCACCTCCAAGCACTTCGGCCACGTCACCGTGAAGGAGGCGGGCGAGAAGCGCATCTCGCTCGGGGACCTCTACGAGCACGGCACGCGGGCCGAGATTCTCAAGATGCTGAAGTTCCCGGACGGAAGCGTCCGGATCCTCGTGCAGGGAATCGACCGCATCCGCATCCTCGGCGCCGCAAAACGCTCTCCCTACCTTGTGGCGCGCGTCCGCACCCTGCCGGACCCGGTGGATGCCGGGGATGAGATCGCCGCCCATATTCGCAGCGTGACCGGCCAGTTCCTGAAGATGCTGAAGCTGGCCCCGTACCTCCCGGAGGAACTCCAGGTCGCCGTGATGAACGTGAACGACCCGGTGAAGCTGGCCTATCCCATCGCTTCGAACCTGAACCTCACTCCGCAGGACAAGCAGCGGCTGCTCGAAATGGACCCCGTCCGGGACCGGCTGGCCCACC
>JACPTZ010000021.1:0-3540 GCA_016192525.1 Planctomycetota bacterium
CCCACGAACAGCGTGCGATCGCAAAAGTCGCCCCTACCGTCATCGGGTTCGCCTCAGTCATTTCGCTACGGTTCCATACGTCGTTCGGCGACAAGAGTTCGGATTCACTCCTGCCCTTGCTTCCCCCCCCTCTTCCACCTCCCGAACCCCCGCCGCCATGCCTCGTCAAATGCCGCGATCGCGGGTGAGTCCGCACCGAGCGAGGCGCGCAGATCGTTCCGCAATCGCTCCGCCGCCGATTCGACCGCGGGGTCGTGGGCGCGCGGGGCGATGGGACGGATCTGCGCGATCCGATCCACGCGGCCGAGCACCGCGCCCCGGACCCGGGCCCCGCCGGGATGAAACTGGATGTCGAGCCCCGCGACCGAGAGGGGCTCGACCCAGCACCCTGCCCGCACCAAAGTGCCAAAGAGCCTCCCCGCGGCGCGTCCCAGGTCTGCCGGGTCGACTCCCGCCGTCTTCCTCGCCTCTTCCCACGGCACCGCTCCCGCGAGGCGGGCCACCTCGACGAGGCCGATCTTTCGGCCGGCCTCGATCGCCATCCAGACGGGCGGATGCGTCGGAATCCCGATCCGCAGGAGCGCCTGTCGCGCGGCCCAGAGCGCCCTCGCCTCATCCGGGGAAAGCCTCAGGGTCCCGGTCGACTCCGGGGCGTGAGCGGCGCGGTCATCCAGATCGACCGGCGCCGGCGACAGCGCGGGGAGTTGATCGCCCCACGCCCGGGGCCAGGCGCGCCGCTCCGAAATCTCCCACGAGCCGCGCTTCAGGTGGCGGAAATTGCGGTTCTCCCGGGTGCAGTCGACCATCGCCTTCCGGATGTCGCGGGCCCGCACCTCACCGAAGGTCCTGAGAATCTCGAGGGCGAACCACGATCGCTGCGACTCCAGCCGTCGCTCCCCCTCGATGTACCCGCGGAAGAAGGCCCACCGCTCCGTCGCGCGCACGCCGTCGAAGCGGTTCATCTTGGCGAGCGACCAGCAGCGCTGCTGAAACAGCCGGTCGCTCTTCTCGCGCGCCCAAGCCTGGACGGTCCGGAGGGGCATCAGCTTCACCCGCTCGTAGTCTACGAGCACACACTCCAACCGGTCTCCCCCCCCGGAGGTTCGCGCGCGGACAAGGATGTTGTTCGGGTCGAAGTCGTCCTGGAAGACGCCGGCGTCGTGCACGCCGCGGGCAAAGGCGCCGACTGCCCGGCAGACGGAGAGCCGCGAGCGGGGGCGCTGATCGAGCCCGTCGGAAGTGGATTCCCCCCGAAGGTAGCGGTCGAGCGGAGCGCCCGCGACCTCCTCGAAGAGCAGGAGACTGGGACGGCCGAGTCCCTGCGCGGCCGCACGGCCAAGGGCAAGCGGGACCACGCACGAGACGCCGCGGGCGGCCAATTCTTCGGCGACCTCTGCCTCGCGGTCGGCCTCGCTCCTCCCGAGCCGCTGCCGCAGACCGGCGATCCCCCGGCGCGGCTTGTAGACTTTCACCAGGAGCCGCTTCGTCTCCCCCCCCACGATGGTCCCGAGCCGGACGACGCGCTTGAGCGCCACGTCCTTCCTGACTTCGAGTCGCGTCTCGGAGCCCATCTGATGCGGCACCTCCCCGGCGCCCAGGCCGGCCGCCAGGGAGAGGATGCCGGACGAACGAAGCCAGTCCGCCTCGCCCAAGGCGCACTTCCAGACGATACCGTCAACCGTGTGTCGAACCCAACGCATCGCTTGCAGGTCACGCCCTCAAGTGCGCCCAGGCCTTCGCGCCAGTCTCAACTCTGTGTCATTCCGAGCGAAGCGAGGAATCTGACCGCCGAGCGGTCTCTCCTCTCAAGACCCCCGGCGGCGCGTGTCTTCGGGAACAGGGCCAGGGATCGACGTCGCCGACGGCCGGAACAGATCCCTCGTCGCTGCGCTCCTCGGGGTGACACCAAATCGTGGGGGCCCTTGTGGGTTGCGCCCCGTTGACCCCGGAACGGCCGGATGATACCATCCGCTCCGGTCGAACGGGAGAGGATCACATGATCGGGCTGCTCACCGTGGTCTCGGGGCCGGATGCCGGACGCGAATTCCGGATCGCCGAAGATCACAAGACCGTGTGGATCGGACGCGGCAGCAAGTGCCAGTTCGTTCTCACCGACCCGACCGCCTCCCGCCGCCACGGACGATTCCTGAAGACCAAGAGCAAGGTCCTGTTCACCGATGGGGAAAGCAAGAACGGGACGAAGTTGAACGAGGCTCGCGTCGAGAAGAGCGCCTACTTGAACGACGGCGACCGGCTCACCTTCGGGAAGACGATCGTGGAATTCAGATCGACCGAGGAGGGAGCGGCGCCGGCGGGCCCGCCGGACTCCGCGGAGCAGCAGCCTCCGGCTTCGCTCTGACCCCCCTTCGGGTGGGACCCGACCTCACCCTTGTAGTATGGGCCACCGTCATGACGGCGATCCTGACGCGATCTGCGCTCCGTTCGGTCCGACGACCGGTCGGCTCCCGTCCCTACCGCTCCTCCCCGATGTTCCGCCGTCTCGTCTCTCCGCCTCTCGCCCGTTACCCCTCACCGATCTCGCAAGCAAGCCCCTGATTCCGCCCCGCACCACCCGCGGTCGTCACTCTCCTTCGTCCTTCGTCCTTCGCCCTTCGCCCTTCGTCGTTCGTCCTTCGCCATTCGCCATTCGCCATTCGTCATTCTACCTCCTCCCCCTCTGCCACATTTTCCACCGATCGAGTCCGGCCGATCGCACCGTGGAATCGCCCCGCACATCATAGAGGAGATCGCGCGCGCCGGTCAGCGCCTCGAGCGACTTGAGCGCCGCTTCCCGGACCGCCAGCTCAGGGTCCTCCAGCGCCGCGATGAGCGATTCAGTCGCGGACTTCTCCTTCAGCCGGCCCAGCACCCGGGCCGCCGCCTGGCGCACGGGCCACTCTCCGTCGCCGAGTCCCTTCGCGACCGCAGACACAACTCCGGGACAGCCACGGTAGGATTCCAGGGCGCACACCGCCTGAAGCCTGACGTTTGTGTCTTCGTGAGTCACAAAACCGGCCAGGCAGGCCACCAGACGCGGATCGCGATAGTACGAGATCTCCTGGATGGCCTTCATGCGGACGGTGGAGTCGCCCGTTTGGACGGCGTCGAGCATCCTCGCCATGACGGAGGGTCGGGTGACATCCTTGGGCCTGAGCCCGGCCAGGAACGCCGTCGCCTGTTCCCCCCGGCCGATGGTCGGCGCGGACTCCGCGAACAGCCTCCGCGCAAGCAGGTTCGCGGGAAGCATCCGGACGGCCCGCTCGTAGAGCCCCACCGCCTCCTGCCGCGCGCGCAGCGCGGCCTTGGCGTCATTGCTCAGTTCCTTCTCCTGGGCCTCGTACCACCGGCGCCGACCCGCGCGAAGACTCTCGACCGATCCCTCCCAGCGCGCCAGCACATCCTGTTGCGTCCATCGGGCCCCGAGCTCCGAGGGGCGTTCAACGTAAGGCAGGACCGACTCCGCTCCGGCGAAGAGAGCTTCCAGATTATGCCAGTGTGCGGACCTCAAACTCGAGTTCCGCTCGAAGTACTCGCACCGGG
>JACPTZ010000021.1:3611-6777 GCA_016192525.1 Planctomycetota bacterium
CCTCTCCGGCGAAGGCGAGGAGGGACCGGTCGGCACAGACGAACGACGAGAGGATCGCGTAGGGGTCGGCCGCGTCGATCTCACGGAGATCGGCCTCGATCCGGTCGAGCGACATCGCCGCCGTCATCCAGTACGGATCGAAGTTCCACGACCGCCGACCTCCGAGCAGCACCGCCGCCTCGCGGAAGTACCAGAGCGAGGCGTGCGGAAACGATCGGGCGAAGGTGCGCACCAGCATCTTGAAGTCGCCGGGGGAGAGGCCGTGGAGCGGGACCCACTGGCAGACCACGCCGCCGGGGGTCAGGCGATCGAGCGCGGCGCGGTAGAAGTCGGTGCCGTACAGATTCGCCGACCCCGCGAGCGCGGGGAGCGGCGGCTCGGCGGTGATGACGTCGTACTGCTGACGCGTCGTTCGCAGGAAGTGGGCGCCGTCTTCGACGATGAGGCGGAGGCGGGTGCCGGGCTGGGCCGGCTCCCTACGGTCGGATGGACTCTCGGGAAAACGATCCACGATTTCGACGATCGAGGCTGCGCCCGTCGGGTCCGCCCGGGACGCGAGGGCGCCGTCCTCAGACGCGCTTCCCCCGCCCGCCATGGACGAGTGCGCGTCCGGCGCGTGGGCGAGTCGGAGGGCGATCCCGTGGTTCTCCCGTTCGAACCACTTCGCCATCTCCACCACCTCGGGCGCGATCTCGACGATGTCGAGCGACCGCAGCGGGTAGAGCGAGAGCGTCCCGGCCGTGGTTCCGGTCCCGAACCCGATCACGCAGGCGTTCTCGGCCGCGGGGACGCTCATCATCGGGAGATGGGCCAGCATCCGCATATAGGCGTAGTCGGGTCCGGTCCCCGCCATGGCGAAGGAGTTCGTGTAGAGCACCCGGCGCTGTTCGGCATCGCGGCTCTGAAGAACGCCGACGGTGAGGGAGGCCCCCTCCCGGTAGTCGACGCACACCATCCGTTCGCCGCGTTTGCCCCCGAGCATCCCGTTTCCCACCGTGAGGGCGCGCGAGTCGGGCAAATGCTGATACTCCAGCGCGAAGACGGACAGGAGCGCGAGTCCGACGACCGCGGGGCGCACACGCCTCCACCCGCCCGCTTCCCGGACCAGGAGGAGACCGAGCAGGGTCGCCAGTACAGCGAGCGAGGCAAGGAGGCTCTGGAAGTCGCCGATCCACGGGATCAGGACGAAGCCGGTCAGGAGCGACCCCGCGACGGCGCCGACCGTGTTGGCGGCGGTGATGCCGCCAACGGCGAGCCCCCGCGATCGTTCGCGCGCGGCCGCCGCCTCGGCGCAGAGAAGCGGGAAGGCCATCCCCAGGCAGAACGCGGGGACGAAGAGGGCGAGGAAGGCGTCAAGCCAGATTCCCGACAGATACTGGTTCCACAGCTCCCCCCCGAGCGACGAGAGGTGGGTTCCCGGCGCCGTGTTCGGATGCCGGAGGAGAAGCATCCCGAGCAGGATCCCGCAGCCCAGGAGCTGGACGACGGTGCCGAGGAGGGACCGGGGACGCGCCCCGAGGTGCATCGCGACCGAGGCGGCCGCGCTCCCGAGGGCGAGGGCCGCCAGGAAGACCGTGAGCAGGATGGAGAACGAGTAGGAGGTGTTGACGACAATGACGCCGAGAATGCGGTGCCACACCACTTCGAGCGACAGCCCAACGAATCCGAGGAGGGCCGCGGCCCCGATCAGCAGGTACAGACTCCCCCCCGGGCCGCGCCGCGCCGGCGGCGCTGTGGGATTTTCCCCTGGGGCGCGCCGCGCCGGCGGCGCCACCGTGGTCTCTCCCGTCCCGCGAGCCACCAGCGCCGCCCCGCCGACGGCCAACAGCCCCACCCCCACGTTCATCCACGCGGCCGCTTCGACAGTCCCCTGCACCCCCCACGCCCCGATCCACCAGAACCCGGAGAGGAGCGCCCCGAGGGCCGCCCCCAGCGTGTTGGTCCCGTAGAGGAAGGCCCAGCGGGCCCCCCGCCCCTCCCCTCCGCCCCACGCGGCGGCGAGGACCGGAAACGTCCCGCCCATACAGACGGTCGGCGGTAGGAGCAGCAGGAAGGCCACGACGAAGCGCAGCGCACGCGCGACGGAGTGCGGCGCCGCGAGCCCGGCAGTCGCCGCGGAAGCGGCGGCCGGGGCGAGGAGGTCCTGCAGGTATGGCCCGGCCAGGTCGAGCAACCCGGGAAGCGCGAGGGCGAACGCGCCCACGGCGCACTCCAGCAGGCCGTACAGTCGGAGCGGATGACGGGTGCGGTCCGCCACCCGCCCGAAAAAAAGACTCCCGAGGGCCAGTCCCCCCATGAACGCCGCGAGCACGGTGGCCGTGGCGCCGCTCGTGGCGCCGAACTCCCCGATGAAGAGCCGGGCCCAGGCCACCTGATACGTGAGCGCGCAGACGCCCGAAAGGGCGAACGAGAGGGCGAAGAGGAGAAACATGGGGCACCCTTCTGCCAAAGGGGAATCGGGACGTGTCGAAGATGTTATCGGACATGAGCGGGAGGGACTTGAGAACTCCGACTCCCTTGGAGACTGTCTCGGAAGCCCCCGGTAGGGACACGGCGGCGCCGTGCCCCTACGGGCGGGGAGTTTTGGGATGGTCTCCTGGCGCGACCAGGGGGATGTCAGTATGCCGGGTGGCACGGGCCGCTCGCTGCCCGTGCCCGGAGCAGCGCGGGCGCGGGCGGGCAAGCAGTTCGCCCCATTCCCGAGCCCGACCTAACGCGACTTTGTCATTCCGTGCGAAGCGAGGAATCTGTTCGCGCGACTCACCCCCCGCCTACCCGAACCCCCGTTCCAGAGACCTCCGGGAACAGGTGCTGTGGACGGGCAACATCTTCTGCGCGAACAGATCCCTCGTCGCCGCCCGGGACGGAGGGCGGCTCCTCGGGATGATGTTATGAAAGTGCTGCGCCTCCATGCGCGGGTCAGTTACCCTGCCCGGAGTAGGGGTGATTCTGGGAACGGTGATCGAGGCGGAGGTCGGCAGCGTGGATCGCTTCCCGAGTGCGTGTCACTTGACCTCGTATGCCGGCACGGCCCCGCGCGTCTTCGCCGCGGGCGGCAAGACCCGCTTCCTCGGGCTCCGCGTCGACATCAACCACTATCTCAAGTGGGCCTTCGTCGAGGCGGCGAACTGGATCTGCATGACCCGCGAAGCCCATTCCGAGCGAC
>JACPTZ010000022.1:0-4298 GCA_016192525.1 Planctomycetota bacterium
CGGGCTCGACATCCCGGACGAGGGTGCCGTCGGCGAGCCAGGCGTTGAGCTGCTCCGCGGAGCGGGTGTACTTGTTGCGCGTCTCCGTGTCGCCGGGCTCGTCCTTCCCGCGGGTCAACCGGACGGCGTTCTTCGGGTGGCGGGCGTAGTATTTCTCCTGCAGCGCCTCGTCGATCTTGTCGTACGGCTGCGTGACGACCGGATCGAGCGAGCCGCCGACGCGCTCGCTGTCGAAGGTAATGGCCCGGAACGGGAGGATTTTGGCCATCAGTTCCTGCCCTGCCTCGCAAATGCGATCACCTTGCCCGCCACTTCGCGCCCGATGCGCGCCTGGCCCTCCACGGCGGAGGCGCCGAGGTGCGGCGTCAGAACCACCGCGTCCAGGTCGCGGAGCGGATGGTTCGGGGTCGGCGGCTCTTTCTCGAACACATCGACACCGGCTCCCGAGACCTTGCCGGAGCGGATCGCCGCCGCGAGCGCCGCCTCATCGACCACCCCGCCGCGGGCGCAGTTGATGAGGATGACGCCGTCCTTCATCTGCGCGATCGTCGCCGAGTCTATCATGTGCCGCGTCACGTCGGTGAGCGGAACGTGCAGACTGATGACGTCGCTCTCCCGCAGGAGGGCTTCGAAGGAGACGATCGGAATCCCCATCCCGGCCAGTTCGGGTCGGGCCTGCGTCGCATCTCTCCGATGCGCGATCACCCGCATGCCGATGGCCAGGGCGATCCGCGCCACCTCCGAGCCGATGCGGCCGACCCCGATGAGCCCCAGCGTCTTTCCCTTCAGCTCCACGCCCTCCAGCTTCGATTTCTCCCAGCGCCCCGCCTTCATCGAGAGGTGGGCCTGGCCGAGGCGTCTCGCGACGGCGAACATGAGCGCGAGGGCGTGCTCCGCGACCGAGTGCGTCCCGGCCTCAGGGGTGTTCCAGACGGTGACCCCGCGGGCCTGCGCCGCCTCGACGTCGATGTTGTCCAGCCCCACGCCGCCCCGAATCACCAGCCGCAGGCTGCCGGCGGCCTTGAGCACATCGGCCGTCACCTTCGTCGCGCTCCGGACGACGAGGATGTCGATCCCGTCCAGCGCCTTGACGAGGGCCTCCTTCGCCAGTCCCGTCTTCACGGTCACGGAAAGGCCCGCGGCCCTGATCTCTTCAACCGCGACGGGATCCAGGGGATCGGCGACAAGGACGTTCATGCGGCTTTCCACGGACGGATCCCGAAGCGCCCTCGCGCGGCGCGACGGCGACGCCGGCGGGGCCCCTAATGCCTGAAATGCCTCTGCCCCGTCAGCAGTATCACGGTCCCGCTCTTCCGGGCCGAGGTGAACACCTCCGAATCGCGTTTGGAACCGCCGGGCTGGATGGCCGCGGTGATCCCGCCGGCCACCGCCGCCTCGAGGGCGTCCGGGAACGGGAAGAAAGCGTCCGACGCAAGCACCGCCCCCCGGGCCTTCGGGCCCGCCTTCTCGAGGGCGATCTTCACACTGTCGAGACGGCTCATCTGCCCCGCCCCGATCCCCACCGTCTGCCCGTCCTTCACCAGCACGATCGCATTCGACTTCACATGCTTGCAGACCTTCCAGGCAAAGAGCAGGTCGCTCGTCTGCGCCTCGGTCGGGGTCCCCACCACCGCCTCCGCTTCCACACCTTCCATCAGCGACAGATCCGGAGTCTGAACGAGCAGCCCGCCCATGACAGAGCGATACTCCCGAAGAGCTCCGGGTCGGCGGCTGATCGTGGTGTTCCCGAGCGTTCCCGCCCGCAGTGCGCGAAGCGATTTCCCCCACGCCGGTTTCTTGAGCAGGTGCTGGAGGGCCGGCTCCGCATACTCGGGCGCCACAATCGCCTCGATGAATCGGCCGGGAGCGGCCATCGACTCCGCCGTCGCCAGGTCGATGGCGCGGTTCGAGGCGACGATGCTGCCGAAGGCGGACACCGGGTCTGCCTCCAGCGCCCGCTCGTACGCCTCGCGGAGCGTCCTGGCGGAGGCCACGCCGCAGGGGTTGTTGTGCTTTACGATGACGATGGTGGGCGCGTCGAACTCGTTGACGCAACGGAGGGCGGCGTCGAGATCGAGGATGTTGTTGTAGGAGAGTTCCTTCCCTTCCCCCAGCCGCTCTGCGAAGGCGATGGATGGCGTGACCGGAACGGATTCGCGGTAGAAGGCCGCCTTCTGGTGCGGGTTCTCGCCGTAGCGGAGTTCATCCAGTTTGCGGAAGCGGAGCGCGAGCGCCTCCGGGAAGCCCGGATCCTCCTCGCGGGCGGACAGATACCCGGTGATGGCGGCGTCGTACCGCGCGGTCAGGGCGAAGGCCTCGGCGGCCAGCCGCTGCCGGGTGGAGAGTCGGAGCCCGCCGCCCTCGGCCTTCATCTCCTCGAGCACGGCCGGATAAGACTGCGGGTCGGTGACGACCGCCACGTCCTCATGGTTTTTCGCGGCGGAGCGGATCATGGAGGGACCGCCGATGTCGATGCTCTCGACCGCCTCCGCGCGCGTGACGCCGTCGCGGGAGACGGTCTCCTCGAACCGATACAGGTTGACGCAGACGAGATCGATCGGGAGAATCCCGTGCTGGCTCATGGCGACGGCATGCTCCGGGTTTCCCCGGATTCCAAGGATGCCGCCGTGGACCTTCGGGTGCAGCGTTTTTACGCGCCCGCCGAGCATCTCCGGGAAGCCGGTGTATTCGGAGATGTCGGTGACGGGACATCCGGCGTCCCGCAGCGCCTGCGCGGTGCCGCCGGTGGAGAGGAGTTCGACGTCGTACGCCAGCAGCCCGCGCGCGAAATCGGCGAGACCGGTCTTGTCGGTGACGCTCAGGAGGGCGCGTCGGATCTTGCGGTCGGTGGGCATGGCGCGGTTCCGGCTCCGGTCGGCGAGCGAAGGGCGCGAGTATAGGGAGGTTTGCGGAGGGGGTCAAGGAAACGGGCGGGCGTGAGTACAGACGGGGGGGAAGGGACGAAGAACAACGGAGGAACAGTGCCCTCGGGTCACTCCAGGCGCATCCTGGCTGTTATGCTCACCATCCTCGGGGTCGCGGCCGTCGCGGCCATCGTCTGGCAGGCCAACGCGGCTCAGACGCTGGCCTCGCTGGGCCGGGCCGGCTGGGAGGGATTTGCGCTCCTCTTCGCCGCCGGCGCGAGCGTCCTTGTTTCGCAGACCATCGGCTGGTGGATTCTGCTGCGCGCGGCGGGGATTCCCGCGACGTTTCGAATGACCCTCGAGGCGATGACGGTGGGGTTTCTGGTGGCGTACCTCACGCCCTCGATGTACCTCGGGGGCGAGCCGGTGAGGACGCTGATGATCGCCAGATCGACCAGCGCCCAGCGGAGGCGCGTGCTGGGGACGGTCCTGGTCCACAAGTTCGCCGAGTTCTTCGGGTTCCTGGCGGCCATCGCGGTCGCAGTCTTCGCGGCGGCGGGCTCGTTCGATCTGGCGCCTTCGGTGCGGCACGCGCTCTGGGGCGGGCTCGGACTCTTCGCCCTCCTCTTTCTGCTCTTCACCGTCGCCCTGCTGGGTCAGGGACGTCCGCTGGAGCGGTTTTGCCTCTGGAGGGCGTCCGCCGCCTCCGCGGGGCGCTCCGGTCGGGGGGATTTCTGGCGTCGGGCCGCGGAGCGCGCCGGCGGGATGGAAGGGACCATCGCCGCCGCCTTCCGCGATCATCGCGGATCGACCCTGGCGGCCGCGCTTCTCACGGCTTCACCGATCGCCATCGTGTATCTCAAGCCGGCGCTCTTCTTCCTGGCGCACGAGGGGACGAACCCGCTCGGCTTCCCCGAACTCTCCCTCACGTTCGCGCTCTCGCAGATGGTGCTGGCGCTCCAGTTCACGCCGGGCGGGGTGGGGATCTTTGAGGGAGGTCAGGTGGGAATCTACTCGATCGTGGGCGTGAAGGCTCCGGTGGCGCTCGCCTACACGGCCCTCCTGCGGGCGGTGGAGGCGGCGCTCTGCCTGATCGGAGCCTGGCTGGCGGCACGGTTCGGGGTGGGGATGTCCGGCGGAGAGGCGGTGGAGTAGTCAGAGCGATTCACGGACCGGCTTCATGCGGTACCTTCCGCCAACCCCCCCGGGTCTCCTGCTTCTTCCGGCGATACGTCACGGTGATCGACTTTAACTCCGGCCCCGTCCCGGTGGGCGGAAACTCCCGAATTCCAGGAGCGCCTGGCAGAATGAACTTGTCATCCTGAGCTTCGCCCGCCGCCGTTTGGCGGGAGAAGTGAAGGATCGCCAACGTCGGAGTCTGCGAGCCGCGCGCGCTGGCGATCCTTCGCCCCGTAGCACGTGCTGCGGGGGTCA
>JACPTZ010000022.1:4332-5316 GCA_016192525.1 Planctomycetota bacterium
GACAAGGGACGGGACGGTAACCTCGTACGATCCACCGTCAGATTTTCCACCGGAACATCCGCCTCCCCAGCAGGAACAGGGCTGCGCTGTAGACGAGCAGGACGGCCGCGTTGGGCAGCACCGCGGTGAGTCCCTGCCCGCGCCAGACCACCGAGTTGAACCCGTCGATCGCCCACTTGTTGAGGGTGATCCCGGCCACCTGCTGCATCCAGGCCGGCATGAATACGAGCGGAAACATCGATCCGCCGAGGGCGGACATGACCAGGATGACCAGGAGGGCGACGCCGTGGACCATTCCCTCGCTCTCCCCCACCGCGGCCAGGAACATCGCCAGCGCGGCGGCCGCGGAGGCCGTGAGGAGGATCATCAGTCCCAGTCCGAGATACGATCCGTTCGGTCTCACTCCGAAGAGCAGCGCGGCCGCGAGGAACATCACCGTGGCCTGCACCACTCCCATGACCAGGACCGCCCCGGACTTTCCGAGGACGATCTCCCCCCGCGTGACGGGGCCCTGCAGGAGCCGCCTCAGCGCCCACTCAGCGTCCCCGTGTTCTTCTCGCGGACGAACGCGAGCGCTCCGTTCATCGCGCCGAACAGCACGAACATGGCCGCGACGGCGGGGAACTCGATCGCGTAGGAAGAGGGGTTCTCCGCGGCGTCGGGCGCGATCGGCTCCGAGGTCACCGTGAAGGGCTCGGAGAGGGAGAAACCGCCCGAGCCGTTGCCGACCCCGGCACCCGGCCGGGCCTGATAGTCCTCCAGCGCCTTCTTTGAAGCGAGGAGCAGGTCGCGGAGGGGGGCCTTCCGCTCCTCGGGCAGGGGGTCGGCGGCGAGGGAGTTGAGCCCCCGCTGGACCAGGGCGATCCCCTCGGCGGGACTCGCCAGGCGGGTCCCGATGCACTCGAAGGCGTTGCGGATCAGGAGTCCCTGCAGAATCCCCCCCTCCACGCGACGGGAGGGATCGAGCATGAGTACGAGATTGGG
>JACPTZ010000098.1 GCA_016192525.1 Planctomycetota bacterium
ATGTACCGTTCAGATCGCCCGTTTTCAGACAGAGCCTAGAAACTATCTCAGAGCGCTGCGCCCAACGGAGGCGCGAAGCCCGGAATGACGCCGGGTCGGGTTGTCCGAGGGCAGGCGAATTCCGGAGGTTGCTGATGACTCTCGACCGTCGCGATCTTCTGAGACTCGGAGCAGCGGGCGCCGTCGCGATCGCCATGCCCCGCGGCCTCTGGGGAGGCTCCACGCCCCGGGAGGGACGGGCGAAGTCGGTCATCCAGATCTGGATGTGGGGGGGACCCTGCCACGTCGACACCTTCGACCCGAAGCCGGACGCCGGACGCGACATCTCCGGTCCCTACACCCAGCCGATCGCGACGAACGTGGACGGGACCCGCATCGGAACGCTCCTGCCCCGTCTGGCGAAGCAGGCCGATCTCTACTCTCTCATCCGCAGCATGACCCACGGCATCAACTCCCACGAGACCGCCTCCTACATCACGCAGACGGGTCGCAAGTCCGGCCGGATCGTCTATCCGTCGATCGGGGCCGTCGTCTCCCTCTTCCGCGGATATGACCACGGGTACAAGGGGATCGTCCCGCCGTACATCGTTCTCACGACGCTCCAGGGTCGCTTCTCCGAGATCGGATTCCTCAGCCAGAAGTACAAACCATTCGCCACCGGGGGAGACCCGAACCGTACGCCGTTCGCGGTCGACGGCATCATCTCTCCGGGGATCTCCGACCAGCGCCAGGAGTCGCGCCGGGCGCTGCGCAAGAGGCTCGACACCCTGGGTTCGTCGGTCCCCGGAAACGCCCAGTTCGAGCAGTTCGAACGCCTACGGCCGAAGCACCTTCGGCCAGTCCTGCCTGATGGCCCGCCGGCTCGTCGAACGCGGCGTCCCGTACGTCACCATCAACTATCAGGGCTGGGACACCCACAAGCGGCACTTCGAGACGATGAACCGGAAGTTGCCGGAGCTCGACGCCGGTCTGTCGTCGCTCCTCCAGGAACTCAGGGATCGCGGTCTGCTCGAGAGCACGGTCGTCTGGCTCTGCGGCGAATTCGGACGGACGCCGAACGTACAGTGGGACGCCCCGTGGAACGGCGGGCGCGGGCATCACGGCGCCTGTTTCTCCGCGCTTGTCGCGGGCGGGGGGTTCAAGGGCGGTCAGGTCATCGGGGCCTCCGACGCGATGGGGATGGAGGTGGCCGCCCGCCCCGTCTACCCGCGCGACCTTCTGTCGAGCATCTACGAACTGCTCGGAATCGATCCGGAGGCGCCGCTGCCGAATCCCAAGGGGATGGAGGTGTGCGTCCTGCCCGCGAAGGAGGAGGGGGCGGAGAGCGGCGGACGGTTGAGGGAGATCATGCCATGAGGCGATTCTGGCTCCTGATCTGGCTCCTGGGGTGGCCGCTCGCTTCCGCTCAGGAGTCGATCGATCCCCGCATCGGCTACTGCTACCCGGCCGGGGGGAAGCAGGGGACCTCCGTTCGCGTGCTCGCGGGCGGACAGCAGTTGATGGGCGTCAAGCAGGTGTTCGTCTCCGGAGAGGGGGTGCGCGGGACGGTCGTCCGCTACCTCGGCCGCATGCTCAAGCTCAACGGCGAGGAGCGGCGCGAGGTGGTCCGGCGGTTGAAGGCGATGAAGGAGGGCACGACGGGAAAGGTCGAGAGCAGTGTCGAACTGCCGAATCATCCGCTGCTGAACGACCTCGAGAAGCTCAGCCCGCTGGAGATCGACTTCCTCGTGAACGAGTTTCTGAAGCCGGACGACAAGAAGCAGCCCAATGCGCAGATCCGCGAGACCGTCCTCCTCGAGATCACGATCGAAGCCGGCGCTCCCGTCGGGGACCGCGAAATCCGTCTCCGGGGGAACCTCGGTCTGACCAATCCCCTCGTGTTCCAGATCGGCTCTCTCCCGGAGGCGGCGGAGGCCGAGCCCTATGACGAGGGGGCTTCCGCCACGCCGGCCGGAGTCGCGCCCGTGACCCTGAACGGGCAGATTCGTCCGGGGGACGTCGACCGGTTCCGGTTCCGCGCCGGGAAGGGGAATCAGCTCGTCATCCAGACCCAGGCCCGCCGGCTGATCCCGTTCATCGCCGACGCCGTCCCCGGCTGGTTCCAGGTGGTGGTGGCCCTCTTCGACGGCGAGGGGCGCGAGATCGCGTATGCCGATGACTACCGTTTCGACCCCGACCCCGTCCTCCTCTTCAGCGTCCCCGAGACCGGGGAGTTCGAGCTGGAGATCCACGACTCCCTCTTCCGGGGCCGCGAGGATTTTGTGTATCGCGTCCATGTCGCCGAGCGGCCCTTCGTCAAGAGCGCCTTCCCGCTCGGGGGGGCCGAGGGGGTGGAGACGGTGGCGTCGCTCGACGGCTGGAACCTGCGCGAGAGGCAGCGGACGCTCGACACGAGCCCGGGGGGGGGATCGGTCCGGCACGCCGACGGGGCGACCTACGCGGTGGACACGCTCCCGGAGAGGACGGAGACCGAGCCGAACAGTACGTCGGCGGAGGCGCAGGTCGTCGATCTCCCCCTCATCGTGAACGGTCGGGTGGCCTCGCCCGGGGATGCGGACCACTTCCGGTTCGACGGCCGGTCGGGCGACGAGATCGTCATCGAGGTGCTCGCCCGGCGGCTGGGATCGCCGCTCGACGCCCTCGTGCAGATGTTCGACTCCACCGGAGGTCTCGTGGCCTGGAACGACGACCTCGAACGGAAGGAGGGGGACCTTCGGACCGACATGGGGGTGATGACGCACCACGCGGACTCATACTTCCGTGCGAAACTCCCGAAGGACGGCGCCTATACCGTGCGGCTCGCCGACGCGCAGGGGCAGGGCGGCGAGAGTTGCGCCTACCGGCTGAGGATCGGCCCGCCGCGGCCGGACTTCTCGATCTGCATGACGCCGTCCACCCTGAACTCGCGACCCGGCGTCGCCATCCCGATCGACGTGCACGTGCTTCGGTCCGACGGCTTCGACGGCGAGATCGCGCTTTCGATCCGGGACGCGCCGGCCGGGTTCAGCCTCCAGGGGGCGCGGGTTCCCGCGGGAGTGAACCACATCCGGATGACGCTGACGCCGCCTCGCCAGCCGATCCAGGAGCCCGCCCCGGTCCGGCTGACGGGGGCCGCGAAGGTGGACGGCCGCAAGGTGGAACATGCGGTCGCGCCGTGCGAGGACTCGATGCAGGCCTTTCTCTGGAGGCATCTGGTGCCGGTGCGTGAGGCCCTCGCCGTCACGGTCAAGGGCGCAGGGCGGGCGCAGTCGCCCGAGGTCACCGGGACGCTCCCCGTTCAGATCCCGATCGGCGGAACGGTCGAGGTGTTTGTCCGGACCGACCCGAGGGGCGAGGCGGAGGACATCGCGTACGAACTCTCCGGGGCGCCGAAGGGGATCACGCTGGTACAGACCACGCCCGGCGGCGGAGGCGTGAAACTCCTCCTGAAAGCGGAGGGTGCTGAGCCGGGCGCCGCCGGAAACCTCATCGTGGAAGTCAGCGCCAGTCTCGGAGGGAAGCGCAAGGAGGCCCAGAAGCGTCGGGTCTCGGTGGGCGTGCTTCCAGCCATACCGTACCGGGTGGTGCCATGACCGCGTTCGATGTGAAAACGGTCGGCGACGAGGTGTACATCACGGGGACGGGAGACGATCCCCCCCGGCTGGTCGCCCGGGCCATGGCGGAGTTGCAGAGCCGCGGGGCGGCGCCTCTTTCGATCAAGGCGTATGGCCCCTCCCCGGAGTTTCGCGAGGCCTGCCGCGACATCGAAGGTCCGGTCACGTTCCTCGAGAATCGCGAAGGGCCGGTGGGGCTGCAGGTCTGGGGCATCGCCGGGGGCGTCACCACGACGGGGTCGGGTCGGATGTGGAAGGCGAACGGCTCGCGGATGCTCCATCTGGCGTCCATTCGTGGCGCGGGAGCGGGGGAGACCCTGCAGGCGGAGTCGATGTTCGATCGCGTCCGGGAGACGCTTCGGACGAACGGGTTGTCCTGGGGGAACGCGGCGCGGACCTGGATCTATCTGGCGCGCCTGCTCGACTGGTACGGCGAGTTCAACCGGGTGCGGAGGCGGCACTTTCAGGAGGCGGGCGTGGGGCCGGACGTCGGCTTCCCCGCGAGCACCGGAATCCAGGGGCGCAGCGGGGGGGGGGAGGAGTGCCAGATGGACCTGCTCGCCGTCGAGGGTCTGCCGCTCCGCTTCATCCGCCGGACGCCGCTCCAAAACGAGGCCATCTCCTACGGCTCCGCCTTTTCCCGCGGCGCGGTCATCGAGCGCGCCGGACACCGCACCGTGCACGTCTCCGGAACGGCGAGCCTTGATGCGGCCGGTCGAACGGTCCACGTGGGCGACGCGGCGGCCCAGGCCATCGAGACTTTGCGGAGCGTCGAGGCGGTCCTGCGATCCGAGGGCGCCGGGCTGTCGGACATCGTCTCATCGACCCTCTTCAGCCGCGATGCCGCGACCCTGGAGACCTGCCTCCGGGCGACCGGGCCGCTCCCGTTCCCAACTGTGCCGGTGGTGGCGCACGTCTGCCGGCCGGATCTGCTGGGGGAGCTGGAGGCGGTGGCGGTGATTCAGGATTGAGGGTCCACGGAAAGGCTGCTATGCCCATCGTCGTGAGTTTCAGGCCCGGGGCGGAGGAGGCGGTGAGGCGCGTGCTCGCGCTTCTGGATATTCCCTCGCCCGAGGACGAGCGCTGCCGCTGGCACGACTCGAGTTTCCTCGTCGTGCGCTCGGAGCCGGGGTCGGCGATCGAACGCGTACGCCGGGAACCGGGCGTCGCCCGGGCGGTGGCGCTCTCCGCGGATCATCCGCTCGTCTCGGCGGAGGGACGTCGGGGCGGGGTGCGGCTGCCGAACGGGGTGGAGATCGGCGCCGGCGACCCGGTCCTCATTGCGGGTCCGTGCAGCGTGGAGAGCGAGTCGCAGGTCCTCGAGATCGCCTGCATGGCGAAGGAGGCCGGCGCCGCGGCGCTTCGGGGAGGGGCCTTCAAGCCCCGCACCTCGCCCTACGCCTTCGGGGGACTCGGGGAGCGCGGACTGGTCCACCTCGCGCGCGCGAGAGAGAAGACCGGCCTTCCGGTCGTCACGGAGGCGCTCGATCCGGACCATGTGGATCTTGTGGCCGAGTACGCCGACGTGATCCAGATCGGCTCCCGGAACATGGCGAACTACCCGCTGCTCTTCCGCGTGGGGAAGCACCCCGCCGGACGGCCCGTGCTGCTCAAGCGCGGCCTGGCCGCCACGATCGAGGAGTTCCTGATGGCGGCCGAATACGTGCTGCTGGGCCGCCTGCATGCCGGGATTGAGGAGCCCCGCCTCCTCCTGTGCGAGCGCGGCATCCGCACCTTCGAGACCTCCCTCCGGTTCACCCTCGACGTCGGCGCGATCCCGGTGCTCCATGAGCGGGCGCGTCTCCCCGTCCTCGCCGATCCCAGCCACGCGGCCGGGGCGCGTCGATTC
>JACPTZ010000099.1:0-19495 GCA_016192525.1 Planctomycetota bacterium
GGGGGAAACAACAACGGCAAGGCACCCGCACAATTAGCGTTGACGGATCACTAGAGATCGCCCACCACTCTTGTCCCGTCCTCGTCCGTCACCGGCCGGATCCGGGTGGGGGCCACTCCCCCGGGCGAGGTCATCACGAAGGAGATCGGATCGCGGGACAGGACGGCCCCCACGGCCTCGCGGAAGAGTTCGTCCCGGATCGCCTCCTGCAGCGCCTCGTCGAGCTGCGGATGCGTGCGGTGGACCAGGCGAAAGACTTCGTAGCGGGTCTCCTCTTCCCCCGTCTCCACCGGTCCGAGAAGTTCCCCGGCCCGGGACGAGAACAGTGCGGCGGCGATCTCTTCAGGCGCATCCCGGCGGCTCACCTGTCGCGTCTCCCCCCGAGCGTCCATGATCTCCCCTTCGCGGACGGCGAGGACGAACTCCCGCGAGGCCCCCTCGTTGGCGAAGGTGAAGACCTCCACCTCCGCGCGGGAGTAGTCGGGCTGATTCGCCCGGAACCGCTTCTCAACGGCCTCCGGCGAGCCGACGTGCCGGCGGTAGGCCTCGACCAGCCGGTGTTCCCAGAGATGGCGGCGGATGTCCTCCTCCTCCACCCCGACCGACCGGCGCCAGGCGACCATCTGCTCCGGCTCAAAGAGGTCGCGTTCGGTATAAAACCCGGTCAGCGCGTCCTCCATTTCCTCCCCGGAGAGGGTGATCCCGGCCTCCCGGGCGCGGGCGGCGGCGACCTTCCGGAACGCGATGGCCTCGAGCAGATCACGGCCCTCTCCGATCTTCATCTCGAGGAGAACCGCCTCATCGAAGAGCGTGATGCCGCCGACTCTGACCCAGGGTGTGGACACGTCGCACCTCCATGGGGAGAGTCTATTGTCCCGCGTGGCGTTGTCAAGCAACACAATCCTGCGCCGGGGCCCGTCGGAGCTCCGTCCTCCTCCCGAAATCGCTGGTTCGCCGGGTCGGGGGCCTCTATACTGGCTGCATGCCGCGCGTGCGCGTCCTGCTCTTCGCCTCGCTGTCCACCCCGCAGAATCGCGGGGGGGTGGAACTCGATCTGCCCGCCGGGGCCACCGTGCAGGCCGTATGCGACTCCGTGGCGCGGGCGCACCCCGGGCTGGCGGAACGGCTGGCCGTCGTCGCCGTGGCCGTCAATCAGTCGATCGTGCCGCGGACGCATCCCCTGGGCGAGGGGGACGAAGTGGCGCTTCTCCCCCCCGTGAGCGGGGGGGCCGGGTCGGCGGCGCTGCACCTCACGCGCGAGCCGGTCTCGGTCGATCGTCTCCTTTGCGGGGTGACCGACTCCCGGGCCGGCGCGATTGTCCTCTTCCTGGGCGTCGTCCGCGATCACGCCCGGGACCGCTCCGTGTCGGCGATCGACTACGAGGCGTACGCCGCCATGGCGGAGAACGCGCTGTCGGAAATCGAACGGCTCACGTCGTCGCAGCCGGGGGTGTGTCGGGCCGCTCTGGTCCACCGGCTCGGGTCCCTGTCGGTCGGGGAGATCAGCGTGGCGATCGCCGTGAGCGCGGGGCACCGCGCCGAGGGGTTCGACGCCTGCCGGTTCGCCATCGAACGGATCAAGAAGGACGTGCCGATATGGAAGAAGGAGCACGGCGCCGACGGGGTCTCGTGGATCGAGGGCGACGCGGCGCATCCCGCCTGACGCACGTGGCCGAGGACGGGACCGCGCGAATGGTCGACGTCGCCGGCAAGCCGCCGACCGAGCGAACCGCCGTCGCCTTCGCGCGTATCGGGATGTCGCCGGCGACGCTCCGGCTCCTGCGGGCCGGCAGGTTGACCAAGGGCGATGTCTTCTCCGTGGCCCGGGTGGCGGGCATACAGGCGGCGAAGCGGACGCACGAGTTGATCCCGCTCTGTCACCCGATCGCCCTCACGCAGGTGACCGTGGAGTGTGCGGCCCGGCCTCCCCGCCGGGTGGAAATCCGTACCACCGCCCGCGCGACCGACCGCACCGGAGTGGAGATGGAGGCGCTGACCGCCGCCGCCGTGGCCGCGCTGACCGTCTACGACATGTGCAAGGCGGTCGACCGGGGGATGACGCTCGGCCCCATCCGCCTCGAGGAAAAGCGCGGCGGACGCAGCGGAACCTATCGTCGGAGGAAGTGATTCATGCCGAGAAACGTGATCGCCATCGCCGGAGCGACGGGCGCCGTCGGGCTCGAAACGCTCCGGATTCTGGAGGACCGGCGCTTTCCCACGGACGAGGTGCGCTGCCTGGCCTCCCGGAGGTCGGCCATCGTCGCGAAGGCGGGCGGAGTCGCCATCGACGACAGCAGCACCTTCCGGATGGACCCGGAAGTCCCCCTGGTCGTGCCGGAGGTGAATCGCGACGCGCTCCGTTCGCATCGCGGCATCGTCTCGATCCCGAACTGCTCGACGACCCAGATGGTGCTCGCGCTGAAGCCGCTCCACGACTTCGGACGGCTGACGCGCGTGGCGGCCACCACCTTTCAGTCGGTGTCCGGCGCCGGGCTCCGGGCGGTGGACGAGATGAAACGCGAGACGGAGGCCGTGCTCGCGGGAGGGGCGTTCCGCCGCGAGATCTTTCCGCACCCGATCGCCTTCAACGCGATTCCCCAGATCCCGCAGTCGAAGGCGTTCGGCGAGGGGGGGTACACGACCGAGGAATGGAAGATGATGAAGGAGACCCGGAAGATCCTCGGGATTCCGGACCTTCGAATCACCGCCACCTGCGTCCGCATCCCCGTCGAGCGCGGGCACAGCGAGGCGATCCTGGTCGAGACCGAAAAAAAGATATCGGCGGCACAGGCGCGGGAACTGCTGGCGGCGATGCCCGGGATCGAGGTCATCGATGACCCGGCCGCGCAGTCCTATCCCCTGGCGACGTCCAGCGCGGGTCGGGACCCGGTCGCCGTCGGGCGCATCCGCGAGGACACGAGCGTCCCCTGCGGGCTCCATCTCTGGATCGTGAGCGACAATCTGCGGAAGGGGGCGGCCCTGAACGCCGTCCAGATCGCGGAGTGCCTGCTGGAAAGGGGAGCGTGAACCATGGCGCAGAGGGTGTTCGTGGAGACCCCGCTCAGGATCACTCCCGTGGTGAAAACGCCGGGATAAGGCCCCGCCATGGTCGCACATCGGGCACATCGGAGGGGGGCCGTTTCCGGCAGCGGAGCCTCCCGCATCCGCCTGACCCTCGAATACGACGGCACCGCCTTTCACGGCTGGCAGATTCAAAAGGGACATCGCTCGGTGCAGGCGGAGGTCGTGGAGGCGATTCGCCGCGTCACGGGTGAGACCGTCACCCTGATCGGGGCCAGCCGGACGGATGCCGGGGTTCATGCCCGCGGGCAGGTCGCGCACTTCGACTCGACGACCCGCATTCCGGTCACCCGCCTCCCGCACGCGCTGAACGCGCATCTGCCGCCGGACATCGTCGTGCACGAGGCCCGGCTCGTCCCGGCGTCCTTCCACGCGCAGTTCGGAGCGAAGTGGAAGACCTACGCGTATTCGATCTGGAATCACCCGACGCGCACCGCCCTCGACCGAGACCGGGCCTGGCTCGTGCGACGCCCGTTGAACGCGGCGGCGATGCGGAGGGCCGCCCGGGCCCTCGTGGGGCGGCACGACTTCACGTCGTTCGGAAGCGAGACCGACCGTCACGCCTCCTGCGTGCGGACCATCCGGGCCCTGCGGATCGGGACCCGTGGGTCGTGGATTCGGATCGAAGTGGTCGGCAACGGGTTTCTCTACACGATGGTGCGGACCATGGTCGGGACGCTGGCGCAGGTGGGGCTGGGAAAGTGGCCGGCGGCGAAAGTGGCCGAAGTGCGCGACGCGTGCGATCGCCGGGAGGCCGGACCGACGGCCCCGCCGCAGGGGCTCTGCCTGGAGCGGGTCGACTACCGGGCCCGACGCCCGCATGTCTGACACGGCGGAGCCGGTCCACGTCGTCCATGTGATCACCCGCCTGATCCTCGGCGGGGCTCAGGAGAACACCCTCCTCACCTGCGAGGGCCTGGCCGCCGATCCCGCGTGGAAGGTGACGCTCCTCAGCGGCCCCGCCGAGGGTCCGGAGGGGGACCTCGTTTCGCGGGCCCGCCGGAGCGGCCTCGATCTGAGGATCATCCCCACGCTTCAGCGCGAACTTCATCCGATCCGCGATGCCGCGGCCCTCCAATCGCTCTTCGAAGCGTTCCAGTCGCTGCGGCCCCGGATCGTTCATACGCACAGCTCGAAGGCGGGATTCCTGGGACGGCTCGCCGCGAACTGGGCGGGAGTGCCGGGGGTCGTTCACTCGATCCACGGTCTTCCCTTTCACCCCTATGAGTCGGCGTGGCGCAACTCGCTCTACCGATGGTGCGAGCGACGGGCGGCCGGGTGGGCGCACCGGCTCGTCAGCGTCGCCGACGCCATGACCGACCAGGCGGTGGCCGCCGGGGTCGCGCCGCGATCGAAGTTCATCACGATCCGGAGCGGGATGGAGATGGAGACTTTTGAGCGGCCACACCCCGAGGCGGGCTCGATTCGGACGCGGTTCGGGATTCCCTCCGGCGTCGATCTGGTGACGTGCGTGGCGAGGCTCTTTCCGCACAAGGGACACGGGGACCTGCTGGAGGCGATGGAGCGCGTGATCGGGAAGCGTCCCGCCACCCATCTCCTCCTCGTGGGGGACGGGATTCTTCGAGCCTCTCTGGAGGGGCGGGCGTCGCGGGGCGAGCTTGCCGGACGGGTGCACTTCGCCGGCCTCGTCGCGCCCGATCTCATCCCTGCCTGTCTGCAGGCCTCGGACGTCGTCGTACATCCCTCCTACCGCGAGGGGCTCGCGCGGGTGATTCCGCAGGCCCTGCTCGCCGGGAAGCCGGTCGTCTCCTACGATGTCGACGGGGCGCGCGAGGTGGTCGAGGACGGGGTCACAGGCCGACGGGTGAGACCGGGGGACGTCGAAGCGCTCGCCGGGGCCACTCTCGACCTTCTTGCCAACCGGTCCGGCGCCGCCGCCATGGCGGAGCGCGGCCGTGTCCGCTGCCGCGGGATGTTCGATCACCGGAAGATGGTGGAGGAGATCAAGGGGTGCTATCTGGACTTGCTTCGCGGCTGATCGGCTTCGTCCCTACTTTCCCCCCTCCCGCTTCAGATACGGCACCTCCACCTCCTTCGGGAACGGGAACCGGCCCGTGCCCCACGCGAGGCGATGCGCCGTAAGGTAGAGGAGCCGCGCCGATCGCTCCATCTTCATCGGGTCGAGCCGGTCCGCCGTGTCGCCGATGGTGTGGTACTCGGGGAAGAGGCTCGAGGTGAAGTCGAGCGAGGGCACCCCCGCGACGTGGAAGGGCCAGTGGTCGCTCCCCCAGGGGAAGGCGAACTCAATGTCGGTCTTGAGCTGGAGCCCGACCGACGCATTGGCGGCCTCCACCTCTCTGGCGAGGGAGGGGTTTCTGAGGACGCCGATGAGCGCCAGCTCGTCCCTTCCGCCGCGGCCACACATGTCGACGTTCAGCATGGCCACGACGTCGCGCATCTTCACCGGCGGATTCGCCACGAAGGCCTGCGATCCCCAGAGTCCCAGCTCCTCGCCTGCAAAGGCCACGAAGACGATCGTCCGGGACGGTCGTGTGGCCGTCTCGCCGAAGGCTCTCGCGATGGAGATCAGGGCGGCGACTCCCGAGGCGTTGTCGTTCGCGCCCGGAAACGGGGTGCCCTGCGCATCGACTCCCAGATGGTCGTAGTGCGCTCCGAGGATCACCGCCTCGTGCGCCCGGGATGGATCGGCGCCCGGCAGGATCCCGACCACGTTCGCCGCGGGCGTGGTCTTCTCCGTGAGCGCGACTCCGAACCGGAGATGACTCCTCGTCACAACTTCCTCCCAGCTCCGACCCCGCACGACCAGACACGGCAGCGCGACGGGATATGGAGGCAGGGGCTGACGCGACTGCAGAGACGTGGCCAGGGTGGCGCCGGTCTCGCCGTGGAGGGCCGCCTCCGGCCCGGCCAGTTTCTTCTGCTGTCGATCCGGGAGCCAGGCCGGCCACGCCGCCATCGTCTCCATCGCGGGGGCTCGCACCGATCCCGCCTCCTCCGCCGAAGGGAGCACCACGACGAGCGCCGCCGCGCCCGCCCGCTGGGCCGCCAGCGCCTTCCTCCACAGTCCGGCGTGCGGCGTGGCGCGCTTCGTTCCGAACTTCTCGCCCCACTCCGCCGGTTCGCCCGCGCGAACCAGGACGACCTTCTTCGCGACGTCCAACCCCTCGTAGTCGCTCCATCCGTATTCCGGCGCGTGGATTCCGAATCCGGCCGCGATCGTGTCCGCATCGACGCTGCCCTGGGACGTCCGATTCGCCGGGAGAAATTCCGCGCCGAGCGACACGATCTCGGGCGGGCTTCCCTTCTCGCCGCGCGTGACCTCCATCGTCGGGAGCATCCGCTCGGCGTCGATGTCCTGAAGGAGGATCGTGAAGGGTTGCAGGTAGCCGCCGTCATTCCCTCCCGGATGCAGTCCCGCCTGTCGGAAGGCTTCCGCGATGGTTCCGGCCGCCTTCAGGATCTCGGGCGAACCGTTCCCCCTTCCCCGCATCTCGGGGGCGCTCAGGGACTGGACGAGGGCGTGCATCTGCAGACCCTGAACCGAGGAGACGCGTGAAAACTCGTGACGGGCGGCACTGGGCCGCGGGTCGAAGGTCCCCCGTTCGGCCGCCATTCCCTTGCGGAGGACCACATACTGGTCCCAACCGTAGTACAGCAGGAACCTCCCGCTCGCCGCCGCCGCTTCGGCGCCGTTCGGCCAGAGATAGGTGACGGTCCGGACGGGATCGCTCGGGTGGCGGACGCTGAGGAGGAGCGCGGCGTCGGCCTCGGCGATCCGAACTCCGTCGACGGTGAACGCGCCCGCCTCACCCGTGGCCCGCACCGAGGAGGCGCCGCGGGTCATGAGACGGGCCGTCACGACATTGGTGGCGGCGGAGCCCAGCAGGAGGCATGAGGCGCGCGTGAGACTCTCGTCGGTGACGGCGGTGTCCGCGAGCATCTCCCAGCCCCCGGTGGCGAAGAGCCGGTCCGCCATCGCCCGCAGGGCCTCGTTCGTGGGCTTGTCCGAGGACGTGCCGCCGGTGGGGTAGACCAGCAGACGGGGCGAATCGTGCCGCGTGAGATTCAGGCAGGGCGCCACCTCGGTTCTGCCGAGGCGACGCAGGAGATCGTCGTCCGGGTCGACGGTGATCGACTCCGGCGGTTCGCTGAAGCCGAACTCGAACTCCGCCCGCGTCTCGTCCAGCGTGACGGTCTGCCGAAGGGAGTCGTTCGGTCCCCGGATCCGGACCGGGAGCCGGAGCGACCAGGGCGGGGTACCCTGGGTCAGGGTGAAGCGCACCTTCACCCCCTTCCCGCCGGCGACCGGCTCCACGCGGGGCGAAGTCAGGGAGACCGCCGGCTCGCCGGACCGGTCGAGCCACTGCGAAAACAAAACGTCGAGAGACTCGCCGCCGTGGCGCGAGAAGGCGTCGGCGAAAGTCGCCCAGGAGGCGCGGCGGCCGCCGTGGGTCTGGAGGACCTCGCGGAGGGCGTCATCGAACGCGGCGTCGCCGATCCGGCGCCGGACCAGGTGGAAAAGCATCGCCGCCTTCGTGTAGCCGACCTCGTTGTCGACCTCGTGGACCTTCCCGCCGAACTGCCGGAGCGGATAGGTGTTCCGGTCGTTGACGATCACCGAGTAGTGTTCGAGCATCTTGCGTCGGGCCTCCCCCGCCGCCTCGGGCCCGTCGATCGCCTCCACCCATCCGTAGTTCGAGCCGTAGGTGGTGAGCCCCTCGCACCAGTTTCCGTCGGTCTCGTCCACGAAGACGTAGTTTCCCCACCAGCAGTGGAGGATCTCGTGGCCGAGGCCGACGGCGCCGGCGTACCGCTCCGGCTTGGCGACGACGTTCGAGCCGAGCAGGGTAAAGCCCGGCATGCCGTACCCGGTGTCGTAGAAGTTCTCGACGATCGAGAAGTGCGGATAGGGATACGGGCACAGACGGCCGGAGAAGAACTCCAGGAACCGCTTGGCCGCCTCGAGGTAGGTCGGAGAGAGGGACGCGTGTTCGGCGTGCAGGTAGGTGCTGATGGTGACGCGGCCCCACTTCGTCGTGTTGACCACGTACGGCCCGGCCACAAGGGAGCATCCGTCGGCGGGGATCGAGTTGGTCCAGGTGACCCGGGCCCGGCCGCCTCCACGGGCCTTGCCTCCCGGGCGACCCTGCGAGACGGCGTCCCACCCCTCGGGGACGTCGGCGTTCACGTCGAAAAGACCCATGGTGCGACCGAATCCGGGATACCACCCGGTGCCGCCGTCGAGATAGACCCCTTCAACTCCGATGGTCCCCGGGGAGCGGTCGCCCGCGGCGTGCGTGGCCTCGGGATCCTTCACGGGCGGCGCCTCGATCGATCCGGAGTAGGAGAGTTCGAGCGTCCACGGCGCACGACTGGACGTCGAGCGCGGCGTGGAGCGTCCAGTCCAGCATGGGCGGGGCCCCGTCCGGGCGCGGGATGTCGCACAAGGCGCGGGCGCGGAGGAGATGCGTCGTCGGATCGAACCAGGCGTCGATCCGGTACCTGATGGTGGGTTGTTCGGGAAGTTCGGGGGGGGGGACGACGGCCGCCGGCCCCGGGGCGCCGGGACGGACGGGGCGCGGGCGCGAGTTCGGGCAGCCGGCGATGAGGACGACCGCCGTCGCGAGGAGAAGGGCCGTCGGGATGAATCGAGGTCGCCGGAGGACGACGAGGGCAGTTCGCATGAGGCGGGAATGCTAGCCTGCCCGGCGGAACGGGTCAAAGGTTATCGGGCCGGCGTTCCTCGTGGGCCTTTGCCAGCTCATTTGCGGAGGGGCCTTGCGCTCCCCGTCCCCTCAGAACCCTTGACCCCCGGACAATCCCCGCTAGAATGTGCCAATGGCCAACGAGCCGCCTCCCCCGGGCGGGCCCGATCTGACGCCCCTCACCGCTTCGGGCTCGATCCTTCCCCCCATTCCGCAGCATGATCCGTGGGGCCATCCCGGCCTTCATCTCCTGGCCCCCGCCTCGCTCCTCATGCGGGCGGCGGTCGCGGCGCGCAATACCACCCAGATGTTCAAAAAGGCCGAACGGCTGCGCGCCCCCGTCATCTCGGTCGGAAACCTCTCGGTCGGCGGGACCGGGAAGACGCCGCTCGTCGAGTGGCTCATCAAGTGGTGCATCACCCACGGCCACAAGCCGGTCGTCCTCTCGCGCGGCTACGGCGAGACCTCCGGCGGGACCACTCCCGATGATGAAGCCTTCATCCTCCGTCATGAGTATCCGGGCGTCGTTCGACGCGCCGATCCCGACCGTCTCCGGGCGGGAACTTCAGCGCTGGAGGACAAGTCCCGTGATGTGGTCATCCTCGACGACGGCTTTCAGCACCGCCGGCTTGCCCGCGATCTCGACCTCGTCTGTCTCGACGCCACTGTTCCGCCCTCGCGCCGTCACCGGCTTCTCCCGTGGGGGCCGTTCCGCGAGCCCTGCTCGGCGCTGAAGCGCGCCACCTTCGTCGTCCTGACGCGCGTCGACCAGGCCCCCGCGGCCCAGGTGGACGCCTGGAAGCAGATCGCGCTCGAAGCCGCCGGGGTGCCGGTGCTCGAGGCCACGCACGAGCCGCTCGCCTGGACCGTCTGGCCCGAGGGGAAGCGGGAGGCCGCCTCGCGCTGGTACGGCAAGCGGGTGCTCGCCCTCTGCGCCATCGGGAACCCCTCGGCCTTTCTCCGCACGCTCGACCAGATGGACCTCCAGATCGGCGCCACGGCGATCTTCAGGGACCACCACCTCTTCACTCCGGATGAACTCGATGAGGCGCAGCGTCGCGGACTCTCGAAGAAGTGCGAGGTCCTCTGCACGACGGAGAAGGACGCCGCCCGGCTCGACCCCAGGGCCCGCTGGATCCTTCCGGTGGCGGTGCTCCGGATCTCCTTCACGATCCGGACCGGCCGCGAGATTCTGGAGCAGCGTCTGGCGGGTCTCTTCGCGCGTCCCGCCGCGGGAGGCGCGACATGAAGGCCTGGAAGCGGTGGCGGCGGGCGCTCGGCCTCGAACCCGCCGTCTTCCGCCTCCAGTACTGGGCCTTCCGGTCCGCCGCGACGGCGGTCCGGGCGCTCGGCCCCGAGCACGGGATGCGTCTCCTGCGGGGGCTCGGCGGGCTCGCCTGCTCCCTCGATCGGCGTCATCGCCGGATCGGCGAAGAAAACCTCCGGGCCGCGTACCACGACACCCTCTCTCCTTCCGGCCGCCGCCGGATCGTCCGCGGCGTCTATCGCCACTTCGCCGGGGTGATCGCCGATCTCCTTTTCGCCGACCGGCACTTCACGCTCGACACGTTCGACCGCATCGCCCGGTTCGAGGGAATGGACCGGATCGAGCGGGCGCTCGCGAGGGGGAAGGGGCTCATCCTCGTCGGCGCCCACCTCGGAAACTGGGAGATAGGCGGGCTGGCCATGACGCTCCTCGACTACCCGCTCGTCTCGGTGGCGCGACCCCAGGACAATCCGCTGCTCGATGAGTACCTGAACCGCGTGCGACGGTCCCAGGGCCAGGAGATTCTCGAGAAGCGGGGGGCCGTGCGCGGGGTGCTGGAGGCCCTGCGTTCGAACAAGATGCTGGCCGTGCTGATCGACCAGGACGCACGCGACGAGGGGATGTTCGTGGACTTCTTCGGCCGTCCCGCTTCGACGATCCCCACCGCCGCCACGCTTGCCATCCGCACGGGAGCCGCCGTGATCCCCTTCAATCCCTATCGCCTCGGCGACACCTACCGCTATTCGATCGAGTTCGGCGAACCGATCGTCGCCGACCCCGCGGCGGATCGAGATTCCGAGACCCGGCGCATTCTGGTGGAAGCGACCCGGCAGATCGAGGTCTACGTCCGCCGGCACCCGGATCAGTGGCTGTGGATCCACCGCCGCTGGAAGACGCAGCCGGCGTGAGGGCGGTTTCGGGTCTTGGGTGGCGAGTTCCTTCGGTAGTTGCGTTCCCGCGGGGCGGGCTCGATCTCCAACGCGCCGGGGCTTCGTTCGTCCCGGGGGCCTGCGCGGCGCCCCCGAGGGGCCGGTCCGGGCGCGCAAAGAGACGATCCTCCGAGTAAACGGCCTTGATCCGAACGAGCCGTCGGGTTAGGATGCGCTTGTTGATGCGGTGGGGGGCGTCGCATGTCATTGTGCTGATGCACCTTGCCGAAACAGGGATCGCCGGTGCCGCTTGCGGAACGGCACCCTGTTTGCGAGCCTGAACACTGGACAACTGCGGCCCTCTCCCGACCGGAGGAATCGACATGCGCCTGACCCTGCCCGGATTCGTCATTTGCGCGGCTTCCGCGCTGGCGCGGATCGCCGCGGGCGACACCATCTACCTCACCGATGGACGCAAGCTCGAGGGAACCGCCATCGAGCACGGCGACACAGTCACGGTGCAGACCCCGATCGGGTCGATGGACTTTCCCCGGGCAAAGGTTCTCCGCATCGAGAAGGGGCTCTCGCCGTCGGAAGAGTACCCGGTCCGGCTGAAGAAGCTGGGCGCATCACCGACGGTCGAGCATCGGCTCGCGCTCGCCCGATGGTGCAGGGAGAAGAAGATTTTCAGGGAGATGAGGGCGGAGTACGAGGCGGTGCTGGCGCTGGATCCGGACCAGATCGAGGCGCGAGAGGCACTCGGGTACGTCCACCAGGACGGCCGCTGGATGACCCGGGAGGAGGCGATGACGGCGCAGGGGTTTGTTCGCTACAAGAACGAATGGATTCCGAAGGCAGAGAAGGAGCGGCGCGAGGGCGAGGAGAGGGTCCAGGTGCTCCTCATGAAGGCGAACGGGTACGATGCGAAGGCGGCCGCAGCGGCGAAGGCGGAGCTGGAGACGATTCCGCCGGAGTACCGCGTGGCCGGGGCGCTGACGAAGATGGGCGACTCGATGCGGCCCGTGCGGCGGATGGCGATCGATCTGATCGGCGGCGCGATGCCCGGAGTCGAGGAGGCGTGGGCCAAGAACGGCGGCTACGCCGATCAGATGAAGTACGTCGAACTGAAGTGGAAGGTGGTGGAGCGGCTCGTACGATCCACGGTGGCCGATCGGGACGAAGAGGTCCGCAAGTCAGCGTGGGCGACGGTGAAGTCGTTCGGTTCCCAGGAGGCGGTTCCCTGGCTGGAGAAGTCGCTCGTCGAAGGGGTCGGCGGAGAACGCATCCGCTCGGCCCTCGCGCTTGAGGATCTCGGTGAGCGGGCCTCGGTGGCCTACCTGATCTACACTCTCTACTACGTGACGATCGAGATTCGCGCGACGGTGGCCCAGCTCGATCCCGGCCCGGTGACGGCCGGAATCTATCCGCTGAACGTCTCGACTTTCCTCGGACAGAATGCCGACCAGACCCTGGTGGCGCGGGTGCAGATCGAGACGCCCCGGATCCGGATCGCGAGTGTCCGGACGACGGTGACGGCGCCCGGCGGCGAGACCATTGAGATGGAGCGGGACGCCATCGTTCACGCCCTGCAGGGGATTACGGAGGCCAAGCTCGGACCGGACACGAAGGCCTGGCTCGCCTGGTGGGACAAGAGCAAGGCCGAGTACGGGTCGCCGAACGCGATGCCGGCGAAGGATCTGGACGCGAATGGGGATCCGAACGCGATCGAGGGGGGCGGGTAAGGGCGTGATGGAGCAGTGGGGGAACGGGGGGAGGAAGGGGCAGAGAGGGTCCCGGGGGGAGGCGCGGCCCTACGCCGCCGCGCTCACGGGGACCGGGGCGGCTTCGACGGGGAGGGCCGGTCCACCATAGTCCGGGCGCTTGACGTTTGTGGCGAGGCGGAACCGTTCCAGCACCCAGATCAGGTACCAGCCGGAATCCACCTGCCAGAAGCGCCACCCGAGGCGGGCCGAGAGCGGCTTCGCGTGGTGGTTGCCGTGCCAGTTTTCGCCCTGAAAGAACTGGAGCAGGCCGAGCCAGAGGATGTTCTGGCTGGAGTCCTCGCCCGGGGCCACGCCGGGCTTCATGTGACAGATGCTGTTCACGAAGCACTGCCCGTGGAGGGAGAGGACGAGCCGGATGGCGCCCAGCCAGAAGAAGGCCTCCGGAGAGATCAGCAGCCCGCCGAAGAAGGAGAGCGTGAGGACCGGGATCTGCATCCGCGTCCAGAACCGGTACTGCGCCACGCTCAGGTCCGGACACCATCGGGCCACCGGGATGTTCCCCGCCTGCCACAGCCACTTCAGATGCGACCACCAGAATCCGCCGATTCTCGGGCTGGAGATGTCGGTGCTGCCGGTGGTTCGCCGTCCAGGAATTCGGGGCGCCGGAGCCGTTGAACATCGCGAAGAGGATGAGGGTGTGGCGGGGAACGACGTTCAGTTTCAGCGCCCGGTGGGCGAGGGTGCGGTGGTAGCAGACCGTCGTCCCCATCCCTCCCAGCCACGCCAGCGCGGCGGCGGCGATTGCCACCGGCCAGGAGGGGAGCGGGAACAGGATCAGCCCCGCCACGGCCGTGATGTGGATGAGAAGAATCCAGCCGAGCGTGACTTCATCGCCTCTCGTGGTCTTCCACCAGGGGGCTTTCCACGGTTCGGGACCGAGGGTTGAGACGATCTGTCCGGATTCGGGCATGGGGTGCTCCATCCACAGGGTGTGACCGGGGAGCGCGCAGGCGGGACCGGCGGGGGATCATGCCTCCAGTCTAAGATGATTATCGGCCCCTCGTCAAGTGTAACTTGTCCGAATTGAGAATGATTGTCATTCCGGGTTCGCCGAAGGGGGGCGGGGAATCCGGGCGAGCGCAGGGGCGACCCTTGCCTGCCCTGAGCCCCGCCGAAGGGCGGTCGCCCCCCTGTTGACAGGCGCCTCTGGTCTCGGTCCCGTACGGGGCTGCCGTTCCGTCCCTTGTCATCCTGAGCCTCGGCCGCAGGCCGAGGCGAAGGATCACCAGCGTGTGTGGCTCGCAGGCTCCGACGATGGCGATCCTTCTCCTTCGCTGCGCTCAGGGCGGCCAAACGCCTGTCCGCCATCTCCGCCACACGGATGGCGGACAGGCGTGTGGCGAAGCGGCCGGCTGAGCTCAGGATGACAATGCGGTAACTTCGTACTCGCTCCCCTACTGCGCCTTCGGCGCGGCAGTCCCGGGGTTTCCGCCCCCGCCGTTGATCGTCTCCCAGAAGTGATTCTCCGCCGCGTCGAACTTCCCGAGGCTCGTCTCGAGCCGTTCGGTCAGGTCCTTCAGACGGACGGTGTCGGCGGGCGTCCCCTGGGGGTGCGCCTCGAGGTAGGCCAGCATGTCGAGGAGGGCGGAGTTGAGGGCGGTGGCCCCCTTGTTGTAGTCGCGGGCGGCGTCGTAGACGTTCAGCGTGTTCACGTCCTCCTCGTCCGGCTTCACGAGGAGCCGCCACGGGTGACGCCGGATGTCGGCCACGGCCGCGGCGGCGTCGTCCGACAGCGTCTTCAGATTGGCCACGGTCCGCTCGATGTTCCGGCGGTTCTCGTCCACGATCCCGTTCACCTTGTCGCCGAGCGAATTCACCTTGGCGAGGATCTCCTGGGCCGCGTCCCCCGCCTTGTTCATCTTGACCGACATCTCCTCGATGTTCTGGAGCGTGCCGGCGATCTTGTCCTTGTTCTGGGCGAGCACGTCCTTCGCGTCCGCCGTGGCGGCTTTGAGGTTGTCCACCGCCTCCTTCGCATTGTCGATGGTCGTCTTGAGGGTCGGCCGATTCTCGGCGAGGATCCCCTTCAGGTCCTCCAGCCCCGTGTTGATCTTGTCGAGGGCCGGATCGATCTTCTCCTTCACGGTGACGTCGTTCACGTGCGCGATCGTCGCGCGGACGTCGATCACGGTCTTGTGGACGTCGTCCACCAGCGGCCCGATCTTGGAGGTGAGGCCCTCCACCTGCACGGCGATCTTGTCGAAGAAGGAGAGCTCATCCCCGACCAGCACCTCGTCCTTTCCCACCACGTGTCCCCATCCCTGCGAGACGACGACCGAGAGATTGCCGGTGAGCGTCTTGTCGATCCGGACCTGGCTGTTCCGGTGGACGGCGTACCGCTGCGGGAGACGCAGCACCACGGCGACGCGCGTTTCGCGCCGGTCCTCCGGCGGCTTGTTGTCCGCCCCGAGCAGCGCCCGCGCCTCGCCCTCGGACATCGAGTCGGGGACGAGGATGTCCACCAGAGCCTGCTGGTACTGCTGGATGAAGACGTGTCCGTTCCCCTGGGCGACGGCCAGGAAGTCGCGTTCCTGCTCGAGGCCGGTGAACCCCTTCATCCGGATCAGCTTCCGGATGGCCGGCAGGGGGAGGTCCACCGTGTAGATGTCCCCCGTCCCCTCCTTGGTGCAGAGGACCGGAAGGCGGGGCTTGCTGAGGACGAACCGCTCCGCGTCCGGGAGCTGCGCGAAGGCGTCCAGCGTGATGGCCGAGGTCTTCACCTCGGCGGTGCGGATCTCCTTCACGTTTCCGGCGTCAATCCCGGCGTAGAGCACCGGATCGCCCGGCTTGAGTCCGCTCACCGACTTGAAGAAGACGGTGATGTCCTCCTTCTCCTCGAAGATGTTCTTGAAGTTCCCCACGTAATAGACCATGAAGGCCGCCGTGACGGCCGAGGCCGTGATCACGGCGCCCGCCGTGATTTCGTTCCGGGAATAGGCCATAAGAGGAGACTCCTTCCTACCTCGCTTTCGCCAGGGGATCTTCCGCGAGAAGATCTTCGACGTAGTCCGTCCGGGACATCCGGAGCGGGATCGGTCCATCGGGCTTTCCGTACACGAACTGCTGCACGCGCGGATCGGGGGAGTTGAGGAATTCCTGCGGCGTCCCGATCTGGATGACCTCGCCGAGGTAGAGCATCGCCATCCGGTCCGCCACGGTGAAGGCGCTTCCCATGTCGTGCGTGACCACGACGGAGGTCACGCGGAGTTTCTTCGACAGGTCCATGATCATGGTGTTGATGACGCCGGAGGTGATCGGGTCGAGCCCGGTCGTCGGCTCGTCGTAGTAGAGGATCTTCGGGTCGAGGGCGATGGCGCGGGCGAGCCCCACCCGCTTCCGCATCCCGCCGGAGAGCTGCGAAGGCTTCAGATGCTCCGCGTCGCGGAGGCCCACGAGCTCCAGCTTCATCTTCACCATAATCTCGATCACGTCTTCCGTGAGCGGGGTGTGCTCCCGCATCGGCAGGGCGACGTTCTCGCCCACCGTCATCGAGTTGAACAGGGCGCCGCTTTGAAAGAGGATCCCGGTCCGCTTGCGGACCTCGTCTTTCGTGGCGTCATCCGCGTTCCCGATGTCCTTGCCGAGGATGTGGATCGTCCCCCCGTCGGGCGCGTACGCGCCGAGGAGGAGGCGGAGGAAGGTGGATTTGCCGCAGCCGCTTCCCCCCATAATGACGATGGTCTCGCCGTCGACGATCTCCAGGTTGATGTCCTTGAGCACCGTCCGTCCGTCGAAGACCTTCTTGAGCCCCTTGCAGGAAATGACGGCCGGCCGCCCCGCGAAGCGGGCGGGGTCGCGCGGCAGGACCTCCTTCGGGATCGGCTGTTCCATCAGGCCTTCAGCACGAAATAGAACAATGCCGTAAAGAAACAGTCCGTGACGAGGATCGACACGATCGAGAAGACCACCGCAGTGGTCGTCGCCCGGCCCCCGCCTTCCGCGCCTCCCGTGACCGAAAGCCCTTCGTAGCAGGCCACGAGGCCGATCAGGACGGCGAAGGCCTCGACCTTGATCAGACCGGTGACGACGTCGCGCACCACGAGGGCGTCGATCGCCTTCTTGATGTAGAGATCGGAGGACATTCCGAGAAGTTGCGTGGCGATCACCCATCCGCCGGCGATGCCGACCACGTTGGCCATCACCGTCACCGCCGGGATCATGAGCATCGTGGCGAAGAGGCGGGGAACGACCAGGAACCGGACGGGATCTAGCGCGGAGCACTCGAGCGCGAGGATTTCCTCGCCCACGTTCATCGTCCCGATCTCGGCCGCGATGGAGGCCCCGACGAATCCGGACATGACGATCGCCGTGAGAAGGGGGGAGAGCTCCCGGACCATTCCGATGGAGACGATGGTGGCCGTCGCCTCGATGGCGCCGAATTTCTTCAGAATGTACGCCATCTGGAGGGCGAGGATCATCCCGACGAAAAAGACGACGAGGAAGACGATCCCCAGCGAACTCACGCCGACCCGGGCGAGCTGGGTGAAGGCCGGCTCGCGGCGCATGACCGGAGACCCCTTGGTGAACGGGATGCGCGCCATCCACCAGATCGAGTCGCGGAAGAGGAGCCCCATGCCGCCGACGAAGCCGAAGATCTTGCCGGTGCTTTGACCGGCGAAGCCCAGGGAGTCGCGAAGAGGGGGGGTCATGGAGGGATTCTGTCGAGGCGGGGGGAAAGGGCCCGGGTCACCCGTCTACTGGGGCGGGGCGGCCGCGGCGCCGGGCGCGGCCGTACCCGGGGCGGGGGCCGCCGCTCCGCCGAAGGCGGCCTCCTCGGTGTCGAGGATCTGGAACACGTCTGCCAGACGGGCGATCCGGAACACGTCCTTGATATCGGGGTTCACGCCCACCAGTTTCAGCGCCCCCTTGTACGCCTTGACGCCGCGCAGACACTCCACCAGGGTCGCCACCCCGCTCGAGTCGATGTAGGAGACGGCCGAGAGGCTCACGACGATCGTGGGCGCCTTCTGCTTGACCTGGGCCTGAAGCGCCTCCCGGGCCTTGGGCGAATTGAACATGTCGACCTCGCCCGAGAGGTAGATCACCGGGGTGCCCTGTTTGACTTCCGTTCGGACTTCCATGTCACGACTCCTTGGCCGGAATGGCCGCGCGCTTCTTGAGCAGCGTCAGTTCGGTGCCGCCCGTCGGGATCGGCTTGTAGCAGACGTCCGTCATGATGCTGCGGATGAAGTGGATCCCGAGGCCGCCGGGGCGCACTTCCGTGAGGTCCCGCGATTTCAGCGTCGCCCCGTCCACCGGCTTTCCGCGATCCCGGATCTTGATCTCCAGCCCGTCCTCATGGGCCGCCAGCGAGACCTGGATCTCCTGGGTGCAGTCCATTTCGTACGCGTACTTGATGACGTTGGTGACCGCCTCGTCCACCGCCAGGACGATCTTCTTGGCCTCCGAGGCCTCGAATCCCGCGAACGTGCACATGGAAAAGACGGAGTGCCGCAGGATCGTCATGTACTGCGGGTGACTCGGGACGGTGATCTCGACCGGACGCGATCCTTCAATTGGCATTCTTGGTCCCCCCCGGGGTCTCCGGGGGCGCTCCGTCGCCGGCGCGCGCCGTATCGCTCTGCGATTTCAGCCACTTCTCCCACTCGCGCACGGCCGCCTCCCGTTCCGGCTCCGGAGCGTAGGCGTGAAACCCGAATCGCTGCCCGGTGAGCCGGACCAGCGCGATGCAGGCAAAGTAGCGCACGCTGACGTCGTCGTCCCGGAGGATCTGGACGAGGGACGGGATGGCGGACCGGTCGCCCTTCTTCGCCAGTTCGAAGGTGGCCTCCACCCGGTGCTTCGGGTCCTGTGAGGCCAGGGCCTTGAGCGGGTCCTTCGGGCGCTTGTCGGAGACGCAGCCGGGCAGAAGGAGGACCGTGGCGATGAGGGCGGATGAGAAAAGACGCATGGCGAGGCCCGGAATGCGCCGCCCCCTCCTCCGCTGCGGCGCCGAAAGAAAAACGGTAACACATGGAAGGCACAGGGTCAATGGAAAAGCGGTCACCCTCCCCTTGATGCCTCCCCCCCCCGTGTGGTAGGCTCCCGGTTTCGTCGGGTCCAGATCTCCACCGCCCCGGAGGCGGACGGACTGACCGCATGCACGATCCCCTCTCGGCCGACCTCGCCTCCCTCCGCCTCTCCCGCGATGTCGATCCCGATCGACGTCCCCTCTGGCAGCGGGTTCTGGCCTTTCTCATCGTCGTGGCGCTCATCGCCGGGGCGGCCTCCCTCCTGCTGCCCCGGCTCCGCGCCCGTTTCTTCCGCACCGAGGTGAGCGTGACCGAGATCGCCCTGGTGTCGCCCGCCCAGGCCTCGGTCGAGCTCACCGCCACCGGGTACGTGGTGCCGCAGACCCTCGCCCGGGTCGGAGTGAAGGTGATCGGTCGCGTCACCGAGGTCGCCGTCCGGGAAGGGGACCGCGTGAAGGCGGGAGACCTCCTGCTCCGGATCGACGACGCCGAGCAGCGCAGCGCCCTCGGGGCGGCCCAGGCCCGTGTGGAGTCGGCCCGGGCCCGCGAGGCGACCTCCCGGGCGCGGGTGGTCACCGCGCGAGCCGCCGTTGTGGAGACGCGCGTCCAGTACGACCGCGAGAAGGGGCTGGCCGACAGCGGCGTGGGCCCGCGGGCCGCCGCCGAGAATATGGAGAAGCGGCTGCGGGTCCAGGAGGACTCCCTCAAGGCGGCCGAGACCGAGGTGCTCGCCGCCGCCGCCGAGGCGGGACAGATCGAGGCCGAGGTCAAGACCCTCGAAGCCAATCTCGCGAACACCGTCGTGCTCGCCCCGATCGACGGCGTCGTTCTCAAT
>JACPTZ010000099.1:19504-23087 GCA_016192525.1 Planctomycetota bacterium
GTCGTGCTCGCCCCGATCGACGGCGTCGTTCTCAATCGTCCCCCGGAACTGGGCGATCTCATCTCCCCGACCGTGGCGACGGCGCCGGTGATCGAGATCGCCGATTTCGCCTCGCTGCGGGTGGAGTGCGACGTTCCCGAGGCCCGCCTGGAGAAGGTGCGCGCGGGCGGCCCCGCGGAGATCATCCTCGACGCCTATCCGGGCCGCCGGTTTCGCGGCGCCGTCCACGAGGTCAGCCCGCGGCTGAACCGGGCCAAGGCGACCGCCCTGGTGAAGGTGCGGTTCGTCGATCCGCCGGAGGGCGTTCTGCCGGAGATGGCGGCCCGCGTCAGTTTTCTCGCGAAGGAACTCGGGGCGGACGAGATCAAGGTCCCCCCGAAAACGGTGGTCCCCGCCTCGGCCGTCGCCGATCGCAATGGGGGCAAAGTGGTCTTCGTGGTGGGGGAGGGGGAGATGCTGCGCATGGTGGCGGTGACGCTCGGCTCTCCCTTCGGGGCCGGCTTCGAACTCGCCCAGGGACCTCCGCCCGGGACACGCGTGGTGAAGGGGCCCTCCGAGACGCTCGCGGATGGACAGCAGGTAAAGGAGAAGTTGGAATGACGTCCGAAGTCAACGCCCCGATCCCTCCCGTCCCCGCCCGGAACGGGTCTCCGATGGCCCGGCTGACCGGGGTCCGGAAGACCTTCTGGCGGGGGAACGAGGCGATTCCCGTCCTGGACGGCCTCGACCTCGAGATCCCCGACGGCTCGTTCGAGGCCCTGATGGGCCCTTCCGGCTCCGGCAAGTCCACGCTGCTCAATCTGATCGCCGGCCTCGACCGGCCGACGGCGGGGAGGATCGAGGTGGCGGGGGAGGACCTGTCCGCCTTGGGCGAGGGGGCGCTAGCGAAGTGGCGCGGCCGGACGCTCGGATTTGTCTTCCAGTCGTTCAACCTGTTGCCCGTCCTCACGGCCTTTCAGAATGTCGAGCTGCCGCTCCTCCTCACCAGCCTGAAGGCGGCGGAGCGCCGGCGCCGCACCGAGACCGCCCTTCGGATCGTCGGCCTCGAAGACCGGATGAACCACTTTCCCTCCCAGCTCTCCGGCGGGCAGGAGCAGCGCGTGGCCGTCGCCCGCGCCTTCGTGCACGATCCGAGGATCCTCGTCTGCGACGAGCCGACCGGGGAACTGGACCGCCACAGCGCGGACGAGGTGCTCGGACTGCTCGAGAGGCTGAACAAGGAGTTCGGGAAGACGATCGTCATGGTCACGCACGACCCCGCGGCCGCCGCCCGGGCGTCGATCATCCGGAAATTGGATAAGGGAAAACTCTCGTAGGATGCCTGGTGCAGTACGACATGCTCCAGCGCCTTTCACGCCTTGGATTTGAGGTATCTGATCATGCCTAGACCACACGCGCGACTCATCGGACTGGATGTGAGAGGATTCAAGTCAATCAGAGAGAAACAGCACATCGAGGTTCGCCCGCTCACGTTGCTTGCCGGAGCCAATTGTTCGGGCAAGTCGAGCATGATGCAGCCTCTGCTGTTGATGAAGCAGACCCTGGAGTCCGCGGGGGATCCCGGTGCACTACTTCTCGACGGTCCCAACGTGCGATTCACATCCGCGGAGCAATTGCTCAGCGGCGGCGCTGGCGTAGGGCGCGCTTCGAGTTTTGAATGTGCGCTCTATCTCTCCGCCAGCGAGCATCTGATGACAGAGTATGCACCGCAGCGGGAGGGTGGCTTCGGCATCACCCGCATGATCTTCAACAATGACGAGTGGCGCCAGAGCATGACCTCTGAGGCGATACAGGCGAAGGTCCCGAAGGACGCAGGCATTCTTGAGAAGAGCGTCCGGTGGGTCGTCACCAGGGACAGGTGCTTCCTTTCCCTTGGAATCGATTACCCAGGCGGATCCCCGTCCATTCTTCCGGGCTTTATTCCACACTCCGTGTACCCGTACTTGATCAGGGGGCTAATCCACCTGCCTGGGCTCCGCGGGAATCCGTTGAGGACGTACTCCAGGTCTGCGGCCGGACCGCAGTTCCCTGGTCCGTTTCAGGTATATGTGGCCTCCATACTCTCAAAATGGAAAACCGAACATGACGCAAGGCTGGTCGAACTCGGAGCGACCTTGGAGGACATGGGGCTCACTTGGAAGGTTGAGGCGGCGCCGATCGACGATGCGAATCTCGAACTGAAAGTGGCGAGACTCGTTCGCGGGAAGCGAGGAGGCGCCCACGACTTGGTGAGCATTGCCGATGTCGGTTTCGGTGTGTCTCAGTCATTGCCTGTGCTTGTTGCGCTGCTGGTAGCGCGACCCGGTCAGATTCTCTATCTTGAGCAACCGGAGATTCACCTGCATCCGAGAGCTCAGGGACGACTGGCCCACGCACTCATGAGGGCCGCCAATCGCGGTGCGACGGTCGTTGTAGAGACCCACAGCGCTTTGCTACTTCTGGAGATCCAGACCCTGGTCGCCAAGGGACAACTGGATGCCAGCAATGTAGGACTCTATTGGTTCAAGCGCGGTCCGGATGGCGATACGACCGTCTCGATGGCGGACCTCGATGAATTTGGTCGCTATGGAGACTGGCCGGAGGACTTTGGGGAGACGGAGTTGCAGGCGGAGAGGGCCTATCTGGACGCAGCGACGGCCAAGAGGGCCGAGAAGTGAGCCCAACCACGAGTCGCCTCCTGGTCGTCGACGCGGATGTAGTCAGGGCCGCTGGGCTGACTGGCGAGTCCGTCTCCACTGCTTGTCGGACCCATCTGATGGCCATTCTTGAGATTTGTCATAGGGTTGTCCGCACCAAGGAGATAGCTCTGCAGTGGGAGAAGCACGCATCGAGATTCTCTCGGAAGTGGATGTTCAGCATGTACGCGAAAAAGAAACTGGACGAGGACCTGCAACCACGGGAGATGATCATCGACACGAGCGGTTTTTCGGCCGCCGACAGCGCGGCGGTCGAAGATGACCGTCACCTGTTGGAGGCTGCTGCCGCAGCAGACCACATCATTATCACTCGGGACGACAGGCTGCAGACGGTCCTCGGCCGGCATCACTCCACCAAGGAGATTCTCGGGGCATTTGTCTGGATCAACCCGGTCCGCGACCCCCGAAGTGTGCTGGAAGCGTTTTAGGAACCTCGGGGGGGGGACAGGGAGTTCATGGTGCTTCTCCAGTTGGCCCTCTTCGGCCTCCGGAATCTCCGCTGGAACCGCTTCCGCACCTTTCTCACGGTGGCCGGGGTGGCCGTGGCCATTCTCACTTTCGTCCTGCTGCGGACCATCATCTGGTCCTGGACCATGGCGGCCGAAGTGGCCGCGAAGGACCGCATCGCCACGCGGCACAAGGTCACCTTCGTCATGACCCTTCCGCGACGCTACCTGGCCGACCTCCAGCAGATTCCCGAGGTGAAGTCCGCCACCTTTCTCAACTGGTTCGGCGGCAAGGACCCGGCGCACGAGCGCGAATTCTTCGCGACCATGGCCGTCTACACCCCCACCTTCTTCGAGGTCTACGACGAGATCGCCCTCCCTGACGATCAGAAAGAGGCCTTCATGAGCGACCGGCCGGGGGCCATCGTGGGCGACGTTCTG